>CAXMMT010000052.1:0-34973 GCA_964194555.1 uncultured Boseongicola sp. | reverse complement strand
CGGGGTCAACATGTGGAGGCTGCCATTCGAGCCGACCGCGCCGGCTTCGACTGGCTCGAGCTGCACATCGCCCACGGGTATCTCCTGTCCAGCTTTCTGACACCCCTCGCCAACCAGAGATCTGACGAGTACGGCGGTTCGTTGGAGAACCGGATGCGGTACCCGCTGGAGGTCTTCGACTCGGTGCGCGAGGTCTGGTCAGAGGGAAAGCCCATCTCGGTGAGGATCTCGGCAACCGATTGGGTCGAAGGGGGGTTTGACGGTGACGACGCGGTTGTCCTCGCCGATGCCCTCAAGAGCCACGGATGTGACCTGATCGATGTGTCAACCGGTCAGACGTCCGCTGATGCCCGGCCCGAGTATGGGCGGCTGTATCAAACCCCGTTCAGTGATCGAATCCGCAACGAAGTGGGGATCGCCACCATGACCGTGGGTGCGGTGTCTTCAATTGACGACATCCACAACATCCTGGTCTCCGGCCGCGCCGACCTGTGTGTGATGGCCCGTCCCCATCTCGTCGACCCCTACTGGACCATGAATGCGGCAATCGACCTCGCTTATACCGGCCACGACTACCCGAAACAGTATTTGTCCGGTCTAGGCTCACGACGCAGGGAGCAGGATCCGATCGTTCCGGACGTCTTTCGGTAGGACAGACACGTGCGAGAAGGAAAAGACTAGGTTCTGGAATCGCCGTCAACATAGGAGGAAAGATGGCGACATTCATAACATTGGGCAGCTACACGGCCCAAGGGATGGCATCGATCAAGGAGTCACCCGCACGAGTGGATGCTGCTAGAGAGCAGTTGGCCGCGATTGGAGTGACGTTGAAGGACTTCTATCTGACGATGGGGGAGTACGACTTCCTCACGATCGTTGAGGCTCCCGATAACATCACCGCAGCCAAGGCACTGATTGCTCTCGGAGCTCAGGGCAACGTCAGCACCACGTCGATGGCGGCACTCACTGAGGACGAGTTCAGGGCGGTTATCGCCGACATGCCCTAGTGCCCCATCGCCCAGCCTCAGGAAAGCGATGGACACCACTCAGATAGACCACGAGCTCGAAGCCCTCTCCCAGAGCAAGAAAGCGTGGGCAACCCTCCCGATCGCTGAGAAGATCGACTGTCTCCATCAGCTTGTCGAACTAACGGTGGCGCACGCCGAGGAGTGGGCAGACGCTGGAGTAGCAGCCAAGGGGATCGACCCGCGATCTCCTCTCGCCGGGGAGGAGTGGATCTCGGGCCCGTATGCGCTTCTTGGCTGGCTTCATGCCACCGCGGCAACACTCTCGGCCCTCCAAGCCGACGAGGATGTCCTCGAGGGTCTCAAGACCTGGGAACAGCCGAATGGTCAAGCCGTGGCCCGGGTTTACCCGACCAATATCCACGAGACTCTTCTGCTGCATGGCTACACCGTGGATGTCTGGATGCAGCCTGGTGTGAAGCGCGAGGAGTTGTCTGGGCAAACGGCCCGTTTCTACCGCAACCCGGACCACGAGGGAAGAGTCGCCCTCGTGCTCGGCGCCGGAAACATCTCCTCGATCGTCCCCCTCGACATTCTCTACAAGATGTATGCCGACGGGGAAGTAGTCATGGTGAAGATGAATCCGGTCAACGATTACCTCGGTCCGATCTTCGAGCGAATCTTCGCCCCGCTGATCGAGTCAGGCTTCGTGCGGTTCGCCTACGGGGCCGGTGACGTCGGCGCCTATCTCACAGGACACGATGTTGTTGACACGATTCATCTAACCGGGAGCTCTCGCACCCACGACGCCATCGTTTTCGGCTCGGGGGCAGAGGGGGCTCAGAGGAAGGCGAACAGCCAGCCGACAATCGGCAAGCCGATCACATCCGAGCTAGGCGGTGTCAGCCCGACCATCATCGTCCCCGGACCCTGGACCAAAGCCGACATTGCCTACCAGGCGGAACACCTGGCGACGCAGAAGCTGCACAACGACGGATACAACTGCATCGCGTCTCAGGTACTCGTGCTGCCTACAGATTGGGAACAGGGTGATGCGCTGGTCGACGCAGTGAGAGACGCTCTCTCCAAAGCCGAAGAGCGACCCGCCTACTACCCGGGCGCCGACGAGAGACAGCAGGCCGCAAGGGACCATTATCCAGACGCGGAAAAACTGGAATCCAATGTCGAACGGACTCTCATCGTCGGTGTCGACCCGACGGATGCCAACGCCTACTGCTTCAACGAGGAGTTCTTTGGCCCGGTCTATGCGACCACCAAGCTCGAGGCCTCCACCCCTGCCGAATTCCTCAAAGAGGCGGTGAGGTTCTCCAACGAGACGCTGCAGGGGACGCTTGGGGCCAATATCATCATTCATCCTCAGACCGCAAAGGAACTTGGCGAGGGTCTGGACAGCGCCATCGCCGATCTTCGATATGGGACCGTTGCCGTCAATGCCTGGACCGGAGTGGGGTTCCTGACCGGAAGGGCGGCCTGGGGCGCTTATCCCGGTTCCTCAATGGACGATGTCCAGTCCGGCATCGGGGTGGTTCACAACGCGCTGCTTTTCGATCACCCTCAAAAGTCGGTGGTCAAGGCTCCATTCCGGCCGTTCCCGCGGGGAGTCAGGCATGGCAGTTTCTACCTCTCGCCACGCCCACCGTGGTTCGTGACCAACGACACCGCGCAGACCACGGCAAAACGCCTCACCTACTACGCAGGCGACGGAAAACTGACCCGGTTTCCCGGCATATTGGTATCGGCACTTCGCGGCTGACGGAGCCGGAGGGGTGAAACCCCTCGGCTTCTATGGTGATTGTCCGTTGGTGATGTAGGTGTGGCCGAGGGGGCTGGTCCAGATGTGGCGGCCGTCCTCATAGCGATGTGTCCATCCGTGGTCTTTGAGGATGTGGTCGTGGCGGCATTTGGGGTTGACGTTTTTGTGGTGGTGGGTCCGCCTTGGGCCCAGGGGGTGTTGTGGTCGAGGTCGCAGTTCTCTGCTGGGATTCGACATCCGGGGAAGGTGCAGGTGGGGTGTGAAGCGTGTATCTCTCGGATTTGAGCGGCGGTTGGTCTTCTCCGGGTGTTTTCAGCAAGGATGAGTTCACCGTTGTCGTCGATAACAGTCACCCGCCATTCGGCTTTCTGTTGGGCGAAAGCGACTTTGCGGGCGACGTCGGCAATGACGGGGCCCATTCCGGGGATTTCGCCGGCTTTGTCGTCGAGCCCGGCGAGGGTGGTCAGGTTGACGCGTATGTCGACGAGACCACGGCTGTTGAGTCCGGGTAGGTCGTTACCGAGTATCAGATCGCAGAGAATGTCGGCTCGTAGCTGGTCGTGACGTCTCGGATCGCCGTCGTTTTTCAAAGAGATCATGTGACCGTTGACTTTTCGTCCAACGGCGGAAGCAGTAGCAATAGGAATATCGAGTAAATGGAGGTTGGCGGTGCCGTCGACTGTCGGTTCGATCCACAGTGTGCGTTCCTCGACGGCGGCCTCATGTCGCTTCTTGGCGTCGTCGGGGTCGGTGTCGACACAGAGTCTTCTGATCAGGGCGGAGAGTTGGCCGGTGGTGAGCAGGGGAGCTTTGGGGATCACCTCATCGGCGACCTTTCTAGCGGTGGTCTCGTCGAGATGGTCGGTTCCGTTGACGATGACGCGGGCTCTCGGCAGGTCGATCAGACCCTGATCCAGCAACCTGAAGACCTGGGGGAGTCGCTCGCATAGATCGGACGACAGCGACACTCTCCTGTCGGCGGCGTTGCGGGTGAGAGTGAGCGCAGCCCGAATCTCGTCGGAAGCGAACTCGAACGCCTCCTCTATCCGCTTCGGAAGAGAATCAGAGTCGCCCGGTGCGCTGTGAGAGATTTCGACGGTGTCGGCCATTGCTCCGGCCTGGAAGTGGGCTACCAGGCGTTCCCGGGAGCTTTCATCACCCGCACCAGGTCGTATCCGTTGAGGTTGGAGCGTTCCACCCAGCCGACAACAGCCGCCAGATGAGGTCCGGGGGGGATCCGGTTGAGGCCGGAAGCCAGGACTTGACGACTTGAAGCGTCCTGACCCTCGGCGTCCTCGGCTAATGCTTCCAGAGTCAACCGGTAGACAAGATCATCAAACTCGTCGTCGAAAAGAGAGTCATATTCGTCGGTCTCCCCCGCCAAGAGTCCGACACCAGAAGCCCCAGCATCGAACATATGTTCGACTGTACCCAAGGCTCCGCCACAAGTCAAGAGACTTCTTTCAAGCAGATCAGTCGTAGTCGTAGAAGCCCCGGCCGGTCTTGCGACCGTGGAGACCGGCTTCCACCATCCGGGTCAGCAACGGGGGAGAGGCGTACATCGGCTCCTTGTACTCCTCGAAGAGCACGTCTGCCACATACTTCGTGGTGTCGAGACCGACGAAGTCGGCCAGCTCGAGCGGTCCCATCGGATGGTTGGCTCCAAGCCGCATGGCCGTGTCGATGTCCTCTTTCGTAGCCACTCCCGCCTCGTACATCCGGACCGCTCCCAGAAGGAAGGGGATCAGAAGCATGTTGACCACGAAGCCGGCACGGTCCTTGGCGCGGATCACGGTTTTGCCGACGCTCTCGGCGTACGCCTGGGCCCGGTTCTCGACGGTGGGGTCGGACATCACCGTTGTTACCAGTTCGACCAACGCCATGACAGGGACCGGGTTGAAGAAGTGCAATCCGACGACATGATCGGGGCGACGGGTTGCCGAGGCGATCCTGGTGATAGGAATCGAGGACGTGTTGGAAGCGAAGATGGCGTCGGAGTCGGTGACGATCTCGTCGAGGTCGGTGAAGATCTGTTTCTTCAGGCCCTCGTTTTCGGTGGCGGCCTCAATCACGAGTTGCCGGTCGGCCTGCTCGGTCAGGTCTGTAGAGAGCGTGATGCGGCTGAGAATCTCGCTTCGTCCTGTCTGATCGAGTTTGTCCCGTTCTACAGCTCTATCCAGGGACTTCTCCATTCGAGCGAGGGCCGCTTCTGCGACCTCGGCGTTGATCTCGTGAACGATGACATCGCTACCTGCTCTGGCACACACCTCGGCGATCCCGGACCCCATCAGACCCCCACCGATAACACCGACACGCTCGATCATCATGCTCTTCGACTCCTCGTTGGCTTGACGGCCATCATGGTGTGAGGCTCACCGGTGTGCCAGTTGGCGGCTCCCGTTGTTCACGCCCTATTCGTGGTTACCCTCCCGGCTTCAGATGTCCTACGACCACAAGTCCATCGAATCCAAGTGGCAGGAGCGGTGGGAGGCCGAGAAGGTCTTCCAGGTCACCGAAGACGCGTCCAAGCCCAAGTTCTACAACGTCTGCATGTATCCATATCCGTCGGGCGCAATCCATCAGGGTCATGTCAGGAACTACACATACGGCGACCTGCTGACCCGGTACAAGACAATGCAGGGCTACAACGTCCTCTCTCCGATGGGCTGGGACAGCTTTGGGCTACCCGCGGAGAACGCAGCGATCGACAGCGGCATTCATCCCAAGTCCAACACCGAGAATCAGATCTCCACGATGTCGGCTCAAATCAGACAGCTCGGGTCGATGTACGACTGGAATCGAGAGCTTGCATCCCATCAACCCGACTTCTATCGCTGGGACCAGTGGCTTTTCCTCGAGCTTTACGAGCGCGGCCTGGCCTACAAGGCCGAGGCACCGGTCAACTGGTGTCCCAAGGATCAGACGGTCCTGGCCAATGAACAAGTAATCGACGGTCTCTGCGAGCGTTGCGACACACCTGTCGTCAAGAAGAACCTCGCTCAGTGGTTCTTCAAGATCACCGACTATGCCGATCGTCTGCTCGACGACATCGAAACGCTGGAGCACTGGCCCGACCGGGTTCGGACAATGCAGAGAAACTGGATCGGTCGCTCCGAGGGCGCGAGTTTCAGAATCGATGTCGAGGGCGGCGGCTCGTTCGATGTGTTCACGACACGACCCGACACAGTTTTTGGGATGACCTTCTGTGTCCTCGCTCCCGAGCATCCGTTGGTGGAGTCGCTCATCGACGGCTCTGAGACCGAGACCGAGGCCAGGGAGTACATCGCCGCAGCTCAGCGTCAGTCCGAGATCGAGCGGATGGCCGAGGGTGACAAGACCGGCGTGTTCACAGGTGCGTTCGCCATCAACCCGGTGAGTGGAGCCGAGGTTCCCATCTACATTGCCGATTACGTGCTGATGGGGTACGGAACCGGGGCGATCATGGCAGTCCCTGGCCAGGACCAGCGAGACTGGGAATTCGCCACCAAGTACGGCATCGTCATCGTTCGCACCGTCCAGCCCCCGGACGATTGGGATGGCGAGGCTTATCTCGACGACGGACCCACCATCAACTCGGATTTTCTCGACGGTCTCAATCAGGTCGAGGCGAAGAAGCGGATCATCGCCTGGATGGAAGAAGAAGGGATCGGCGAACCGACGATCCAGTATCGCCTCCACGACTGGCTGATCTCCCGCCAGCGTTACTGGGGTTCCCCAATACCGATGGTCAACTGTGACCACTGCGGGCTGGTGCCGGTTCCCAAGGAAGAGCTTCCCGTGCTTCTCCCCGACATCGAGGACTACGTCCCCAAAGGAAAGTCACCGCTGGCAGCGGACGACGATTTCGTCAACACGACCTGCCCGAGTTGTGATGGCCCCGCTACGCGAGAGACCGACACCATGGACACCTTTGTCGACTCCTCCTGGTACTACTTTCGATACGCCGACGCTCACAACGACAAGGCCATCTTCGACTCGGCCAAACCGGCGTACTGGATGCCGATCGACCAGTACATCGGTGGCATCGAGCACGCCGTCCTCCATCTTCTCTATGCCCGATTCATCACCAAGGTCCTCTTCGATATGGGGCTGTCCACGGTTGAGGAGCCTTTCACACGACTGTTCACGCAGGGGATGATCACGCTCGATGGCGCCAAGATGTCGAAGTCGAAAGGCAACGTGGTTGATCCGGTCGATCTCTTTGCCTCGCACGGCGCAGATTCGTTACGGCTGTTCCACCTTTTCATCGGACCGCCGACGGACGACGCCGCTTGGAACCCGAACGGAGTCGACGGGACCCGTCGTTTCCTCGAGCGTGTGTGGAAACTCGGCTCCGGTGAGGTGGCCTTTGTCGATCGCGAAGAGTCCGAGGCGGATCGAGAGATTCTCGGAACGGCCCATCGCACGGTACGCAAGGTCACCGACGACATTGAGAGATTCCGATTCAACACGGCGATACCTGCGCTGATGATCCTCGCCAACGATTTGGCTGACTATGTCTCCGACGAGCCCCGGCAGGAGACCTATGACGAAGCGATCCGGCTCATGCTGCTGATGCTTTCGCCGATGGCGCCGCACCTTGCACACGAGCTCTGGGAGATCCGGGGCAACGAGGTGATGCTGGCCCTCGAGGACTGGCCGGCCTGGGATGAGCAACTGGTGCTGGTGGAGACGGTGACCATGATCGTCCAGGTCAACGGGAAGGTCCGGGATCGGGTCGAGGTGGCGAGCGATATCACGCCGCAGGAAGCGGAGGAACAAGCGTTGGGCCTCGAGAGAATTCAGAGTTGGATCGAGGGTCACGAGGTGCGCAAGGTGATCGTTCGCCAGCCAAACCTGGTCAACATCGTTATCGGGTGAACGCCGGGCGCATCCTCACGGCGGCGGGAGTGGACATCGACGAGCTGAGGGTTCTCATTCACCCGATACGGCCTGAGCAGGTGTGGCTCAGATCTGTCTCTCCGTTGATGACGAGGATCTGGGGCCGCGGCATCCAGGCTATGACTGTGTCTCGCTGGATCTTTGTCGATCCGAGAGCTCTCAACGGGGACAGAGCGCAACTCAGCGTTCTCATCATCCACGAGTTGGTCCATGTCCGGCAATGGTTCGATCTCGGTGTTCTCGGCTTCCTCAGTAGCTATCTGGGTGATTACCTGCGCGGAAGACGTGATGGTCTGAGCCACCGCGACTCCTACATGGCCATCCCCCTCGAAGTGGAGGCCCGTCACCTCCAGTCCCGCTTTCAATAGGAAGGCCGTCGGAAGGGTTCCTTTGGGCGGTCGAATCGGCTAGTTAGTCGAGTATGTGGGTGGAGTGGGCAGGCGGTCGGTGAGCCGCGCCGTAGCGGTCGCAGTTGTTGTTGGGGCGGCAGCTCTGGTTGGTGGCTCACTTGGCTCCCTGAACCGTCCCCCGGAACTGACAGGGTCGTCAACCCAGCCAGACGTGGCGATAGCCACGGAGAGTATTGACGTTCATGTTGCGGGGTGGGTGCTCTCACCGGGGGTGGTTCGTGTCGCGCCCGAATCGATCGTTGCCGACGCCATCGAGGCCGCGGGCGGTCTTCGCCCTGGAGCGCTGGTCGATCGGATCAACCTTGCTGCTCCCCTCCACTCGGGTGATCAGGTCGTGGTTCCCGGCCCGGACTCGATGAACGAGTCATCCGAAGACGGACCCCTGGCGCTCAACAGGGCGTCGGCGAAAGATCTCGAAGAGCTCCCTGGCGTGGGACCGGTTCTGGCCGAGCGGATCGTTGCCTACCGGGAGCAGAACGGTCCCTTCACTGTGGTTGAGGATCTGCTCCAGGTCGGTGGGATAGGTGAGGCGAAGCTGGCTTCAATTCGTGATCTGGTCCGTGTCCCTTGACACTCGAGCACCCGGCCCTGCCGCCTCCGGTGTCGCGTCCCTGGATAGCGGTGGCGATCGCCACGTGGCTGGTCACCACGCTCATCGCACAGAACTCAGCACCCCAACCCCTTGATTCGGGACCCGTCTCGGGAATTGCAGTCCTTGCTAGCGACCCGGCCGAGGGGCGATATGGATATTGGGTGGTGGCCCTGACCGAAGATGGCGGGCTTCTCTTCGACATCGACAAGCCCGGTGGATTCGGTCGAGGCGACACCGTCAGTTTTGTGGGGACGCGTCGGGGGGATCCTGGCCGGCGGGGTGTTCACGAGTATCGAGCCCGGGTGAGGGTCACATCGCTCGAGCTGATATCACCGTCCTCCGCGGTGCCCCTTCGTCTCGGTGACGCGTTGCGGAACCGGGTCATGTTCGCCCTGAAGCCTTTCGATCCGGGCCGTGGGCTTGTTGCCGGGTTTCTCATCGGTGACACTTCCAATGTCGATGCGGCAGACATCGAGGCGATGCGTCTCGCCGGACTTTCTCACTTCGTTGCGGTGAGCGGTTCAAACGTCGCTCTCTTCCTGGGCCTTCTTGTGTTTGCCGCCGGTCCTCTTGCTCTCGGACCCAGGCGTCGCGCCCTCGTCGGATTGATCGGTCTGCCCATCTACGCGGCGGCAACTCGATTCGAGCCCTCGGTCATGCGGGCTTCGGTAATGGCCGGCATTGCTCTGGGTGGACGACTCATCGGGATCGTTCTGGAAGCATGGCAACTGCTCTCGCTCGCGGTGATCGTTCTCCTGGTGCTGGATCCCCGGCTAACCGGTAGTGCCGGTTTTCAGCTCTCGGTGGCTGCAACTGCTGGTGTGCTGATCGGAGCCCGATGGCCTTTGGGCGGCGGCGGGGTGGTTCGTGCCTTGGCCATAACTTTGGGGGCCCAGGTTGCTGTGGCTCCTCTCATCCTCGCTCACTTCGGCTCCGTTCCGATGATGTCACCGCTGGTCAACCTGATCGCAGCCCCTGTCGTCGCCGCTTCGACTTTGGTTGGAGCCGTCGGTGTGGCGGGTCCGTCGTTTCTGCTTCACATTGCCGCCTGGTTGGCCAACCTGGTTCTTCTATTGGCGAGAGGTGCTGCGATATGGCCACAGCTCGAAGCCGTTCCCCTTCTGGCGATCCTCCTGACAGGAGTTGTCGCGGTCCGCCTGCCACCGATCCGATCGCCGGTCGCTGTCGGAGGAGCGTTGGTCGTTTTGCTTCTGGTTTTGGGTGGAGGATCGCCCGCTCCCGACCCGGGGGTGGTTGTCTTCGATGTCGGCCAGGGCGACGCCATCCTGATTCACGGCGGAGATGACAAATTCGCCCTCGTCGACGGCGGCCCGGATGCTTTGGTGCTTGCCGAGCGATTGCGTGAGTACGGAGTAGACCGGCTTGAACTGGTTGTTCTTAGCCACGTACACGCCGACCACGCCACCGGACTCGTTGGCCTGGTAGGCAAGATCCCGTTGGGGCAGGTCTGGATGCGAACCGATCCTCACGTCACCGCGACCTTGGCGAGGTTGACGTCTGCGCTGGGTGAATACGGCGTTCCGGTCGTCGAACCGCAAGTGGGCGTCTCCTTTCGTCTGGGGTCCTTGAGTTTGGTTGTGGAGGGGCCACTGCGAAAGTATTCCTCGCCCAATGACCAGTCGATTGTTCTCACCGTCGTCGGGCCGAAGCGGACCATGCTTCTTGTGGGCGACATCGAAACATTCGCACAACGTGAGCTCTCCCATCTCAGGGCGGATGTGCTCAAGGTTCCGCATCAGGGCGCTGGGACTTCTGACCCCGAATGGTTGGAAGAGGTGGGCGCCGACCTGGCCGTGATATCTGTTGGACGCAATGACTTCGGCCATCCCGCGGAATGGGTGATCGAGATCCTCGAGAAGTCGGGATCCGAGGTGGTGCGAACCGACGAGGTCGGAGACGTTGTCGTTCCCCTCTCCTAACCTCGTCCCATGGGCGATGTGCTGACACTGGGCGACACCGATCTCCCTCTCGGCGAGTTGACCTACGTGATGGGTGTCATCAATGTCTCTCCCGACTCGAAGAACACCCACACTGTTGCCCACACCACTGATGATGCGCTTCTGATGGCCGATCGCTACCGAACCTGGGGGGCGGCCCTCATCGACCTCGGGGGTCAGTCGTCGCACTTCGACAATCCAACCATCAACGTCGCAGATGAAGTTTCGAGAACGGTCCCGGTCATCGAGGCCATGGTTGCCGAAGGGCATCTAGTCGCCATAGACACCTGGAAAGCCGATGTTGCAGGGGCGGCGGTCGCGGCCGGAGCCGTGATCGTCAATGACACCGGGGGCCTCGCCGACCCGGCGATGAGGAAGGTGGTTGCCTCAACGGGGGTGGCCGCGATCGCTGTTCACATCGAAGGGGCAAACCCCCACGACGTCGCGGATGTAGAGCTCCGGAATGATAAAGCCGAGCACACAGCCGAGCAATTCCGTCGGCTTCTCCACGACCTCGAGTCGGCCGGCATTGAAAACGTGATCATCGATCCCGGGATCGCCCTCAATTATCGGGGCGACTACGAGTCCTACACCCAGATGCAGCTAGCCGTTATAGCTCAGTCGGAGCATCTTCACTCGCTCGGCAAACCCGTTCTGATACCCATACCTCGGAAGAGGGATGGCCACAGGGTGGCCGCTTACATTTCTCTCGCCTTGGAACATCGCGCCGACATCATCCGGGTTCACGATGTCGCCATGGCGTGCGACCTGGCGCGGCTTTTTGGTCGTAGCGAGCCGCTACGTTGACACTGTGTCACTTCTGATCGTCGCAGGTCCTTCAAACGCCGGCCCTGGTGAAAGGGAACAGATGCTCGCTGCAGCCACCAAGCACTTTGTCGGCAAAGGGCTCAGTCGCGATGACGTGGTGCGCATTGACGTGCCAGGCCGAGGAGCCGGCGAAGCCGGCGACGGTGCGCTCCGTTCCGAACTCGAGCCGATGGTCCCTCTTCTCCAGTCGGGGTCGTTGTTCGGTGATGCCCAGGGTCTGGAACTGGTGGACGCCCAGAATCTCCAGAAAGCCGAGGTGGAGACACTTTGCGAGTTGCTCGAGGGCGCCGACCTCCAACTGGCCGAGGTTGTGTTGGTAGCGTCAGGATCCGTAGGCAAACGTCTCACGGACATGGCCAAGGAGCGTGGCGCCACCGTATCGATCCGTAAGATGTGGGAGCGTCAGGCGGCACAATGGCTCGACACCGAGGTGAGCAAGCGTGAACTCACTCTGGAGAAAGGCGCCGCCGATGCCCTCCTCCAAAGGTTCGGAACCGATACCGCCAGCATGGGTCATGCGCTGGATCAGCTCGAGGAGACCCAGGGCAAGATTACACCGGCCCTGATTCTCGATCGTTTCAAGAACAGGCCCGACGAGCCGACCTGGCACATCACAGACGCCATTGGCAGGGGGGATGTCGGCCTGGCGCTACGTCGTCTCTCCGACTTCTTGGTTCACGGGCATCCGCTTGTCTTTCTGGTGTCTCTGGAGAGTGACCTCAAGAAGCGATCGCTGGCGGCGGCTGCGCCCGACGAGGCCACTTTCAGGGATTGGGTTGGAGGTAGAAGCTCAGACCGACAGCTTTCCCGAATCTGGTCCTCTCGTGGAAGAGTGCGCGAATCGTCACTGCGAAAGGCCCAGCAGGCGCTGGTCAGAGCAGATCGCACAATGAAGACCATGCCCGAAGAGGTTCATCGAGTCACCCTGGAGAGGCTCACTGTCGCAATGTGTCGGTGGTATGCGTAAGCATCAAACCGCTCGGAATAGGGCCTCGAGTACGACACTCCCCACTATGGGCCTTCGGGGTGGCGGAGTTCCACGAACCCGGCCGCCGTGAAGTCGCCGTCGAACGCCAAAGCGGAGTCAATCCGTGAGTTGGCCATGACCTGGAAGCTGATGGCGTCGACAAAGGAGTACTCCCGCTCATCGTGGCGCCTCAGCCATCTCATGGCTTGAGTCTCGATCGGCTCAGACACGTGCTCGATCGCCAGCCTCTTCGACCTGCCGATCACATCGAGGAAGGCGACCGCCGAGTCATGTCCGGCGCGACGTCGCAGGAACGTCCAGGTCTCGCCGATCACGTGGTTTGTGGTGAGAAGAGGGGAAAGGTCGGGGCTCGACAACAATCCTCGTGCCTCCGTGTGATCAGTGTCGCGTCGATTTCGCAATGCGACCCAAAAAGACGTGTCTACGAATATCACCTGTAAACGACGTCGTCGATAGGTTCGGGCTCGAAGTCATCGACACCGACCATTTCGAAAATGGCATCGTCGCCGCCAAGCTCGTCCCCGAGCTGTTGGCGAACGAAGCGGCGAATCAGAGCGGCCTTCGACGTGCGCTGCTTCCTGGCCTCGAGACCGAGAGCGTCGTCGAGGTCTTCATCGATCATTATCTGGAGACGTTTCATCTCCTACAGCTTACACCACCTGTCTTACAGCTACATCAGTCGACCATTGCCTTTCCGCCCCGGTCTGTACATGAATGCGGACCTCGATGGAAGGAGGTTGTGGTTATGGCAACGGGAGAGGTGGGGCCCTCAGCTCGGGCGTGTTGGTCAGCCAGTAGGGCAGCGGTCAGCGCCGAGATGCTTCCTCCAAGGATGGCTATGCGTTCGGGTCGCTTGGTTATGCAGCGGCCTCTGTCGCCTGGTCTTTGGATTGGTTTGTGCGCAGGTGGTCGGCGCTGTACTCACGGAGCGGAGCGACATACGCGGTGCCAATCTTCTCGGCGAGTCTCATCGCCCGTCTTCGATCCCCAGGCGCCGAACGGCGACCGAGCAGTGGCAACACCAGCGAGCAAAGCTCCGTAGAGGCTAAAACCGGTGTAGGGAGTGGTGGCCGGAAGGCCCACGAGCCATTCTTCGAACGCGTCGAGGGCTGATGCGCCCTGGTCGTCGCTGCCACCGTTCCACCGGCGTTGTTGACGCCGGGCTCGTCAAAGAGAGGGGTTGAACGGGTTTTAGCTTGAAACCAGAGTGGCCAGACGAGACTTCTTGCGGGCCGCAGCGTTGGCGTGAATGACACCCTGTTCCGCTGCAACATCGATCTTCTTCTGAGCGTCCTGGTACAACACGTCGGTGGGCTCACCGGCCTCCACCGCGGTCTCGACCTTCTTGACACTGGTCTTGAGGTCGCTCATGAGCGATTGGTTGTTCAGACGGCGCTTCTCGTTCTGGCGGTTTCGCTTCTTTTGTGAATTGTTGTTGGCCATGTGAAATCCAACTGGATGGAGAAAAGTGGCTGCGCCGGGCGTAACCCGGGCTGCGGCGGGAACGGTAGCAGTGGCCCAGTCGAAGGTACAATGCGGCCCCCTCTCCACCGACTCGACGGACCACTCCATGACCGAGCAAACGCGCATACGCAATTTCTCAATCATCGCCCATATCGACCATGGCAAGTCGACCCTCGCCGACCGTCTCATGGAGAAGGCTGGAGCCGTGAGTGAAAGAGATATGCGAGATCAACTCCTCGACAGCATGGATCTGGAGCGAGAGCGCGGGATCACGATCAAGGCGCAAACCGCTCGACTCAACTACATGGCTTCGGATGGCGAGGAGTACGTGATCAACCTCATCGACACGCCGGGCCACGTCGACTTCTCATATGAGGTGAGCCGTTCGCTTGCTGCGTGTGAGGGGGCTCTTCTCATCACCGACGCTGTGCAGGGCGTTCAGGCTCAGACTGTGGCCAATGCATATCTGGCCATCGAGGCCGGGCTCGAGGTCATACCTGCGATCAACAAGATCGATCTGCCGGCCGCAGACCCCGATCGAGCTGCAGGCGAGATCGTCAACATCTTGGGAGGCTCGGCGGGCGACATTGTGCGCTTGTCCGCCAAGACAGGGGCCGGCATCGATGAGGTGCTCGAAACCGTGGTGCGGGAGGTTCCACCGCCCAGAGGTGATCCAGACGCTCCGTTGCGTGCCCTGGTCTTCGACTCCTATTTCGACGCATACCGCGGGGTGGTCTGTTATGTCCGCGTGGTCGATGGTCACCTTGGTTCCGGAGACAATCTCCGGTTTATGGCCACCAAGGAGGTCCACGCCGCCAACGAGATCGGATACCTCACCCCGACATTCGTCCCGGTCGGCACCCTCGGACCCGGCGAGGTGGGATATCTGATCACCGGCGTCAAGGAGATCGACAGGATCAAGGTCGGTGACACGATCACCGGAGCTCGAACACCAGCGACCGAGGCTCTTCCCGGCTACGCCGAGCCCAACCCGATGGTGTTCTCCGGGCTCTTTCCGACCGATGGTGACGACTTCGAGAAACTCAGGGAGGCGTTGGAGAAACTGAGACTCAACGATGCTTCGCTGGCATGGGAGCCGGAGACATCCAAGGCCCTCGGATTCGGGTTTCGGTGTGGGTTCCTCGGCCTGCTTCACATGGAGATCGTGAGGGAGCGTCTGGAGAGGGAATACGACCTCGATCTGGTGGCAACCGCACCATCGGTTGCGTATCGGGTCACGATGCCGGATGGTTCGGTCAACGAGATCAAGTCGCCACAGGATCTTCCTGAGAGTATTGATCGTCTTGGGGTCGCCGAGCCGTATGTGAAGGCGATGATCCTCACCCCGACCGAGTACGTCGGGCCGATCATGGAGCTGGCGACAGGCCGGCGGGGCATCGTCGGAGACATGAACTATCTGAGTCCCGAGAGGGTCGAGCTCGACTTCGAGATACCGCTAGCCGAGATCGTCTTCGACTTCTTCGACATTCTCAAGTCGAAGACCAAGGGCTACGCATCGTTGGACTATGAGCCCGCCGACTACAGGGAAGCCGATCTGGTCAAGGTCGATATCCTTCTCAACGGCCAACCGGTCGACGCGTTCTCCGCCATCGTTCATCGCGACGGGGCGGACGCCTACGGGAAGAAGATGACCGGCCGTCTCCGAGGCCTTATCCCGAGACAGCTCTTCGATGTTCCCATCCAGGCCGCCATTGGCGGCCGGATCATCAGTCGGGAGACCGTGAAAGCCAAACGAAAAGACGTCACGGCCAAGTGTTACGGCGGTGACATCAGCCGGAAGAAGAAACTCCTTCAGCGACAGAAGGAGGGCAAGAAGAGAATGAAGATGGTTGGTTCGGTCGAAGTGCCGCAAGAGGCTTTCGTTGCTGCCCTCAAAGTGGACGATGACTCGTGACCCCTACTCAGGCCGACGGCTACTCCCGAAGCTCCGCCGCTTACGTTCACGTCCCTTTCTGCACCTCGATCTGCCCTTATTGTGACTTTGCAGTTGTGGCGGGGCGCGAAGATTTCGCCGATCGCTATATCGCTGCGGTGTGCAGCGAGATCTCAACCTCAAAGCCCTGGCGCCCGCTCGAGGCGATCTACTTTGGAGGAGGAACCCCGAGTCATGTCGATCCGTCCCTGCTGGGTCACGTTCTGGATGCACTCGCTCTGAAACACGGCATCGCCGATGAGGCCGAAGTCAGTCTCGAAGCCAACCCCGAGGACTTCGACACGGTTCGGGCCACCTCGTTGCATGGTCTCGGATTCAACAGAGTGTCGTTTGGCGCTCAGAGCTTTGACCCGGGTGTTCTGGTGGCGCTCGGCCGCGGACATCAATCCGCCGAGATCGAATCCTCGGTTCGGGCCGCCCGGGAGGCCGGCTTCGAGAATGTTTCGCTCGACCTCATCTACGGCACGCCTGGGGAGACAACCAACTCATGGAGCGACACCTTGAGCCGGGCTATCGACCTGGCTCCGGATCATGTCTCCTGCTATGCATTGACTGTGGAGATGGGGACACCACTGAGCCGCGCAGTCAGAGACGGAGCCGAGGCCCCTGACCCGGACACACAGGCGGACCGATATGAGTACGCCGACACCGTGTTGGGTGTGGCCGGCCAAACCCGATACGAGGTCTCCAATTGGTCGCGTGCCGGATACGAGTGCCGCTACAACCTCACAGTCTGGGCACAAGGGGAGTATGAGGCTTACGGCAACGGAGCCCACGGGTTCAGAAACGGCCGTCGCTTCCGCAATGTCCGTCGGCTCGAGGCGTATGTCGACTCGATCGAGAACAGCCGCTCGGCTCGCGCCGGCGAAGAAGTGATCGAAGGCTGGGATGTCGAGTTGGACCGCCTATTCGTCGGACTGCGACGAGTCGTGGGTGTAGCTGCTGGTGAAGGCACCATGGCGTTGCTGGACTCCGATGATGGTCGGCGTCTGCTCGATGCGGGAGTCATCGTCAGAGATCAAGACAGGCTCAAAATCGCCAAGCCTCTGCTGACCGACGCAGTTCACCGCTCGGTAATAGCACTACAACCTCCTATCGTTTCCACTGAGACCAATGCTTGAAGATCGTCGTACCGAAGTGTTGCGCGCCCTCGTCGAGGAGCACATAAGAACCGGAGAGCCGGTTAGTTCTCGTGCGATTGTCGAACACTCCAGTCTGTCCGTGTCAACTGCCACTGTGCGCAACGATCTGACTGCGCTGGAGAGAGAGGGGCTTGTCAGCCAGCCTCACACGTCGGCGGGCAGGGTTCCGACCGCCGCCGGCTATCGCTACTACGTCGATCATCTCGGACCGGGCCGCCTGCGGCACGCGGCTCAGGAGAAGATCGATTCGTTCTTTGGTGACGTCCATTTCGAACTGTCGAAACTGCTCGAGGCGACCTCGGAGTTGTTGGTCGAGGTGACCGATCTTCCTGCCGTTGTCATCGCCCCCGGAGTGGCTCATGACCGGATCCGCGCCCTGCACACGGTTCAGGTGACAACCGACCAGATCCTCGTGGTTGTTGTCACCGAGGGCGGCCGGGTCGTTCAGCAAAGGGGACGCGTACGGGTACCGGTCACTCCGGGTCAAATCGAGGATGCTCAGCGTCTCGTGGCGGCGGCCGTCATTGGCGAGGAACTTGGTGGGGCGACTCTGTTGTCCGATGAGGAGCTCAGAGAGATCGGTGAGCCGACGCGGGAAGCCGTACTGACCATCACGGACGGCCTTCATTTGGCGGCCTCGGCGGGAACCGAGATGTTCGTTGGTGGCACTCAGCGGATGTCTGCCGTTTGGGATGATGCCTCCACGGTGAGGAGGGTGCTCCAGATACTCGAACGTGAGGCCGAGGTGATGAAACTTCTGGCCGGCGCGTCGGGAACCTCGATCCAGCTCGGTCTCGAGCTCGACTCCGATGATCTTGATCTTGCGGTTGTCTCCAAGACTTATGACGCAAGCGGCGAGGCAGGCTCGGTTGGGGTGATCGGGCCGATGCGGATGAACTACAAACGAGCGATCTCGGCCGTTGAAGAGGTGTCCCGTGAGCTCGAGGAGCAGATCGGCTCGCGGTCCGACTAGTGGCCCGTGATTACTACAAGATCCTCGGCGTAGCGAGAGAAGCTTCTTTCGAGGAGATCAAAAAGGCATTCAGACGGGTAGCCCGCGAGACACATCCCGACACCAACCACGACGATCCCCAGGCGGAGACGAGGTTTCGTGAGGCTGCTGAGGCATACGAGGTGCTTTCCGACCCCGATCGGCGGAGTCGGTACGACAGGGGGGACACCATCGATCTGTCTGATTTGCTCGGCGGATTCGGTGGCCTCGACGACTTGCTGCGATCCGTTTTCGGCGATGGTGGCGTATTCGGTGGCGCAGGCTCCAGATCGTCGCGTGGCCGTGACATCCTGGTGCGAACCGAGGTGAGCCTCGAGGAGGCCGCTTTCGGGAGTGAGGCTGCGGTCGAATATCCGACTCTGGTTTCGTGTTCCGATTGCTCGGGGACGGGATCCGAGCCAGGACACGATTTGACTACTTGTCCGGACTGTGGCGGTGTCGGCCAGGTGCGGGTGGCTCGTCGCTCGCTGTTCGGGACAATGATGTCAGTCACCGCATGTCCTCGCTGCAACGGCGAAGGAGAGTTGCTGACCAACCCCTGCCTCATTTGCGCCGGTTCCGGGTCTGTATCAGAGGATGTGATGCTGAGTATCGAGATCCCGGCCGGTGTCTCCAGCGGGACCAGGTTGCGTCTGAGCGGCCGGGGCGAGTCTGGAGGGCGGGCAGGGCCGGCCGGTGACCTGTTCGTTGAGGTCGCAGTTGCTCCCGACTCGAGGTTCGAGCGCCAGGACGTCGACCTCATCCACATTGTGTCCATCGGTCTGGCCGAGGCCTCACTTGGAACTCGTCTCGAGATTCCCCTCATCGAAGGCGGCACCATCGATCTCGAGATAAGAGCGGCGACACAGCCGAAGAGTGTGTTCCGGATCCCGGGACGAGGAATGACAGTTCTGGGTCGCCGGACCCGTGGCGATTTGGTTGTCGTGGTCGACGTCGTTGTGCCATCCGAGTTGAGCTCCGAGGAGGAGACGCTTCTGAGAAGCTGGGCAGAGCTTCGCGGTGAGAAAATCGACCGACCGGCATCGACTTGACGAAGCAGGTGCCTCATGTCGTCGTCGGTGCCCCTTGGAATGGAGATTCTCTCAACCTCTCCATCGTGCAATGGAAGCATCTGACGAAGGTCCTCAGGCTGAATCGGGGTGATCGGATCTCATACACCGATGGGTTGGGCCATCTCGGTAAGGGGACTCTCGGTGATCGTGCCGTCGTCCGTGGTGATGAGCAGGAGGTGCCGCGGAGTTCCGAGTTGGAGGTCGCCTCTGCGCCTCCGTCCAACAAGGACCGCCAGCGGTTCCTCGTCGAGAAACTGGCTGAGTTGGGAGTCGCCAGATTGCAGTGGCTCAAGACGACACGTGGCAAGAACCGTGTTGCTTCAGGCGCCAAGGTGTTCTCGTGGGTTCTGTCGGCCGTTGAGCAATCTCGGGGCGTGTGGCTGATGGAAACCAGCTCTGACCTCGTCGGTTGGAGTGATCTGGCCAGGCCGGTGGTGATATGTCATCAGGGGGGAGATACCGACCCGCCTCAGGCGCGAACTGTGGTCATCGGCCCTGAAGGGGGTTTCTCCGACGAAGAATTGTCTTCAGGGGTTGTCCATTGGGATCTTGGACCAACCACTCTCAGGGTCGAATCGGCGGCCGTCGTCGCAGCCGCGAGGCTAATGTCCTGATCGAGTGGTCAGCACGCGAAACCGTCGGTGATGGCAAGATCACAAACTGGCGGATAGGATGTGGGCCGGGCTCTTGGGAGGGCCATCCTTGATCGACAAGTTCAACGTATCACTGGGTCAGAAACTCCGCGCCGCCAGGCGGCAGCGAGCATGGTCGCTTGGTGTGGTCGAGTCCAACACCAATGGCGAATTCAAGGCGTCCGTTGTTGGAGCCTACGAGCGTGGAGAGCGTGCTATCTCGGTACAACGGTTCGTGCGTCTGGCCGAGATCTACGGAATCGCCGCATCAGACCTTCTTCCGGTGGTTCCGTCCGACGGCGATCTGGTGATCGACCTGGATGCGTTGGGAGCTGCCCATTCAGGCGACCTGGTGGAGAGATACCTCGCGGCGATCCAGTTGCTGCGCAAGGACCCGAGTCACTCCGAGATACGCAGAGGAGACCAGGCGATACTTGGCGCACTTTCCCAAACGGTGAAGACAGTTGCTACTTCTGAAACACCCCACTAGCTGAATATCAAAAAGCCGATAAAATGCTCCTGACGCCTAAACGATGGCGTCATCACCTTGTCCACTGACCAGAGCGAAACGCGTCTGCGTGTCCCCAGCCATCACTTGATGCTGGATCTCATAGGTGAGTCCGATCGGCATCTCCGCCAGGTCGAGTCTCTCTTTCCTGAGGTCCGGTTTGTCGCGCGTGGGGATGAGGTCGTCTTGAGGGGTTCCGAAGAGGACGTCGAGAAAGCTCGAACGGTCCTTGATGAGCTGCTGATCCTGGTCCAGGAAGGCCACGCCCTGGATGAGGGCCGGGTCATCGAAGTCGTGAAGATGGTGCGAGACGAGGTCCCCAGTCCTTCCGGAGTTCTGAGCGACGGGATTCCGGTGGGTCGGGGACGAATGATCCGGCCAAAGACTCACGGCCAGCAGAAATACATTGAGACCATCAGAGAAAACACTCTGACATTCGGAATCGGCCCGGCTGGCACCGGCAAGACATATCTGGCCATGGCCGCCGCCGTGGACAGTCTGCTCAACGGAGTAGTCAGACGCATCGTCCTCACCCGACCGGCGGTCGAGGCGGGGGAGCGGCTCGGGTTTCTCCCCGGAGACGTGTCTGCCAAGATCGACCCGTATCTCCGTCCCCTTTACGACGCGTTGTGGGACATGCTCGGCCCCGAAGAGACTGCTTCGCTCATAGAGCGGGGAACTATCGAGATAGCTCCGCTCGCTTATATGCGTGGAAGGACACTCAACGATGCGTGTGTGATCCTCGATGAGGCGCAGAACACCACGCCGGAGCAAATGAAGATGTTTCTGACCCGTCTCGGTTTCAATTCGAAGATGATCATCACCGGCGATGTTTCTCAGACGGACCTGCCGACGGGGCGTCACTCCGGGCTCCGGGTCGTCCGCAGCATCCTCACCGGGATCCCAGGTGTCTCCTTTGTCGAGCTGGGTGCTCGCGACGTGGTCCGTCACCGGATTGTGGCGTCGATCGTGGAGGCCTACCAAAGATTTGAGGCCGAGGAGCGGTGATGGGCCGGCCAACTGTCGTGCGGATCGCTCTTTTTCTCGCCACCGTCGTGGCGACCTGGGGTGTGCTTTCGATCGGGATCTCCTCCGCCGAAGCGGAGTTGATGGTCGGCCAACCCGCCCCTAAGACCTTCACGGCTGAGAAATCGGAGGATGTTGTCGACTCGGAGGAGACCGCGCGGAGAGAGGGGGCGGCAAGGGATGCTGTGGAGCCCATCCGTGAGCCGGACTCCGAGGTCGAAAGTTCGGTCAACGATTCGGTAAATGCAGTCTTTGACGATGTGGAAGCCCTGGTAATCGATGATGCACCTACCCTCCCGCCAACCTCCATCCCTGAGCTTCCGGCGACAACGACATCGACAACGGGGCCCCCAGATGCCTCCACAACGACCACCCTCCTGGCAGCGCCCTCCACCATTGTCGGTGTCGTGTTCCTCGACGTGGACGGCGACGGTGAGTTCAGGCCCGACGCCGAGGGCGACCGGGTCGATCAAGGACTCGAGCGGGTCACTGTTGAGATCACAACGGAAGGGGATATTTCGACGGTGACCACAGGTAGCGGAGGAGTTTGGAGCGTGGAAATCACCACTGGGGCGGTAGTCATCAGCGTGGACGACTCCGATCCCGAGATTCCTCACGGCTGGGTCGTCGACACCGACAACCTGACTCAGTTGATCCTATGTGAGGCAGGGGCAGAGTGTGTTGCCGGGGACATCGGCTTCGAGGCGAGTCTCCGTCCCCTTGTCGACATCGAGACTGCTCTGGCAGCCCAGTACCCCCTGCCGGGACCGACCATCAGCTATCTGGCGGCCACCGCTTCCGATGACGTTGTCCGATCTGGGCTCGGCGAGCCGCTTCATCTGCCCACGGTTCGCCAGGCCTCGCTGCAGCGAGTTCTCGAGGAGTTTGGCCGCCGTATCGAACCAGACCAGCTACAGGAGGCCAAGGCTCGCCAGAGAACCAGTCCGCCCCTCGTTTTCCACGTCGACACCGGTCAGGATGTTCCCGGTGGGGAGGCTGCGGGCGAGATCGTCGCCACATTTCTCCAGGCCAACTATCTGATCAACCAGGAGCGGACGGCAGAAAAGCAAGACGAGGCCGCTGCAGATGTGCCGGAGGTGACAGTCACCTATATCGAGGGTCAGACAATCATCGCCGAAGGCGTATTGATGGCCCAACTCGACATTGACGCAATCAACGCCACGACCACGTTGGCAACCACGGAGCAGGCGTCAATGGCAATGCTGGCGGTTATCGCGGTCCTCGTTGCACTTCTGGGGCTCTATTTGGCGAGATTCCGGCTCGAGTTCTGGGCGCGCCCTCGAATGGTGGCGCTTTTTGGAATCTTGATTCTCCTTGCTGGAGCGGCTGTCCGTGGCACCGTCGTGATCCAGGAAGCGACTAGTTGGTACGTCCTACCCGCCGTGGCATTCGGTTTCGTGACGGCAATCCTCTTCGATCAGCGGATAGCGGTGCTGATGGCGCTCTCTGTCGGTGTGCTGACGGCCGTGGGGACCTTGGACGTCGGTATCACCGTCTACGCCGTCCTCGCCGCGCTTGCTCCCATTCCCTTCGTGAGCTCGGTCAGTACCCGGGGAGCCTTCCGCAATGCAGTAGTGCTCTCGTCGCTGGTCGCTGCCGGGATTGCAGCGTCGACATCGTGGTTTTTCCATGTTGGGCCGAATGACCTACTTCTCGAGACCGTCGGCATTTCGGTGGCATGGGCGTTCGGGGTCTCGGTGGTTGCCTCGCTGGTTGGTCTTGCGGCACTTCAATTCTTCGAGTCGGCGTTCGACATCACCACCACGCTCAGTCTCCTCGACCTGACGGACCGCAACCACAAGGCTCTGCAACTTCTTCAGGAGGAAGCCTTCGGCACCTTCAACCACTCGCTGATGGTGGGAACGCTGGCAGATGCCGCGGCCAGAGAGATCGGAGCGAACCCCCTGTTGGCGAGGGCGATGGCCTACTACCACGACCTCGGCAAGACCGAGAACCCCACCTACTTCATAGAGAACCAGTTTGGGATTCCCAACCCACACGACGAACTCGATCCGCGTGAGTCGGCCAAGATCATCAGGAGTCATGTGACGGCCGGTGTCGCCCTGGCGCGTCAGTTCAAGATCCCGACGGACGTCACTCAGGGGATAGTCAGCCACCACGCCGATGGCGTTATGCGCTTCTTCTACGAGAAGGCCCGTGAACAGACCGGTGAGGACGTCGATGTGGACGACTTCCGTCACATCGGGCACAAGCCCCGCACGGCGGAGACGGCGATTCTGATGGTGGCCGATTCATTGGAGGCTGCCTGCCGGGCAGTGTTCCAGACCGAGGAGCCCACACCCGACGCCATCGAAAAGGTTGTCAACCGGGTGATGGACGAGAAGTTCGAAGATGGGCAACTGTCCGAATCCCCGCTGACCCTGGGAGAGCTGACCAAGATCCGGGCAGCCTTCCTGGAGTCACTGGTCGGTCACTACCATCAACGCATCGCCTATCCGAATTTCCCCGGCAACTGATGGACGAACCGTCCCCGTGTAGAAACAGACTTCTGGTACCCCCCAGCGCATCTGTTGCTCACGCTCTCGAGCACAGGGAGAATCGATGAGTGTGTTCCTGGCCGATGAGCAGTCTGTGCAAATCGGGCTCTCCGACCTGCGTAGCCTGGCCGAGATGGTTCTTTCCGAAGAGGGGTACCCAGAGGACACCGAATTGACCATCCTTCTCATCGACGATGAGGAGATGTCGGAATACAACGAGCGGTTCCTGAACCGGTCGGGACCCACCGACGTCCTGGCGTTTCCGGTCGAGGACTTGCTGCCCGGGGTGGTCCCTGAGCATGATCCTCACGGCCCGCCGCTGATGGTCGGTGACGTGATTGTGGCGCCCGCCTATATCCGCAGACAGGCGACCGAGAACGGTGTTGGCTTTGAGGACGAGATGGCGCTGATGGTGACTCACGGTGTCCTTCACCTCATCGGCTACGACCACCTCGTCGACGAGGACGCCGAGCGAATGGAGCAAAGGGAGCGAGACCTCCTTGCCAGGGTCGGGAAGGCAGGACGATGACTGTTGCCGTCCTTTTTGTGGCCGTGGTTCTCCTCTTGCTTGCGTTCTGGATCAGAGCTGCCGGAACTGCGGTGACGAGAGTGCCGAGAGCTGATGCTTTGCGGGACGCGTCGAATGGCATCAAAGGAGCGGAGGCTGTCGCCGACATGCTCGACGAGCGTGAGGTGATCTCGCCGGCGGTCGGGGTTGCGGCCTCGGCCCTGCTGATTCTCGGGTCGGTGCTGGCAACGGCAGTCGTGGCTTCTGGTCGATCCTTCGAGGCAGCCCTGCTCTACGCCCTGGGTGTCGGGGGCACCGCGCTCCTTGTCGGTGACCTGGTTCCGCGTCGTCTCGGAAGGCTGAGGCCACATCGTGTCGCCTATCGTTCGGCGAGGCTCTTGAGGATCTCGGTCGGGCTTGGGGGATGGGCCAACGACCTTCTTCCCGACCCCGAGCGTGGGGACGATGGTGATGACGACAGGGTCGAAGACCAGGCCGACGAGCATGAGCGCGAGCTGATCGACTCAGTTCTCGAGTTCACCGAAACAATCGTGAGAGAGGTGATGACGCCACGACCTGACATGGTCACCGTGCAGATTGCGGCTCCGATCGAGAGGCTGATCGAGCTTTCTACCGAGGAGGGTTACTCGAGGTTTCCGGTCACATCCAACGGTGATGTCGTTGGACAGGTGATCGTGAAGGATCTCCTCTCGATGCTGACTGACGAGACTAGCCCGCGGGCAGTCTCAGAGGTGATGAGGCCGGTTGAGTTCGTGCCGGAAACCAAGCATGCGGCGTCTTTGCTGGCCGAGATGCAGGAGAGCCACACCCATCAGGTGATTGTTGTTGACGAGTACGGCGATGTTGCTGGTTTGGTAACCATTGAGGATCTGCTCGAAGAGCTGGTTGGTGAGATCGCCGACGAGACCGACCTCGAAGAGAGTCTGATTTCACGCACCAGGGAAGGCTGGGATGTCGATGCCCGTTTGTCGGTGGACGATCTCGTCAAGGCTACCGGGGTCGATTTGCCAGATGAGGAGTGGGATACCGTTGGTGGTTTGGTTCTTGGCCTCGCCGAGAGGATTCCCGAGGAGGGCGAGGTGTTCACTCACGAACAGCTCATCATGCGGGTCAGCCGGATGCAAGGCCGGCGGGTCGCTGAAGTGAACGTGCGGCTGGCAGGCCGGATCGAGGCTGTGTGAAGTCGGGATTCGTGGTAGTCGTCGGGCGCCCCAACGTTGGCAAATCGACCCTGGTCAACACGATGGTCGGATCCAAGGTGGCGATCACGTCGTCCCGGCCACAAACCACTCGCAACGCCATACGGGGAGTGGTGACAGACTCGGACGGTCCCGAACCCGAATACCAGATCGTTCTGGTGGACACGCCGGGCCTTCACAAACCGAAGACCGAGCTGGGGACCCGGCTCAACTCGCTGGTCTACGGAACTCTCGCCGACGCTGATGTTGTTCTGTTCCTCGTCGATGCCACCATGCCCATCGGCCCAGGAGATCGACTGATTGCCGAGCGTCTGGTCGAGTCCGATGCCGACGTCGTGGTCGGGGTCAACAAGATCGACAAGGCCTCCCGTCAGGCAACGATGGTGCAACTGATCGAGGCGGCCAATTGGCCCTTCCAGGACATCTACCCCTTGTCGGCGATCCGCGGAGACGGGGTGGCCGAGCTCGTGGAGGAGTTGGTCCGTCGGCTTCCCGAAGGTCCTCGGTACTACCCCGAGGGAATGACGACCGACCAGCCGGAGAGCCTTGTCATCGCGGAGATCGTGCGGGAGAAGTTTCTCGGTCGTCTCAGGGAAGAACTTCCACATTCACTGACTGTTCGCATCGAGGAGATGGACCAGCGAGAGAGTGGTCTCATCGACATAAAGGCCGATGTCGTCGTCGAGAGGAAAAGCCAGAAGGGGATCGTGATCGGAAAGGGCGGGTCTCTGCTCCAAAAAGCGGGCACCGAGGCGAGAGAGGAATTGGAGACGATCCTCGGAGACAAGGTGAACCTCATGCTGCATGTCGTCGTCGAGAAGGATTGGCAGCGACGTCCCCAACTTCTCGATCGATTGGGCTTCGACAAGACGTGAGCAACAGACAACTACCACTAGCGTCGCGGCATGGATCGCAGTCGTTATCAATTCCTGCAACTGGACCAACGCCCCGATGGCGTGCTCGTCGTGACCCTCGACAACCCGGGCAAACTCAATGCCATCACGGAGAGGGGGCACGCTGAGTTGGTCGACATCTGGCCGGACGTCGATTCCGATCCAGATGTGAGGGTTGTCTTGCTGCGTGGCGAGGGTGGTGCGTTCTCAGCCGGTGGTGACTACGAGATGGTCGAAAATATCTCCAGCGATCCTGATACGCATCGTCGTGTTCTCAAGGAGACACGAGAGCTGGTCCGAAACATCATCGAGTGCTCCAAGCCGATCGTGTCGGCTATCAACGGCCCGGCGGTAGGGGCAGGTCTGGCGGCAGGACTCCTTGCCGACATTCCGGTGGCTGCCAGGTCGGCACGGATACTCGACGGCCATTTGAAGATCGGCGTGACGGCCGGAGATCACGCGGCTGTGATCTGGCCTCTGCTGATGGGGATGGCCAAGGCCAAGTACTACCTCCTCACGAATCATCCGATTGACGGAACCGAGGCCGAGCGTATCGGGTTGGTGGCACGGGTGGTGGAAGATGACGAATTGCACACTTTCACCGAGGCTCTCGCCTCGGAGTTGGCTTCAGGGGCTCAGGAGGCAATCCGGTGGACCAAACACACGCTCAACCACTGGCTGCGGATGGCCTATCCGATCTTCGACGCTTCGGTCGCCTACGAGTTCCTCGGGTTCAACAGCCCTGACGCCCTGGAAGGCCTCGCGGCGATGAGGGAGAAGAGGAGTCCCGACTACGGCTGATCAGTAGATGATGTTGTTCGGCACGGAACGGAACGGGTCTTACAACCTGAGGGTCGCTATTCGAGGGTGTCGGCGGTGTTGGCGAGGTCGAGGTCTTGGACGGTCAGACCCCCTTCGGAGTGGGTGGAGAGGGTGAGGGTCACCTTGTTCCATCGGATGTCGATGTCGGGGTGGTGATCGGCCTTCTCGGCTTCCATCGCGATACGGGTCACGAAACCCATCGACTCGCCGAAGTCCTTGAAGACGAACAGCCTGGTGATCTCCTTGCCGGACCTCGACCAGTCAGGGTGAGATTCGAGAAAAGCGTCGATCTCGTGGTCTGCGACGAGTGTCATGCCGCGAGACTACGCCGATCGCCCGATACTCTGAGCGACCTCATGGCAATCCGTCACGACCAGGCGATAGTTCTGCGGTCCTACCCGTTCGGTGAGGCAGACCGTGTCGTTGTTCTTCTCAGCCCCAACAGCGGAAAGATCCGAACTGTTGCCAAAGGTGTGCGCAAGACGAAGAGCAGGTTCGGTGGTCGTCTCGAGCCTTTCACCCATGTCGACCTGATTCTCTACGAGGGTCGCAACCTCGACACCATCACTCAGGTAGCCGTCCTGGAGCCCTTTCCGAGACTCCGGGCGGATCTCGATGCAGTGTTAGCAGCGGGGACGATGGTCGAGGCGGCAGACGCCGTGGCCCAGGAGGAAGAGTCCTCGATTCGGCTGTTTCTGCTGCTCCAGAGAGGTCTCAAGGCACTGGAAGCGGGGGAGCGGGGCAATGATCTGATCACGAGCTTCCTTCTCAAGCTTGCCGCTGTCGTCGGAGTGGCCCCCTCGCTCACCCGGTGTGCCACCTGTGGGCGCAGCGAAGACCTGCACCGGTTCTCCTTCGGAGGCGGTGGGGCGATCTGTGACCTGTGCCGTGTTGAAGGTGTGGTGAGGCTTCGCGACGGCCTGACGGACTATCTCGCTGCCCTCGCCGACGCCGAGCTCATGGCCCTGCCATCGGAGGACGCCAGCCTCTCTGGAGAGGCTATGGGGATTGCTCGCCGGTTCGTTGAATACCACCTGGATCGCAAATTGACTTCGCTGGCGGTCATGGAATGAGCCGAGTGGACAGCCCACTCGACACCAGCATGCTCGATCCCAGTCTCATCCCGGACCATGTCGGCCTCATCCTCGACGGTAACGGCCGATGGGCCAACGCCCGCGGGCTTCCCCGGACGGCCGGGCACCTCGCCGGTGAGGAGGCGCTGTTCGACACGGTGGAAGGTGCGGTCGAGATAGGCATCAAATGGCTGACTGCTTTCACCTTCTCCACCGAGAACTGGTCGAGGTCTGACGATGAGGTCGAGTTTCTCATGTGGTTCAACGAGGACCTTCTTCTGAGACGTCGTGACGACCTCAACGCTCAAGGCGTCCGGATGAGGTTCGCCGGCTACATGGAAGACCCGCGCATCCCCGATAGGAATCGGGAGCACATGGCCGACGCCGAGGAGAAGACGAAAGAGAACGAAGTGTTGAATCTCGTGTTCGCTTTCAACTACGGAGCCAGAAGAGAGATCGTCGAAGGCGTCCGAATCCTTGCTTCACGGGCGGTATCGGGAGACTTACGGGTCGATGACATCGATGAAGACGCCCTCCGAGGCGCTCTCTACATTCCCGAGATGCCGGATGTCGATCTCATCATCCGCTCGTCGGGCGAGCACCGTCTCTCCAATTTTCTGCTGTGGCAGTCGGCCTACGCCGAGTTCTATTTCCCCGGCATCCTATGGCCGGACTTCGACCGTCATGCACTTCTCGACGCCGTGATCGAATATCAGTCGAGAGACCGGAGATTCGGTGGAGCCGATGACAAGCCAAACCCCCCAGATTGACTAGAAAGGCCAACTAGGCCACCGTTCAGAAGACACATGACAGAAGTAACTCTCGACACCATCTCCAACCTCGCCAAGAAGCGAGGTTTTGTCTTTCAGTCCTCTGAGATCTATGGCGGACTCAGGTCAGCCTACGACTACGGACCGCTGGGCGTGGAGCTCCTGAACAACGTCAAGGCCGAATGGTGGCGGTCGATGGTCCAGGAGCGTTCCGACATAGTGGGGCTCGACTCCGCAGTCATCCAGGCGCGCCAGGTTTGGCAGGCCTCAGGTCACGAGGAGGTCTTCACCGATCCGATGGTCGAATGTCGCAACTGCAACAGCCGTCACCGCCTCGACAAACTCGATGACCCCGACAAGTGCCCCACCTGCGGCAAGACCGGCGAGTTCACCGAGCCACGACAATTCAACCTGATGTTCCGCACCCACACCGGGCCTGTCGACTCGGAGGAGAACATGGTTTATCTGCGCCCGGAGACGGCACAGGGAATCTTCATCAACTTCGAGAACGTGAGACGCACCAACCGTCTCAAGCTGCCGTTCGGGATCGCCCAGACCGGCAAGTCCTTCCGAAATGAGATCACGCCAGGCCAGTTTGTGTTTCGGACCCGCGAGTTCGACCAGATGGAAATGGAGTTCTTCTGTCGCCCCGGTGAGGACGAAGAATGGTTTCAGTATTGGCTCGACAACCGATACCGGTGGTACACCGATCTGGGGATGAGCCCGGACAACCTGAGACTTCGTCATCACGAGACTGACGAGCTCAGTCATTACTCATCGAGCACCGTTGACATCGAATATCTGTTTCCGTGGGGGTGGGATGAACTGGAGGGAATCGCCAATCGCACCGACTTCGACCTCAAACAGCACAGTGAGCACTCCGGTGAGGATCTCCGCTACTTCGATCAGGAGAGCAATGAGCGATTCTTCCCATACGTGATCGAACCTGCGGCCGGAGCCACCAGGACCACATTCGCTTTTCTCATCGACGGCTACACCGAGGAGACGGTCAACGACGAGACCCGGGTGGTGATGAAGCTTCATCACCGGCTGGCTCCCTACAAGGTGGCCGTTCTCCCACTGTCGAAGAAGCCCGAGCTGATCGAGCCGGCCGAGAGGGTGGCTGCCGAGTTGCGCAAGAGGTGGATGATCGAGTTGGACGTTACCCAATCGATCGGTCGTCGTTATCGACGACAGGACGAGATCGGCACCCCGTATTGTGTGACGATCGACTTCGAGTCGCTCGAAGATCAGGCGGCCACCGTCAGAGACCGTGACACGATGGCTCAAGACCGGGTTTCGATGGACGGGCTTGTGGATTATCTGGGCGCCAAACTCGTTTGATGTCTACTTCTCTGAGCCAGAATATTCGACAGGTGGTCCCATGAATCGCTCAGTCGTCGGATGGATCGTTGCGTTTGCCCTCGCCTTTGCAGGGTCGGTGTTGGCGTGGGTCTGGTTTGCGGGGGGATCGGGTGAGCCGTCAACCGAACTGACCACTCCCACCATTGCCGGCGCGGCCACAACAGAGGCAGCCGGTACCTCCAGGACCTTCGTGATCGACCCGTCGCGAAGCGTCGCCGGTTTCGAGATCGACGAGATTCTCCGGGGGTCTCCAAACCGTGTGTTCGGCCAAACGGACCAGGTGGTCGGTCAGGTTCAGGTTGACCTGGCTGATCTGAGCACGGTCCAGTTCTCCCAGATCGTCGTCAATGCCAGAACCTTCACAACCGACTCCGAGAGACGCGACCGAGCTATCAGGGGCCCGATCATCCTCAACTCGGCCAGTGACCAGTTCGAGTTGATCTCCCTCGACGTCGACTCGGCGACAGGGCTGAGCGGCAGCGCCCGGCCGGGAGACGTGTTGAGCTTCAGTCTCGAGGGAGACCTCACGATCAAGGGCGTCACCAACGAGGTTGTCTTCGATGTTGAGGTGGCTCTCTCAGATGAGTCGACCATCGAGGGCTTGGTGACAACAATCGTGTTGCGCTCAGACTTTGGCATCGGGATCCCAAGCGTCCCCGGGATCGCCGACGTCAGCGACAAAGTCGTGCTCAGCCTCGGATTTGTGGCAGTGGCCGGTTGAGCAGCTTGCTGTGCTCCTTATGATCGGTGGCGATGACAGACCGAGGCGACATCGATCGTGTCAGGGAGGCGACCGACCTCGTTGAGTTGGTCTCTGAAGTGACCAAAGTGAAGAAGTCCGGCAGATCGGTGATGGCCGTTTGCCCGTTTCACGAGGAGAAGACCCCGTCGATGTCGGTTGATCGGGCGCGTGGTTTGTATCATTGTTTTGGCTGCGGCGAGGGTGGAGACGTCTTTTCGTTCGTCCAGAGGACCCAGGGTGTTGATTTTCGGGACTCTCTGGAGATGCTTGCCCGCAAGGCCGGAATCACCCTGGTCCAGGATCCTGATGCCGCCCGGAAACGGGGACGGAGAGAGGCAGCGGTCGAGGCGATCCGACAGGCTGTCGACGTCTATCACGCACGGCTGAAGAAGTCCGCTGAGGCCGGACCGGCCCGGGCCTACCTACGAGGCCGCGGATATGACGTCGACCTGATCGATGAGTGGAGAATGGGTTTCGCCGGAGTGGGCTGGGATACCCTCGTCAAGGCTCTGAAGACCGCCGGGGTGGGCGATGGAGCGATGCTGGACGGAGGACTGGCCCGTCGGGGGAGACACGGTCTTTACGACGTATTCCGCGGACGACTGATGTTCCCCATTCATGATGTCCGGGGCGACCCCATCGGGTTTGGCGGCCGTCTGGTTGACGACGTCGATCGGGACTCGACCAACAATCCTGATGCCAAGTATGTGAACTCCGCTGAGTCGATCGTCTATCACAAGGCCAATGTTCTCTTTGCTCTCGACCGCGCCCGCCAAACGATTGCTGCTGAAGGCAAGGCCGTGATCGTCGAGGGTTATACCGATGTCATTGCGATGCATCAGGTGGGGATCGACATCGCGGTGGCAACGTGTGGCACCGCTCTCGGCGACAGTCATTTCGATTTGCTCCGACGGTTCAGCGAGAAGGTGGTGCTGGCATTCGATTCCGACGAGGCGGGGGCCAAGGCCGCTTTGCGCAGCGACGAGCTGAAGTCGCCGTTCCGTCTCGACCTGGACCTGCGGGTCGCGGTGATGCCTGATGGCCTCGATCCCGCGGATCTCGTTCAGGAGGGGCGCAACGCGGAGCTCTTGAAGGCGGTCGATGAGGCCCGGCCTCTTCTCGAGTACCGGATCGAACACGAGGTGGCCAAGCACGATTTGAGTGGTCCCGAAGGCCGTGCCCGGGCACTTCATGCGGCAGCGGAACAACTGACCCGTGTCAACGACGAGATCGCCCGTCGGGAATACAGCCGGTTTGTGGCTCGCCTGATAGGTGTGGATCTGACAACGGTGGACCGGGCAGCCCGGAGTCGGGGACGAGATGTTCCGGCGAGGTCGGATCGGCCCGTACAACCGTTGGACCGAGCCGAATCCGAGTTGCTCCGCGTGGTCCTGACCAACCCGCCGGACATGGGTGAGATTACCCCCTCGGATTTCCATGACGAGAGACTTGGTGCCGCCTTCACGGCGATTTCTGGCGAGCTTGCTGCCATGGCGCCGGGGTCACCTGTCGATATCTCAGTGGTGTCTGACCCCGATCTTCAGGGGCTCTTGCGGTCGTTGGTACTGGATAGTCGCCCGTTGCCCGAATGGGCGGAGATGGAAGCCAGGGTGCGGGGGAGACGGTTGGACGCCGAGATCGCCGAAATCGAAGGCAAGCTCCGTTCCCTCGACAGCGAATCAGAAGACCATTCCGAAACTCTCCGGCACTTGATAGCCTTACAACGGGAGAAACACTCATTAGGCGAGGAATGACCGAAGAACTCTCCAATGTCACCAGTGCCCTCATCAAGAGAGGCAACCACCGAAGCTTCTTGACGATGGCCGAGGTGCAACAGGAGTTGGAGGATATCGAGGCGCCGGGAGAGGCTTTCGAGAAGGTGGCCGACGAGCTGCGCTTGAAGGGGATCCGTCTCGTTGAAGAAGGACCAGCGGTGACCGAGGAGGTCATCGAGGTCAGCCAGATCTCGGTTTCGGATCCTGTGCGTCTCTACCTGAATGAGATCGGGCGATATCCGCTCCTCACCGCTCAGCAGGAGGTGGAGTTGGCGATGCAGATGGAAGCTGGTCGCCGGGCTCTGGAGCGTCTCGAGGGTGATGATCCGCTGGCCGACGAGGATCGGACTTTCCTGGACCACGAGGTCGACATCGGCGAGGGGGCTCACAAGCAGTTGGTCCAATCGAACCTGCGGCTCGTGGTGGCCCTGGCGCGTCGTTACGTGGGAAGGGGCATGGCGCTGCTCGACCTGATCCAGGAGGGCAATGTCGGGCTGATGCGGGCCGTGGAGCGCTTCGACTACCGCCGGGGATTCAAGTTTTCTACCTATGCCACATGGTGGATCCGTCAGGCAATCTCCCGGGCTATCGCCGATCAGGGCCGGACGATTCGTATGCCGATTCATGTGCTCGATGCAGTCAACAAGCTGACCCGGATCCAGAGGGAGTTGACCCAGGTTCTCGGCCGGGCACCCACGGTTGATGAGCTGGCCGATGATCTCGATCTCGAGGTCACCAGGGTGGCGGAGCTCCGCCGTATCGCCTTGGACACCGTGTCGCTGGAGACACCGGTCGGTGAAGACGAGGGAGGGACACTTGGAGATCTTGTCGAGGATGTCGACTCAGACAAACCTGCCGACGTTGCTGCGTTCTCGTCTCTGCAAGGTGAGTTGGCTCAGGCTCTCGAAGGGCTCAATGACCGCGAGCGCCAGGTTCTGATTATGCGGTTCGGCCTTGCCGACGGTCGCATGAGGACCCTCGAGGAGGTCGGTTCTCATTTCAACGTGACCAGAGAGCGAATTCGACAGTTGGAGACCAAGGCTCTCGCCAAACTGAGACACCCCGACAAGTCGGGCAAGCTCGAGGGGTTTCTCGAAAGCTCCTAGTGCTCTGGTGGTCGGGCTCCAGGCACTATTTCGGGTCAGTCACCCAAGCTTCGAGACGAAGATCCTCTGTGAACGCCCGGCTGGCGATCATGGTCACGATTGCAGCCGATGCGACTCCAACGGATCCAAGCACCAAATAGGTGATCACCAACTGCACCAGAACGGCGGTCACCGGCTCCGCTCCTGCGAGGAGCATGCCGGTCATGGTGCCGGGAAGGGCGATGAGGCCGATCACCTTGGTTCGTTCGATCTGAGGCAACAGGGCGTTGCGAACAGCGGAACTTGTGACCACCCGGGAGGCTCCCTGACGATCGAACCCGAGTGCCAGCAAGGCTTCGACACGATTCCGGTGATCGATGAACTCCGTGGTGACCGTGTCCGCCGCCTGCACAGCGGCGGGAAGGGTGTTGCCCAGCGTGATACCGGCGATCACCACCAGAGTGACTGGCGCCAGTGGGAACACCCCCAGTCCGAAGAGGAGGGCCAGGGTCACACCTACGGCGCCGGTGAGAGCGCCGAGGGCGTAGAGGCGGAGTCGAGGAATGTGTCTGGTGCGTCTTGCCACGACTTCCGCCGAGAGAATCGTCATCCCGATCACCCATGCCCAGGCCCAGACAAGAGCCTGCGCCGACTCGAAGATGAAGCCGAAGAGAAGACCAACGGCGAGCAGTTGAATCCCGGCGCGAAACGACGCCCAGGATATCGAGCGTTCGAATCTGAGCCCTTTCCATAGCGAGACCGCGATCGCCACGCCCACCAGCGACAGAGATGCGATCACCTCGACCCAGCCCATGTCTCCGGTCACCAAACCGCCTTCCGTCGTTATGGGATCGTGCCACAACCCGTGTGGATTGACAGATCATGGCCAAGTCGGAGTACGGAACATCGGTTGGTATCCTCTCGTGGCCAGTCGGCGCCATTCCGCGGTAGCTCAATTGGCAGAGCAGTGGACTGTTAATCCATTGGTTGTAGGTTCGAGTCCTACCCGCGGAGC
>CAXMMT010000051.1:0-2112 GCA_964194555.1 uncultured Boseongicola sp. | reverse complement strand
CTCGCTTGGGCCGGCCCGAAAGGCAGCACGCCTGGATGTGCTCAAGGCCATCTCCTACCAGTAGGCGACAGCGCGGCCGCGTCAGAGAACCCCGCCCTCTTGGTGCGGGGTTCTCGACAAGGGGTTCGATCAGACCATCGGTCTAGGGGCATCCAGATCCAACAGCCCGAAACGGGTTCAACAGAAGGCGTCAATGGCGGTGGGGTGGGGGATGTCTGGCCTGTCCCAAGCCCGAAACGGGTTGTTTGGCGAGCGTGCCCGCGCCAAACAACCCGTTTCGGTAGCCTCGGAATCCGGTCCACAAGAAGTGGCAGGTGCGGACATGATGGAATGGATACGGAAGCATCCTCTCGAGTCAGCGTTGGTCGGAGTGGCGGGACTGCTCGCCGTGGTGTTCGGTATCGCGGCTCTCGTCTCGTCGGACTCAGATGTTCCCACGACCACTACCTTCTTCGTGGCCGCCGAGCCCGAAGCGACAGTCAGCGCAGAAGCCAGCGATTCATCTGATCACCCGGATTTCGAACAGATCAACTGCAGCGGCTTGATCACACTTGACGACGCCGACATCGTCTTTGACGTCGTAGGGGAGCTACTCGGCTTCTTCGAATTCCAAGGTGGGGAAACCTGTTCCAGAGTCCTCGTCGACGATGAGAACCTGTGGATCAGGGTCGAGCCGGGCGACCCGGCGGACTTCGCTGCTGACGCCGAGTTCGAAGGATCCAATGGTGTCGCTGTATCCGGGGTGGGCGATGACGCCCGATGGTTCGGTGGTGACGAAGTGGGCGTGCTCGCGGTTTACAAGGACCTCGACGACTACCTCCTCTACTTCCGGATCCTGCTCAGTCGACCCGAGACGTCGGCTGACGAGGAGCTGGAGATCGTCACCGAACAGGTGTTGAGAACGCTCCCCCGTTTCCCTGGGGTAGTCATCGAACAGTCCGAGCCCGAACAGGTGACTCTCGAGGATCCCAACCCGGTCGACCCGGCGAGCACCAGCTATGTCGGCAACGTGTTGGCCAAAGAGGCCAACGGAGAGTGGAGTCTGGGTGAAGGTCTGATCGCCACGCTGCAACTGTTTGCCGGGGAGGCTGAGGCGGCGGACGTGTTGAGGTATCCCGACCTGCAAAACCTCGACCGCTCTGCGATAGTCGACATGTCGAATGAGTACGTCGCCACTGCGACCATCGACGACCCCGCGGCCGATCAGATCGTGAATCTCCTGTCTCTTCTCGTCCCAACCGTTCAATCACTGGAGGCCGCAGGAGACATCGACGAGCCCCAACCGACCAATTCCCTCGGTGTCGTTCTGGTCGGTCTTGTCACCGCACAAGAAGACGAAGACCCGGCGATCAAAAGCTTCTGTCTTCTCAATTACGGGGCGAGCCCCTGTATGGACAAGAAGGAAGTCGACGGGCCGGATGGCGACTACACGCTCTACTCCCTGAAGCCGGAATTCGGTGAGACATGGGACGCGGATCAAATTGAGCTGGTCGAGGAAGCCGTGGGCAAGGCCGCCGCAGAATTCAAGACGATCGGTGAGACACCAAAGACAACCATCATGCTCAACCCCCACGCGGTCGGCGTGGTTGTGTTCGCCGACGGCGACGGGTACATGATCCACCTCGGAATCGACACCATCGGATCCGAGCCGGGCGTGGTACAACAAGCCGCTGCCTATGCCATGGCAAAGGCAATGGTTGAGGCGAAATACGGCAAAGACTTCTGGTTGAACGAGGGAATGGCAACGTACCTGAGTGGAGTCGTTTTCCCCGACTACAACTATGAGCACGACCTGCTGCAACTGCTGACTAGCCAGGAGTTATCCGCAGGCCTTACCGAGTGGGGTGCGGCGAGCTGGATCTTCTTCGAGTATCTCCACGGCGCGCTAGGCAGTGGCAAAGATGTCTTCACGTTCGATGAATTGTCGCCTGCCTCAATCACCTCGCTCTTCCATGAATTCGCCGAGGCGCTTTCCGACGGACTTATTCAGGACATCGGCACAACGGTTGACTACGTGCCGTACACGGCACAAATCTGGGACCTTCCGGTCAACTTTCTCCTCAACGCCGACCTGGCCCCGCCGCCGTTTGGCATCCGCCGCATCAAACTCAT
>CAXMMT010000050.1:0-90427 GCA_964194555.1 uncultured Boseongicola sp. | reverse complement strand
TCGATTTCCATCACCTTTCGGGTGAGACGTGCCCCAAGCTGACCGGTAGTCAGATCGTCTGCTTGGTCAAGAACCTGTTCGGACACCGTTTCGATGGTGTCCGATGAAAGATGACCGAGCTGGCTGTCAAATATCTTGACCAACGTTAGGTCTCTACGCGCACCGGAAGGTGCTTTATACCCGAGATGAAATTGGAGCGAAGCCGATCGGGCTTGCCCACTTCGAAGTCGGCGACCCGGCCCAAGAACTCCTCGAAGAACACTCTCACCTCGAGTCTGGCCAGAGATTGGCCCAGACAGACATGACGACCGGTGCCGAAGGCAATGTGTGGGTTCGGGTCGCGTCTCAGATCCAATGTGAAGGGATCATCAAAGAGGTCGGTGTCGTAGTTCGCTGACGTATACCAAACGACGACCTTGTCCCCGGCCCTGATCGGCACACCTCTGATCTCGGTGTCCTCGGTGGCAGTCCGACGGAAGTGCATAGTCACGCTCGAAGCCCTGAGAATCTCCTCCGTTGCCTTCTCGGACCCGATCCTCAAGTCCTCACGCCATTGAGCAAGCTGGTCAGGATGGTCGTGCAGATAGGTCAGACCATGGCTGATCGTGTGCCGTGTGGTCTCGTTGCCGGCAACCATCATCAGAGTGAAGAAGTTCTTGAACTCGAGATCGGTAAGAGGCTCCCCGTCCGGCTCGGCAGTGAGCAGCGTCGTGATGATGTCGTCCTTGGGGTCTTGTCGCCGCTCGAGTGCGATCTCCTCGGCGTAGCGGAAGATCTCCAGGGCGGCAGGAGATCTGAACGGAAGGAGCCGATACTCGTCGCTATCGACCTTGTCGATGATCACCGGCGTGTACTCAGGGTCGGCGTTGGAAATCATCTGATCGCCCCAGGCCACGAGTTGGGCGGAATCGTCCTCGGGGACACCAACGAGCCGACAGAGCATGCGTATGGGCAGCTCCCTCGCAATCTCGGTGACAAAGTCGAACTCTCCGAGCGGGAGCACTTCGTCCAGCACCAGCCCGACGAGCTTGCGGAAGGCGGCCTCATAAGTCGTCACCACCTTTGGGGTGAACCCCGGCTGGACCAAGCGGCGTAGCCGGGTGTGGTCTGGCGGATCGAACTCCATCAGTGTGCGACGGGCATCGAGCTCGTCATCAGCCATCTCTTCTATGCGGATGCCCCGGGCCGCAGTGAACCGCTTGTAGTCGCGACTCACCTCGATGATGTCGGCGTGTTTGGTTATCGCCCAGAACCCGGCGCCGTCATCGCCCTCGTCGACCCATCCCACCGGACTATTCGCCCGGAGACGCTTGAAGGCGGCATGGGGGAACCCAGCCAGATAGGTGTCATGTGAAGTGATGTCGGCGTTGGGATCACCGAGATCTGAGTGGAGAACTTTGTGTGCCATGGGATCGTTGGGTACCGAAACCTAGCTGACGCCCCACCACCCCAAGCACAGTTACCGTGAGCAGTCGATGACTGAATACCGAAGGATCCTTTTCAACGGCGAGCCCGTTTCGACCCGCCGGGAAGGCGACGAGTTGGTCACGGTCGATGGCGAGCACATCTCGATCAACGAAGCCCAACATCTCCCTCCGACAGAACCATCCAAGATCATCGCCGTTCACCTCAACTACGGGAGCAGGGTGGATGAGTTCATGACCAAACTTCCTCCGGCCCCGACCTACTTTCAGAAGCCAACCACAGCACTCAGCTCGCACATGGGCGATGTGATTCGCCCTCAGCGGTGCAAATACCTCAACTTCGAGGGAGAGATCGCCATTTTGATTGGTGAGAGGGCCTTCAACATCTCCCAGGACGAAGCGCCGCATCACATCGCCGGCTACTCGATAGCCAACGACTACGGGCTCCACGACTTCCGCGACACCGATGCCGGATCGATGCTTCGGGTAAAGGGGTCAGACACCCTGTGCCCGATCGGGCCCGGACTCGTCGCCGATTGGGATTTCCATGACAAGGACATCCAGACAACTGTCAACGGACAGAGAGTCCAGACGGGCAACACCTCAGAAATGGCGTGGGACATGCACTACCTGGTGGCCGACATCGCCCGGACCATCACTCTTCTCCCTGGCGACGTGATCCTCAGCGGAACACCAGCCGGATCGAGACCGGTCGCCCCGGGTGACGTGGTCACGGTCGAGGTAGAGGGTCTCGGAGCTCTCACCAACACCATCGTCCAGGGGGACATCGAATTACGATCCGAGATCGGAGCCCAACCCAGTGAGTCCGAGGAAGTGCTGTCCACGGCCCTCGGGGGTGACTGGGAGTTTCGTGGAATCCGGGCGCCGGGCGAGCCCGGTGAAAGCACTAAACCGAGATAGCCGACGCGGGCGCGAGCGCCTCCCGGATCTCGGAAAGTCGCTCGGGGACTACCCGGTAGTAAACCCAGCGGCCTTCCCTGGTCCCCTCGACCATACCCGCCTCCCGGAGAATCCTCAGATGGTGGGACACGGTCGGCTGGGAGAGTCCGAGCGGGGTCTCCAGGTCGCATCCGCAGGCCGCTCCGTCGGGTGATCCGGCGAGGATCGAGACGATGCGAAGCCGAACGGGATCAGCAAGGGCGGCAAGAACCGGGGCCATCTCAGCGGCTGCCGCCTCATCGATGACACCTTCGAACAAGGGTGTGCAGCAATAACTCATGTCGTATCGACAATAGTCGATATATCGACGATATCGCGTTCGTTGATCACGAGAGCAGCCCCTCCGCCGCCTGACCCTCGGCGCAATCGGAGAGGATCGGACAGAAACGGCACCAGGGACCGGCTCTCTTCTCGAGTCTCGACCCTGCGCTCCACGCGGTGCGCATCTCGCTGGCCAGACGGGCCACCTCTGTGGCCACCTCCTGGACAGCCGCGCTTGACGGAACTGCCCGATATCTCTCCCCCGTTCGCACCGATACCGCCTCGACAAATACCGGGACCTCGGTGTGGTCGAGAGCCCAGAGCAACGCATAGAACATGAGTTGGTCCTCGGGTTCCCCAAGCTCTCCGGTCTTCCAGTCGACAAGACGATGACCGCCCAGATCCTCCCGATAAACCGCGTCGACCACGCCAACCAACTGGAGACCGTCGTCCGTCTCATACTTCAGATCGACCTCCGATCCCTCGAAACCATCGACGGGGAGTCGAATGAAACGGTCGTAGAGGTCACGCACCTCTTCGATCACTCCAGCGAGAACAGAAGGTTTCATATCGAGGCCAGCAAGCTTGTTATTGAGATTGGATCCACCGATCTCCTCCCGGCAGGCCTGAACGAAATCATCAGATTCGATCGAACCTCCCCTGAGATGACGGCTGAAGATGCGATGAGCGAGAATGCCCGTGAACGCCGGGCGAGTGTCGGGGCCGTATTTTCCCTGAAGCCGGGCATTTGCCGAATCCGGGCACTTTTTCCACGTCACGTACGTCGAAGCAGATAGACGTATCTCTTCTCCAGGAATCACATGTGGAATAGCCACCGACATCAGGGACGAGGTTATACCGAGACACCGACATCTCCGGTTCAGATATTGGTGGCCCCGGCGGTACCATGCCCGGTCCAGGGCTCAGTGCTCTCCAACATAAGTACGGTCGCATGTTTCGGCGAGACAGGGGCGTCGCCTCGCCGCACCGCAGGACAAAGGCGCACCCACAGCGGTGCGTCGAGGACGAGGACGCCGCGAGCGGGGTCATCTGTCCGTCGAAACGTCATCGTATTTGTGTTGGGGGCACTTAGGCCGGTTGGGGCGGCCTTTCACATGAACAAGCACCTTTCCTTTCGCATACATCCGTTGCTGACTGCCGTGATCGTGGTAGCCGGGTTATTTGTGGTGCTGTTTGCCGCATACGGGCTCACTCGCAACGTCTCCCAAGATGAGGTGCTGGGCCATGTTGAAGTGGTCGGGACACCCATCGGCGGTCTCACTCAGGAAGAGGCGACCAGTGCCATCCTCGCCGTCGAGGATCAATATCTGGCAAGGACCGCTTCCTTCACCATCGAGAGCACACAGGTGTTGTTGAATCCGGCAGAGACGGGTTTCGACGTCGACGAGAAGAAGGTCGTCGAAGAGGCGATGCGCGTCGGACGGGAGGGAAACGCTCCATATCAGTTCCTCTGGTGGCTTCGCCATACCTTCTCGACCGTCGAATTGGGGTTGAGCGGCTCCACGGATCCCGCATCGATCGAACAGATATTCGACGATTGGGATCTGGGGGTCATCTCGAGACCTGCCAGTCTCGGCGCCATCGAGATGACCGATGGCGTTCCCAAGCCCATCTACCCGGCACCCGGCACAGGTATCGAGCGAGACGAAAGCACGGAGATCATCGAGGCGAACCTTCTAGCCGAGATGCCGGAGACGGAGTCTCTACCCACGGAGACGATCATTCCGGAACTCAGCGACTCGGACATCGACCAAGCCCTACTGGAAGCCAACCAACTTCTCTCCGACTCGATTCGGATGGTCCACAATGGGAGCGAGCTCGTCTTCACACCCGGCCAATTGGCCGAGGCCTACCGGTCAGAAACCATCGCTTCGGGCACACCTCAGATCGTCCACTCCTTCGACCCGGAGACCATCGACGCTTTTCTTCAGCCGGTCAGATCCGAGTATGAGGCTGCCCCGGTCGACGCCCGATTCGAGATATCGGGCGATTCGATCAGAGTCGTCCCCGGCATTCGGGGAACCAGGATCGACGAGAGGGAAACGGCGCAGAAGCTTCTTCAGGCCGGAATGACCACGGGAAGACTCGGACAGTTGCCGCTGGTAGAGGACGCCGACCCAAACGTGACCACCGAGTCTCTCGAAAACCTGGGAATCACCCATCTCGTCTCATCATTCACAACGTTTCACTCCTGCTGCCAGGACCGGGTCAACAACATCCAACTGATGGCCGACGCTATGGACATGGTCATAGTCCGCTCCGGGTCAGAATTCAGCATCAACGACCACGTCGGACAGAGAACCGAGGCAAAAGGGTATTTGCCGGCAGGGACGATCGTCGCCGGCCAACTCCAGGACACCATTGGTGGCGGGGTCAGCCAGTTCGCAACGACCACCTACAACGCCGTCTTCTGGGGTGGCTATGAGGACATAGCCCACAAGCCTCACTCCTTCTATTTCTCGCGTTATCCCGAAGGTATCGAGGCCACGATCAGCTGGACCACACCCAATCTCATCTTTCGCAACGACACACCCAAGGCGATCATGATCGACACTCTGTACACCGACACCTCGATCACGGTCCGGATTTTCGGTGACAACGACGGGCGAACAGTCAAGGGCGAGCAGAGCGGTGGCGAGACAAATATCTGGGTTCCCTCCAGAGGCGGGCCCGAGGCGATCCACATCCAAGGAATCGTTTCCAGCCGCTTTGCCGTAACCACTCCGGGTGAGCCGAGATATGTGGCCAATCCCGAATTGGAGATAGATCATGTCGACCAGACCCAGACTGAGGGCGACGGGTGGAGCGTGACGGTCACCCGGAAGAAGCTCAGAGACGGAATCGTCCTCATTGCCGAAGAGGAGTGGATTGTCCGCTACCAGGCTCGACTGGCCATATTCGAGGTTCACCCGTGCATGGTCCCCGGTCAGGAGGACACCTGCCCGACCACCACGACGACGATTCCACCGAGCAGCACGATCACAACATCACCAGGCAGCACTACCACAACCACTCAGCCTGATTCGTGATCACCGTCGTCACCGGCGCTTCGGGTTTTCTCGGTGGCGCCGTCGTCAGGGAGTTGTTGGCTCGAGACCGGAACCGTGCGGGCGGTCGACCTGCACCGTGGCCTCGGCGATGGTCGCAGCGGAGTCAAGGGGCCGGGCGGGGGAAAACTACCTGCTGCCGGGAAACCATCTCTCCATCCCCGACCTGGCTGCTGTTGCCGAAGACGTGAGCAGCGTTGCCAACCCTCGCTGGACCATCCCCATGGGGCTGGCCCGATTCTGGAGTCCGCTGGGAGACGTGTTTGGGCGGCGCTCCAACAGTCCTCTCTGGTACACAAGCGAATCTCTTGACGCCTTGGAACACAGTCCCGCCGTCTCGGGCAAGAAGACGTTGGAAGAGCTGGGCCATTCCCTCAGACCGGCCAACGAAACGGTGGGCGACATCTACCGATGGTTCAATGACAACGGATACCTGGACTAACCGGGCTCATTCCTCTTCGTCGTAATACCTGAGGAACGTGTGCGTCACATCAGAAACGGCACCGGCCGAATCCTCATCCCAACCACCTGGCCGGCGAACCGTGATCGCATTCTGGAGAATGAACACATGATCTATGCCCAATCCGAGAGCAAACAGCCGCCCGGCAAGCACAGCCGGAACACCGTCTCCGTCTATCTCGGGGGTAATCGTCTGACCGTCCTGACCGGTGAAACTCCGGTCGGTATCGACGATGAGGATGTCCCCCATGGCCACCGTGTCTTTGATCTCTACGTTCTGACCCATTGATACCTGATTGCGACTCGGGATATTAGCCGCCGAGTCCACCGGAGAGCTCGCCGATTCTGTGGACCTTGACAAGGTTCGTCGAGGCCTTGAGATGGGGTGGCACGCCGGCGACCATCACCACGGTTTCGCCGTGGACGCAGACACCCTCGGACCGAAGTATCGACGCGGCCAGAGCGATCTCGTCATCGGTGTAGTCACGACGCTCGAAACTGTGGGGAATCACGCCCCAATAGAGAGACATGCGCCGTTGAGTGACAGGGTTGGGAGTGAAGGCGACCACGCGCTGTTCCGGGCGATACTTCGAAATCAGACGGGCGGTGTTCCCTGTCTCGGTGAAGGCGACGATTGTGGAGGCTCCAACGTTCCCGGCAATGTGTGTTGCTGCCTGTGCAACGGCCGAAGCGATGTTGTTCCCGTCTCCGACAAAGGGCACCGGGTGTTCTCCTCGACCCGGGAGGGTCCCTTCCTCGACTGTTTGGCAGATCCGAGCCATGGCAGCCACCACCTGTATCGGGTAATCACCAATCGCCGTCTCACCTGAGAGCATCACGGCGTCCGTGCCCTCCATGACGGCGTTGGCGACATCGGTGACCTCGGCACGTGTCGGCCGGGGGTTGGTGATCATCGATTCGAGCATCTCAGTGGCAGTGACCGAGACGCTCCCCGCCGCATTGGCCTTCTCCAGAATGTCGGCCTGGATCAGGGGCAACCGCTCCAACGGCACCTGGACGCCCAGATCACCCCTGGCCACCATCACTCCAAAAGACGCGGCAAGGATCTCGTCGAGATTCTCCAAAGCCTGAGCCAGCTCGATCTTGGCGATCACCGGGGTATCCCCGCAGAGTGACGCCACCGCCTCAACGTCCTCTGCCATACGCACAAAGGATGCTGCAACGTAATCGACTCCCAACTTCTTGCCAAACGCCAGATCGACCTCATCCTTCTCGGTGATGCTCACCGCCGACAGACTGCTGTCCGGAAAGGCGACACCCTGGTGATCGGAGAGTGAGCCGTTCTGGAGAATGCGGGCACGGAGGGCGCCGTCCGCTTTCCCCACGACCTCCAGCGACACCATGCCGTCGCCGAGGATCACCCGATGCCCCGGCGAGACATCGTCCAGAAGGTTCTCGTAGCCCACCTGAATAACCCCTGCTCCCCTTTCTACGGATGGCGGAGCGAGAGCCACCTCGGCATCCTTGTGAAGCTCGATCTCACCGTCGGGAAAGGTCCCAACCCTCAGTTTCGGCCCCTGGATGTCCTGCATCACCGCCACGCTTCGACCGGCGTCCTCCGAGGCCGAGCGAACCCAATCGAACATCTGACGATGCAGCTCGTGATCACCATGGGAGAAATTGAGACGAGCCACATCCATCCCAGCATCGATCAGGGCCCGTATGGCCTGCTCGCTGGCAACGGAGGGCCCGAGGGTGGCGATGATCTTGGTCTGGCGCTGCATCTCGGTCTGACGCTAACCGGCTTGGGGCCAGCCTCCTTTGATCCCGGCCGATCAGTTCCTCGTATCAGGAGAGCCTGTCCCTCAGAAGCTGATTGACCAGCTTGGGGTCTGCCTTGCCCTGACTCTCCTTCATCACCTGACCGACCAGGAAACCAATGACTTTCTGCTCGCCGGCCGCATAACTGTCGACTGCCTCAGGATTGTCGGCAAGCACTCCAGCAACGATCTCGTCCAGCGCCGACGCGTCCGAAATCTGAATCAGATCGCGAGCCTTTGCCACCTCTAGCGGCTGTCCCTCACCGCCGAGCACTCCTTCGAGCACCTCTTTGGCGGCCGATGATGAGACATGTCCCTCGTCAACGATCTCCACCAGTTCGGCGAGTTGGGGGCCGTCGAAGGGAAGCTCCGCCGGATCGGTCCCGGTCCTTCGCAACCACGCCGTCACCTCACCGACCAACCAGTTGGCGGCCCTCCGATGATCCGCACCTGCTGTCGTCGCATTCTCGTATACCGCTCGAATCTCGGCGGGAGAGCTGGAAAGGACACCGGCTAGGTCGCCATCGAGGCCGGCTTGTGAGTATCTATCCCTTCGGTCTGCGGGCAACTCCGGAAGACCTTGCTTGATCTCATCGACCCATGACGCCGACATGACCATCGGAACCAGATCGGGCTCGGTGAAGTAGCGATAATCCGAAGATCCCTCCTTGGCTCTCATCGACTGGGTGACACCGGCCTCTTCGTCCCAATGTCGAGTCTCTTGGGTCAGTTCACCCCCAGACTCGACGACTTCAATCTGTCGATCTATCTCATAGTCGACGGCCCTTTCCAGGGATCGGAAGGAGTTCATGTTCTTGACCTCGACCTTGGTCCCAAGAACGTCGTCACCCATTGTTCGGATCGATACGTTGGCGTCGAAGCGAATCGAGCCCTCCTCGAGACGTGCATCGGAGACTCCCAATTCGGCTATCACGGCCCGCAGGCCCTGGGCGTATGCCCGGGCTTCGGCGGCGCCACGGATGTCCGGTCGAGAGACGATCTCAACGAGGGGGACACCCGATCTGTTGAAATCGAGCAGTGTCGATTCGGCAGCATGAATCCTTCCACCATGGCCGACGTGCGTCGATTTTCCGGTGTCCTCCTCCATGTGCGCCCGCTCGATACGGATGCGGCGCGTCTCGCCATCAACCGTCACATCGAGATAGCCGTCATGGCAGACGGGGATGTCGAACTGGGAGATCTGGTAGCCCTTCGGGAGGTCGGCGTAGAAATAGTTCTTGCGATGAAACACCGAACGCTCCGTCACCTCACAGTTGAGGGCAAGGCCAATCAGCATGATCCACTCGATGGCCCTTCGATTCGGAACCGGGAGCGCACCGGGTAGACCAAGACACACAGGGCATATGTTGGTGTTGGCCTCCACACCGAAATCGACGGCGCAACCACAGAACATCTTCGACTCGGTCGAAAGCTCGACATGGACCTCGATACCGATCACCGACTCCCAGGTCATGAGGCGACCTCTTCGAGAACCGGGCGCTCGGCATACTCCGCGAGATTCTCGACGGCGGAGGCGACCTGGAACATGACAGTTTCGCCGAGGGCAGGGGCCATCACCTGAAAACCTATGGGGAGCTTCTGGGTGTCGAGCCCGATCGGAATCGAGATCGCGGGATGACCCGCAAGGTTCGAGGGGATGGTGCAGATATCAGAGAGGTACATGGCAAGCGGATCGTCCACCCGGGCGCCGGCCTCGAATGCGACCGTGGGGCTGGTCGGCGACACCAGCACATCGACGTCTTGGTAGGCGCCGGCAAAGTCTTCCTGAATGGCGGACCGAACCTTTTGGGCCTGTCCATAGAAGGCGTCGTAATACCCGGCGGATAGCGCATAGGTCCCGAGCAAGACCCGTCTGATGACTTCGGGACCGAATCCCTCGGCTCTGGTTCGCGCCATCAATGTCTCAGTGGTCGCCCCCTCACCGCGGTGGCCATAACGAATCCCATCGAAACGGGCCAGGTTCGCCGATGCCTCGGCGGGCGCGATCAGGTAGTACGCGGACAGGGCGATGTCGAAGGTGGGTAGCGAAACCTCCACCACGGTGGCGCCGTCGCCGGACAACTCGTCGACCATTGCCGAGACAGCCGATTCGACCGCCGGCTCGTATCCGTCGCCGGCCAATTCCTTGACCACTCCGACCTTGAGGCCCGACACGCCATTGCTCAGGGCTGCCGAAGGTCTCGGATAATCCCCAGCATACGAAGTTGCGTCCAGCGGGTCATGACCCCAGATGGCCTCGAGCATGATCGCCGCGTCCTCGACACTTCTCGAAAGCGGGCCTATCTGGTCGAGTGATGATGCGAAGGCGATCAGCCCATACCGACTCACCGTCCCGTACGTCGGCTTCATCCCGACCACACCTGTGAGCGATGCGGGCTGACGAATCGACCCTCCGGTGTCGGATCCGAGGGCGGCAAAAGCAGACCCGACGGCCACCGCTGCTGCGGACCCTCCTGACGACCCTCCGGGGACGCGACTGATGTCCCAGGGGTTGTACGAGGTCCCGTAGGCCGAGTTCTCCGTCGACGAGCCCATCGCGAACTCATCGAGGTTGGTCTTGCCGACTATGACTGCACCGGCTTCCCTCAGCTTCCGGGTGACAGTGGCGTCATATGGGGGGATGTAGCCCGCCAGGATCTGGGACGATGCCGTCGTCTCCACACCCCTCGTGCACATGTTGTCCTTGAGCGCCACCGGAACGCCGTGCAGCGGTCCGTGATCGATCCCATCCTCGAGATCAGCGTCGGCCTGGAGGGCCGCCTCTCTCGCCCCTTCCCGGTCGATGGTCAGATAGGCGTGAAGCTGCGCCTCGGTACGCGAGGCTCTGTCCAACGCGGCTTCGAGAAGATCGGAGGAGGACACATCACCCGCGCGCAACCGCCTCCCGGCCTCTGCAATGGTGACCTCGTGGAGCATCATCCTGTCTCCATGGCCGGAGGCACGACGAAGTAGCCGTCCTCCGTTTCGGGAGCCTGAGAGAGAACCTCATCCCGATCGAGAGATGGTCTGCGCTCGTCTGAACGGAATGCGTTGACAAAACCAAGCGGGTGCAATGCTTCCTCTTGAGGATCACCCTCCAGCGATTGCACCTGAGCCGCGTGGTCGAGGATCACGCCGAGTTGGGCCTTGTAGCCCTCGAGTTCGGAGGCTGTCAGATCAAGACGGGCAAGACGTGCCACATGGGCAATATCGATGTCGATCGGCATGGCCGTAAGAGTGTAGGAAACCGCCCCACCTGTGCCCATATGTGGAAGGGTGACAAAAACATCATGTCGTCTGCTGCGACTTCGACATTGCCGCCCGAACACCGTTTGCTGATGCTTACAGTGCCGGACGTGGCCAGTCCGAGTCCCCTCCGTGGCACTGCCCTCACTCTTGGAGTGGTCGGACTGATCGCGGCGGTCGCGGGCATGCTGATCGCTTTCACGGGGGCCAACGACCTCAGCTCCCCAACGGCCGGTGTGCTGATCCGCGTTGGCGCGATCCTTCTCGCCGTCAGCCTTGTCCTTCCCGTTGTGAAGAAACCGTCGACAATCATGACGGTGGTGGTTGGCGCCGGTCTCCTGATCGTCCTACTCCGACCCGGTCTGATCTGGGCCGCCCTGATCGCCTGGGTCTTGTGGCTGGGTCTCGGTCGTCAGCGGAGCACCGACGACAACGCCTCGTAGGCCCAGTCGAGGTCGCTGAGGCGAACCGACTCCCCGGGCTTGTGTGCCAGGGCCGTCTCACCCGGTCCGAAATTGACCGCTGGAACCCCCCGCTGTGCCAGTTGAGCCACATCGGTCCAGCCCTGCTTGTGCGAGATCGATGCGTTTGCCACCGTGGCGAGGTCACCGAACAGTGGATGGCTCATGTCGGGATACGCAGCAGGCGCCGAGTCAGACACCTCAAAGCCGTCGGCCGCGCCACATAGTTCCCCGAGTCGGCTCACAGCCTCATCCAGAGAACGGTCTGGTGAGAATCGATAGTTGACGTTCAACTCGAAGCGAGACGGAATGATGTTTTTCGCCACTCCCCCTGAAGCCATCGTGACCGAGATCACCTCCTTGAACTCGAGACCCTCGATGGGGTGGATCTCGGGCCGAAGCCCGCCCATCATCATCAGGAACTCTCCGGACCTGGTAACGGCATTCGTTCCGAGCCAGGGGCGGGCCGAGTGTGCCGCCTCACCCTCGAACCAGACGGTGGCGTTGACAGACCCCTGACAACCGGCGTGCAACTCCAGATTGGTTGGCTCCATCACGATCCCGACCTCGGCCTCCTCGAGGGCAGGGATCGCATCGAGTACAGCTCCAAGCTGGTTTCCTTTGATCGGGCCCTCCTCGCCCGCATAGAAAACCCCTACGAAATTCGCCGTACCGAGATCTTCGAGAAGGTGGATCATGACCGCCAACCCTGATTTCATGTCGGTCGCGCCAAGTCCAAAGAGCCGGTCACCCTCGATCCGTGCTCCGACGTTGCCCTGAGACGGCACCGTGTCGGTGTGGCCCGCCAGAACGACTTTTCCTCTAACTGGGTCACCCACGACCAGCGAGTCTTCGACTCGGGTCTGGGGCTGACCTGCGAGACGTTCGGCAATGGCGTTTCGGATGGTGGCTTCTCTGCCGGTCTCCGACGGTATGTCGACCAGCCAGGCCAGAGTATCGGTGAGGTTTGGCATCCAGGCAACGTAACAGCCGAGCGCTACGCTCTCACTTTCGTGACAGACACAGCCAGAGCCGTAGGTATCGCCACTTACTCGGGCGAGAAGATCCTGGACGTCTGGTACCCCGACCCGCTGTCGCACGAACGTGACAAGGTGGCAGGTCTCGAGGGGTCAGATCATGACCGAAGGGTCGAACGTCGCATCGTGGAAACGGTCATCGACGACCTCTCCACCTCCCCGGCGGGGCCGGCGGACGCGTACCTGCGTCTGCATCTTCTCTCCCATCGTGTTTTCAGGCCACACGAGATCAGTGTCGAGGGGATCTTTGGCGCACTCCACAACGTTGTCTGGACCAGCGAGGGGCCATGTGACGTCGAGGGGTTCACCGACACACGGGCAAGGCTGATCGCCAGCGGGAGGAGACCTGCGGTGTCGGCTGTGGACAAGTTCCCGCGAATGACAGACTATGTCATCCCGTCGGGCGTCCGGGTGGCCGACGCAGACCGGGTGCGTCTTGGCGCCTATCTCGGCGAGGGCACGACTGTCATGCATGAGGGGTTCGTCAATTTCAACGCTGGAACACTTGGCACGTCGATGGTCGAGGGCCGTATCAGTTCGGGTGTCGTGGTGGGACATGGCACCGACGTGGGAGGGAGTGCCTCGATAATGGGCACTCTTTCCGGGGGAGGCAGCGAGGTCATCCGCATCGGGGAGAACTGCTTGCTCGGCGCCAATTCGGGGATCGGAATCTCGCTTGGAAACAACTGTGTGGTCGAGGCCGGCCTCTATGTCACGGCTGGAACCGTGATCACACTTCCCGATGCCACAACGGCCAAGGGCCGCGAGATGTCGGGCATCGACAACATGTTGTTCCGGAGAAACTCGGTGACGGGGACTGTCGAGGCCCTTCCCCGGTTGGGCTCGTGGGGCGGTCTCAACGACGCGCTGCACCATAACTAATGCGGCTCTAGTGCCCCGACCACCGACGTTTACCCGGGTCACGGCTACGGTCACCGCGCATGCCGTATCGTCTGATCTACATCGGTCTCGGGCTGACTGCAATCGCCGCAATCGCACTCGGAGTTGCCTTCTCCACGGAAGGTGAATCCATTGATCTTCCCCGACCGCTCGAATCGGTGTCACCCGAGCCGGGCGATCTGGTCCCACCCCAGACCATCCTCGAGATCGACCTCGAAGTGGGTTACGACGCCGAGATATACGTTGACGGCTGGCCGCTCTCGGACGTGACTTTCATCGAAGGCACCGGTGTCTACCGCTGGGCTCCAAGTGCATCCAATCCGAATGTTCAGGAGTGGACACCGGGAAAGCACACCGTGCGGGTCGTATGGGACACCTACGCAGGGCTTCCCGACCCTGGTTCCTTCGAATGGTCCTTTCGGATCGGCTAGTGCTCTGGCCACGAACGTTGGCGATGTTGAGGGCGAGGCAGAGGCGTCTCTGACAAGGACGCAGGACGAAGGCGCACCGGCCCGTTCGTCGAGGACGAGGACACGGTCAGGGGCGTCACTGGACGTCCTGAACGCGGCGAACGTTTGTGGTCGGGGCACTAGTGTCCTGTCAGAGCCGACAGCCCCTTGTCCAACAACTCCCTGAAACCCGCATCGTCGATTATCGGAACACCGAGCTCTTCAGCTTTCCGTGTTTTGGACGCACCCGGCGAATCCCCAACGACCAGGGCTGTCGTCCGACTCGACACCGAACCGGTCGCTTTCCCCCCTCGATCCTCGATAGCCATCTTGGCCTCCTCCCTCGTGAAGCCCTCGACTGATCCCGACACGACGAAGATGCCGCCACCGAGCAGATCGGAAACCGCGTGATCTTCGACTTCGTCGACCAGACGCACCCCGGCAGCGCCAAGCTTGCTGACAAGGTTGCGATTGACAGGATCTGTGGACCAGGCTCGAACCTCGGCAGCAATCACCGGACCAATGCCCTCGGTTTCGGCGATCTCCTCCTCCGTGGCATCCATCAACGCAGCAAGCCCACCGAAGACGCTTGCCAGCTTTGTTGACACGGTTCCGCCGACGTGTCTGATCCCAAGTCCAGTCAGTAGCCTGGCAACCGGGCGCTCCTTGGCGGCATCGATTGCCTTCTCGAGGTTGTTGACCGAGATCTCCCCCCATCCCTCGTAGCCGAGGAGTAGCTCGACATCGAAGCTGAATATATCGGCTGGGTCGGAGATCAGACCCTCCCCCAGGAGCAGGTCAATGGTCTTGTATCCCATGTGCTCGATGTCCATACCACCCCTGCCGGCGAAGTGGAACAGCCACTCTCGGACGCGGGACGGGCACTCGAAGCCACCGGTGCACCGAGCTACCGCCTCGTCCTCCAGACGAACGATCGGGTTGCCACAGAATGGGCAATTCTCTGGCATCGTCCATCTCTTCTCTTTGCCGGTCCGTGCCGAGACCACCGGGCCGACAACCTCGGGAATGACGTCGCCGGCGCGGCGAACGATGACTCGGTCGCCGATTCGCACATCTTTTAGTGCGACCTGGTCCTGATTGTGCAGTGTCGCCATGGCAACGTTTGCCCCACCCACAAACACCGGCTCCAGAACCGCAAACGGGGTGGCCGCCCCGGTACGGCCGATGTTGATCCAGATGTCCTCGAGGATCGTCACCTGCTCCTCGGGTGGGAACTTGTATGCGATCGCCCATCTGGGCGCTTTGGCAGTGAAACCGAGTTCTGCCTGATCGGCCAGCGAATTGGCCTTGATGACAACGCCATCGGTCTGATAAGGCATATCGTGACGATCTCGTTCGGCCGTCTCCGTGTACCCGAACACCTCGTCGATGGTGTCCATCGATCGACTCGCCGGATTGATGCGAAAACCGAGCGACTGCATGTAGTCGAGCGTTTCCCAATGAGAGTCGAACTCCGGCCCATCTTCGACCAGTCCCAACTGGTAGACCCAGACCGCGAGATTCCGTCTGGCGGTCGCCTCCGGATCCTTTTGCCTCACCGACCCGGCCGCGGCATTCCTGGCGTTGGCGAACAAGGGCTTTTCCTCTGCCTCCTGTTGCCTATTGAGCTCATCGAAGGCCTCATAGGGCATATAGACCTCGCCGCGCACCTCGAGGACGGATGGATGATCATCACCACGAAGACGCAGGGGGATCGATTGGATGGTCCTCAGATTGGCGGTGATGTCCTCTCCTGTCGTGCCATCCCCGCGGGTGGCTCCGGTATCGAGAACACCGTCGCGATAGACCAATACAACGGCCAAGCCATCGATCTTCAGTTCACAGACGAACGAGCTCGGCGGTCTGCCCAGTTGGCGCTCCATTCGCTGCTCCCACCCATCGAGATCCTCCCGCGACTCGGCGTTGTCGAGTGAGAACAGCGGCGCCAGGTGCTGTGCCGGCCTAAACAGGTTTCCTATTGGGGCACCGACACGCTGTGTCGGGCTGTCCGGGGTCACCAGATCGGGGTGGGACTCCTCGAGATCCTGAAGCTCGGAGACCAATGCGTCATACTCGCCGTCAGAGACGGAGGGGGCGTCCAGGATGTAGTAGCGGTGAGCATGCTCTCTGATCGAGGTGCGCAGCTCCTCAATGCGCTTGTTCGCCGTCGACATCGTTCTCGCGACGTTACCGACAAGTGCTGGTGATGAGCGCCCCGCCAAGCACCTCGTCGCCGTTGTAGAAGGCAACGGTCTGTCCGGGTGCTACTGCCGCCTGTGGCTCCTCGAACATCAAGGTCGAGCCGGCCAACGAGGCTGCCACCGGATCGCCGTGAGCTCGGTACTGAGCCATCAGATCGCCGGTTCCGCCGACACCACCGGTCCAGGTGACGTCGGAAAGCTCCACGCCGGCGACAAGTAGGTCGTCACGGCTTCCCAGAACCACTGTTGCCGACTCCGAATCGATCCGAACGACAAATCGCGGCTCCCCGACCGCCACGCCGAGACCACGTCTCTGGCCGACGGTGAAACCGACGATTCCATCGTGGCTGCCCATCTCATTTCCGGCAGTGTCGACCAGGGGTCCAGGGTCGAATACGTCGGGAGCAATCTCCTCGAGAAACCCCCGGTAGTCGCCATCGCCGACAAAACAGATGTCCATCGACTCCGGCTTGTGGGCGCTGCGCATGCCCATGCCCGCAGCAATCCGGCGAACATCTCTCTTTACGAGGTTGCCGACCGGGAAACGGGTCGAGGACAACTCGACCTGAGTCAACATCGACAGGACATAGGACTGATCCTTCGCCTTGTCGGCGCCGCGCAGAAGATGCCAGACCCCATCTATCTCCCTGCTTCGGGCATGGTGTCCCGTCACCAGAACCTCACAATCGAAATCGCCGAGCCGATTGAGAAGACGGTCGAATTTGACCGTCCGGTTGCACTCGATGCATGGGTTCGGGGTCCGGCCCGACGCGTAATCATGGACAAAGCGGTCAACCACTCCATCCTTGAAATCATCGACATAGTCGAGGACGTAGTAGGGAATCCTCAGTTCTGCCGCTACACGACGGGCGTCTTCTGAGTCCGAGACGGTGCAGCACCCGGCTGTGGGTGCTTGCCCATCGGGGCCTGACCAGAGTTTCAACGTCACCCCGATCACATCATGGCCTTCGTCCTTCATCAGGGCTGCGGCCACCGACGAGTCCACCCCACCCGACATGGCGACAAGAACTTTCATCGCAGCTTCTCCACCAGTTCCACGATGATGTCGGCCGCCTCGATGGACTCATCCAACGTCGACGTCCATCCGAATGAGAATCGAAGGCTTTCCCGTGCCCGGGCGGGAGTCAACCCCATTGCCTCGAGGACGTGTGACACGGTCGCTGCCCCCGATTGGCAGGCCGACCCAGCCGAGGCCGCCACACCGCGCTGATCGAGTCTCATGAGCAGAGTCTCATTACGGATCCCCGGGATCCTCACGTTTAGATGATGCGACGACCGCCCGACACGCGGCGTGTTGAGCACAACATCATCTATGCCGGCGCCGAGTCTCTTCTCGAAGTCGTCCCGGATCTGGCTGACTTGTGATCGGAACCTCTCGCGATCAGCAACAGCCAGCTCCATTGCACGGGCGAGACCGACCGCGCCGGCTACATCGTGAGTTCCGGACCGGCGCCCAAGCTCCTGACCTCCGCCGTGGAGAACAGGCTCGAGCTCGGTTCCCTCACGAACATAGAGAAGACCGGTGCCCTTGGGTCCCCCGAACTTATGGGCGGTGATCGTCATCATGTCGACGTTGAGCGCACCGACATCGACGTCTTCGGATGCAAAACCTTGAACTGCGTCGGTGTGAACGTATATGTCGGAATCCGACCGTTTGACGGCCTCGGCGACGGCGCCAACATCTTGAATCAACCCGGTCTCGTTGTTGACCAGCATCACCGAGACGATGGCGGTGTTCGGGCCGGTGGCGTCGACCACGGCATCGGAGTCGACGAATCCTCCATTGTCAACATCCACGAGGGCGGTCGGTGAGCCCAATCGGCGCAGAAAATCGACAGTCTCGAGGATGGCTTCGTGCTCAGTAGCAACGGCGACCACACCTGAACGATCCCGCGGGCTCCAGACCGCCCCCTTGAGGGCGAGATTGTCCGACTCGGTGCCACCCGATGTGAAGATGATCTCCATTGGTCTCGCGCCCAGCATCGCCGCTACCCGCTCACGCGCCTCCTCCAGGGCGTTCTTGGCCTGACGCGAGACGTCGTGCACACCCGAGGAGTTGCCGAACACATCAGAGGCATAGGGTGCCATGGCGTCCCAGACCTTGGGACGCATCGGCGTTGTGGCGGCGTGATCGAGATAGATCATTGCAGCCTCCAATTGTGCCAGGATGCGCCGCTAGAGCGAGTCCGGAATCGCTCCGACTCAGCTCCCCTTGAAGTGCGCCTCACGCTTCTCGATGAAGGCGTTGACTCCTTCGACAGCGTCGTCGGTGGCCATCGACATCCTGAATGCTTCCTGTTCGACCGCCAGCGCGTCTTCCAAGGTCAAGCCACGGCCATCAGCCAGGGCCCTTTTGGCAGCGGCCAAGGCAGTCGTCGGCCTGGTAGCCCAATCGGCGGCATCGGAAAGGGCCAGATCGAGCAACTCGTCCGACGGCGCCACCTTGTCGGCGTAGCCGATGGCCATACCCTCTTCGGCTCCCACCTGGCGGCCGGTGTAGACGAGTTCCTTGGCCTTTTGGAATCCGATGACCCGCTGAAGTCGTTGGGTTCCCCCTGCGCCGGGAATAATGCCAAGAAGGATCTCGGGCTGGCCGATCTTGGCGTCGTCGGCCATGTATCTGAAGTCGCATCCCAGCGACAACTCGCAACCTCCTCCCAGGGCATAGCCATGGACCGCGGCGATCGTCGGCTTGGCCAGGTCCTCCAGAATCCGGATCGCCTCAAGGAGAGTCGAAGCTGTCATCTCCTCGCTCCCTGAGTCGAAGGTCTTCTTGAAATCGTTGATATCGGCACCGGCGGCGAAGTGGGGTTGGCCGGTGACGACAACCGAGCGAATCGACGGGTCCTCGCATAGCACAAACGCGCTCTTCAACTCCTGACCGAACCTCTCTGACAGGGCGTTGATGGGTGGGCGATCCATCCGGACAAGGGCGACCGCACCGTCAATACTTACATCTACGTACTCCATGACAGCGACATTAGACCAGCGGGATCGACGCCACTAGCACTACGGTTCCGCCTCATGAAATGGCGTGCCCTGGTCGTGTTGAGCGCAGCCCAGTTTCTGATGGTTCTCGATCAGGCGGTGATGAACGTTTCGATAAGTCAGTTGGTCGAGGACTTCGACACGACGGTGACGGTGATCCAGGGTGTGATCACTTTCTACGCCCTGACAATGGCGGCGCTGATGATCACCGGCGGCAAGCTCGGCGATCGCTGGGGTAGGAGAAGGGCATTCTCGATTGGTCTCATGATCTATGCCGCGGGTTCGGCGTTGACCGCCGTTTCGTGGAACATTCCGTCGCTTCTTCTGGGCTGGTCGATCCTGGAGGGCATTGGGGCTGCCCTGGTGCTACCCGCCCTGGTGGCGCTGATTGCGGGCAGCTACAAGGGGGCCGACAGGGCCGTCGCCTACGGTGTGATCGGAGGGGTGGCGGGAGCGGGGATAGCCGTGGGACCCATCCTGGGCGGTTGGGTAACGACCAACTTCACGTGGCGATATGTGTTTGTAGGCGAGGTCATCCTGGCAGTGCTCATCATCCTCGCCGTTGGCTGGATCGTCGAGGGTGTCCGCCCCAAGCCGATTCCGGAAATCGATTGGGTTGGATCTGCTCTCACGGCTCTAGGGCTGGGTTTGTTCGTCTATGGGATTCTCCAGGCCAGCGAATGGGGCTGGATCGCCAACGCCAACTCGCCTATCGCCCCGTTCGGGCTGTCACTGACACCGTTCGTGGTCGCTGCCGGGCTGGTCATTCTCGGCTTGTTCAAACGATGGACCGAGCGGCGAGTGAGTCTCGGGCTCGATCCTCTGATCCGAATGGGTTTGTTCGAGATCCGGCCGCTTAAAGCCAGTCTGCAGATGTTCCTCTCACAGAACCTCATCCTGATGGGAGTCTTCTTCTCGATACCCCTATACCTCCAGGTCGTGCAGGGCCTCGATGCGTTGGAGACCGGCCTTAAAATGCTTCCGATTTCGGTCACGATGTTCATCATGTCCTTCATAGGGGCTCGGATGAGTCAGAACTCGACGCCCCGGCGGATCGTGCGCATGGGATTGTGGGTTCTGTTCGCCTCAATCTTGATCCTCGCCGGAACAATCCAGCCTGAGCTCGAGGGGGGATCATTCGCCTTCGCCATGGCACTGCTTGGTGTCGGGATGGGGCTTCTTGCCAGCCAGCTAGGGAACGTGATCATGTCCTCCGTTGGGCCCAAAGACCGGAGCGAGGCAGGTGGTCTCCAATGGACTTCTCAGCAACTGGGGTCCGCATTGGGAACGGCTCTCATCGGCGCTGTAGTCATCAGTGCTCTGGCGTCGGTGTTCGTCAACCAGATATCCAACGATCCGAGAATCTCCGACGAGATCAGCGCCGAGATCGGTGTCGCCTTGAACGGGTCAATCCAATTCGTCAGCAGCGACGACCTCACGGCTGCCCTGGCGGAGACCTCGCTGGACCCCTCCGAGGCCGCCGCCATCGTCGATGGCTACGAGGATGGACAGCTGACCGCTTTGCGCATGGGTCTGCTGGTTGCAGCTGCCATCGTGATCGGGGCGCTCTTTGTGGCACGGAAGATCCCGGACATGTCATTCGAGGAGATGGCTGCGGCCCAGGAGGACGACGAGCCGGTACCTGTCTAGAGGAATTGGAGAGCAGGACAACAGGAGTACACTCCGCCACGGGGTTGAACCAGAGGTCGAGAATATCCCTTTGTCGTAGAGAGGAAGGTCTTATTCCGCGTCTTCGTGGGGCCCGGGTTCGGTTCCTCTCCCCTCCCCCACCCACCGGCCCGGGTCCCGCGACCCTCTGCCAGAAAACCCGCAGCAGGTCTGCGGGTTTTCCAGTGCCCGGGGTGGGTTTCGAACCCACACGAGCCGTATTCGGCTCAAGGGGGTTTAAGCCCCTCGCGTCTACCGTTCCGCCACCCGGGCGATGCCATGAGGATCTCTATCAGGGTAAAGCCAGTAGATGGCCGGCCACACCATCAAGCGTGTCCCGCTCCGAGATCCGAATCTGTGTGGCGTCCAGTACCTTCATCACCCCGCATGCCAGAACACCGCCCGCAAGGATCACCGGCGCCCGCCTCGGATCGAGGCTGGGTATGGCCGCCGTCTCGGCCAATGTCATCGAAGAGAGCACTGACGTCACATCACTCAGGAGACGCCGGCTGAGATAATAGCCGTGAACCCGCAACGGGTCGTAGGCGGGCAACTCCTGAGCGATCGCGGCGAGACTCGTCCATGTGCCGGCCACCCCGACGAGAGTGCCGATGTCTCCCACGCCCACCGAACCGAAACACTCCTCGACAAAAGCCCTGGCGTCGTCCAAGGCGTCGGATGACGCAGGCCTGTCGGGAAGGGCCCTCTCAGTGAGCCGTACGGATCCGATGTCGAGAGAAGTCTCGTCGGCAGCCGTCACGAACTCGGAGCTTCCCCCACCGATGTCCGAAACGACCACCGGAGGAGCCAGTTCCTGACTCGCGGTGGCCCCCTGATAGGCGAACCTTGCTTCTTGGTGACCGCTGATCAACGTGGGCCTTGTGCCAAGAACCTCTTCGGCGCGATCAAAGAACGGCTCCCTGTTGGCGGCATCGCGGGAGGCTGATGTGGCGATCACCATTTTTCTCTCGAGGTCCGCATCCGCCATCAGCTCTCCAAAACGGCGCAACGCTGTCATTGTCCGCTCGATCGCCTCCTCGGAGAGACTGCCCGAAGTGTCGACGCCCTGCCCGAGACCGGTCACCTCCACCCATCGCCCCAACTCGGTCACCCCGTCGGTGATGAGAAGTCGCATCGAGTTGGTCCCGATATCGACGACACCGACCCTCATGAACGAGGGGACCAGGCCGGATTCGTCTCTCCGTCGACGACACACTCCTCGACACAGTCCAGAGGCTCGATCCACTCCTGGACCAGCTGGCCGACCGGGTTGTCGCCACCCGCCCTGGAGTGGGCGTAGTGGGCATGAAGGCATTTGACCCCCGACGATGACCCTCCGACTCCCCCCGAAGGCGCAGGTTTAGCGCCGGGGGGAACCTGGACATCCCGCTCCTTCTCATAGGAGCGATGGGCTTTCTCCAGATCCGCTCCAAACCGGGGGTCGGTTTCGGACTTGGTGTCCATGCGCTTCACACCACCGGAACTCTCCAGACGGGCGATGCGGACCACAGCGAGAGGGCAGGTCAGCCAGTAGAGCGTCGGAAAGGGCGTCCCGTCATCGAGCAGAGGTGGAACCCGCACCACGACGGGGAGTCCGAGATGGCATCGAGATACGACCTCGGAGTCGGCGCGCTGGGGACGTCCCAACTGTGTTTCGATGACCTTACGGTCATCAACGTCTGTCATGTCTACGGATTCTGGTCGGCGCCGCTGACGAAATCCCAGAGAACATCGACCCAGGTCCGATCCTCGGGGATCACCAGGTTGTCTGTCTGCGGCTGGGGTCGGGTTTCCTCTCCGGGCGGGTCGAGGACGATGTAGGCCGTTTCACCCGGTCGGACATAACCAAGTTTCTCTCGCGCCAGTTTCTCGACTTCCTCATCGGTCTGGAGGGCGGCAATGTCCGCGGCGAGCACCTCGTTGTCCGCTTCGAGGGCGGCAAGCTGGGCCCGAGCAGAGTTCACCTGGCGCTGTGAGTCGAGGATCTGCCGATACGGCACCACCTGGGTCAAGAAAGCCGCTCCCATCACGAGGAACAGAAGTGTTGCCAGGGCGGCACCGGGGCGACGAAACACGGTCATCGACCTCTCCTGAAAGTGTCCCAACCGGCGAAGCGGGCCTCGCTGCCCATCATCTCCTCGATCCTCAGCAGTTGGTTGTACTTGGCGGTTCGCTCCCCACGCGCCGGGGCACCCGTCTTGATCTGACCCGCATTGGTGGCCACAGCCAGATGCGAGATGAACGTGTCTTCGGTTTCGCCACTGCGATGACTGACCATTCGCCCGTAGCCGGCTCGTTCGGCCAATTGCATCGTGTGGAGGGTCTCCGAGACCGACCCGATCTGATTGACCTTGATCAGGATGGCGTTGGCGGCATCTTCGGCGATACCACGACGGAGAAGATTCTCATCGGTGACGAAGAGGTCATCACCCATGATCTGGACCCGCCCGCCCAGACGCTCGTTCAGGGCCTTCCATCCGTCCCAATCATCTTCGGACATCCCGTCTTCGATCGAGACAAGAGGATACTTGTCAACCAGAACAGCCAAATAGTCCACCATCTCGCCCGAACTGAGCTCACTGCCCTCGAGGCCGTAACGACCTTCCCGGTAGATCTCGGTCGCAGCTACATCGAGCGCAAGAGCGATCTCTTCGCCAACCTTGTATCCGGCGCCTTCGATCGCCTCAACGAGCAGGTCGAGGGCAGCCTCGCTGGTCGCCAGCTCAGGAGCGAAGCCACCTTCGTCGCCCACGTTGGTGGTGAGGCCAAGACCGGCGAGCAAGCGTTTGAGGGCGTGATATACCTCGACACCGGCCCGAAGCGCCTCGGAGAAGGAGGGAAGACCAGCAGGAACCAGCATGAACTCCTGGATGTCGACCGAATTGGCGGCATGGGCGCCCCCATTCAGAACATTGAGACACGGCACCGGGAGCAGCCGCGCCGAGGGCCCACCCAAATAGCGGAAGAGGGGAAGACCCACACTGCCGGCAGCGGCACGAGCCACGCCGAGGGAAACAGCAAGAATGGCGTTGGCGCCGAGATTGGCCTTGTTGGGGGTGGCATCGAGATCTGCCATCAGCAGGTCGATCTCCTCCTGACGTGTGGCATCCATGCCGATCAACGCGGGAGCGATCGTGTCGTTTACATGACCAACAGCCCCGGTGACGGCCTTGCCCATCCACCGGTCGCCGCCGTCACGCAACTCGACGGCTTCAAGTGTGCCGGTCGAAGCCCCGGATGGCACTAGAGCACGACCAAAACCACCTAACGTGAAGACCTCGGCCTCGACCGTGGGGTTTCCCCGGGAGTCGAGCACCTGGCGGGCATGGATTCGCTCTATTGTGGTGTTTTTCATAGACGCTGGCAGACCGTTCGCGGCGTCAAGCTACCACCGCTCCCGTGCTGTTCCTCGCCTATGAGTACCCTTACTCAAGCCTTCTTGGACTGGTCCCACCTGACGTTGAGGGCGTCGAGGTCAAGGCCATCGAGGGTTCCCTTCGCCTCCATGCGGCGAAAACGCTCTTCAAAACGATCGGTCGCCCCGCGAAGGGCCACTTCCGCGTCCAGGTCGAGATGACGGGCCAGGTTGACCACCGAGAACAGCACATCTCCGAGCTCCGCCTCGATATCACCGTGGCCCGACATGGCGGCGCTCAGCTCGCCAAGCTCCTCATTGATCTTTGGCATCACCTGCGTGGCCTCGTCCCAGTCGAAGCCGACCTTGGCAGCCCTATTCTGGATCTTGGCTGCCCGATGCAAACCCGGCATTCCCGCCGGAACACCGTCGAGTGCGGACTCTTCACCGGTCTCTCCCCTCTCCTCTTTCTTGATGCGGTCCCAGTTGGCCTTCACCTCGGCGGCAGATGCCACCTGAACGTCACCAAACACATGAGGATGACGCCGCACCAGCTTCTGACGCATCACCTCGGCCACGTCATCGATGTCGAAGACACCCTTCTCCCGGGCGATGACGGAGTGGAAGAGCACTTGAAGGAGCACATCTCCCAGCTCGTCCTCCACCTCTGCATAGGCCACAAGGTCAGATGGGTCCTCGTCAAGATGCCGGATCGCGTCGATCAGCTCGTAGGACTCCTCCACCAGGTTCTTTACCAGACTCCGATGGGTCTGATCTTTGTCCCAAGGGCACTCGGTGCGGAGTCGACGCATGGTGCGGACCGCTCCCAGCAGACCACCTGGCTCGGCGTCGACGAAGATCGAGGTCCGAAGACCGGCAAGGGATGAGTCGACGTCTTCGGGCAAGAACTCGGCAACCACAGCATCCGTTGCGCCCAGCCCAACCAGTACTTTCACTTTCGTCCCCTCGACGGTCACACGGTCTACCAAGGCGCAAACATCCGCGAGAGTCTCTGGTCGATCGAGTTGGCCGATGATCGTCGGTTTGTCCAGCACCAACGGATCTGCCAGACAATGGCCGTTGAGGATCTGAAGACCCCGATCCAGAGGGTCACAACCGACTTCGGCGAGGATGGCATCGACAAAGGACTCGCCGGGGATCACTTCGACATCGAGGTTTGACGCAAGCAGATTGCGTACCGCGAGCTCGCCCACCATCGCGCTTCCCGGCACGGCGTATACAACGTGCCCCGATTTCGAGGCTTCGACCACCCTGTCCGCAATGGCCTGATAGACGTCTTCGAAGGTCCCCGCGGACTCGTAGAGGTCGTCGCAAAAGACGACATCTCTCAGGTCACCGAGCTGGCACGCCGCAGGATGATGCTCGGTTCGGACAACCACCGTCCTCCCAGGATCGAGAAGAAGAGACCTCGCCGGCGTCGAGACCCGGTCGAATTCGCCAGGGCCGAGACCGACGATCGTGATCATTCGGTGGGGGCGATCACTCCGGGTTCCGGTGTCGTCTGCCAGATCCCGAACTCCTCTTCAACGGTGACATCCGCGGTCGTCATCTGCTCGAGAAACCAGATCTCAAGCTCCGCAACCACGGCAATCGCAGCCAAGTTCTCGACGATCTCGTCCTCCGTGGGAAGATCACCAGCAGCGGGGGCAACCCGGTCGGTCACGAGCATCACATGAAACCCGAACTGGGTTTCAACAAGGTCCTCGTAAACCTCGCCAACGGGCGCCACCAGGGATGCGTCACGGAACTCCGGAACATACTGGCCGGCGGATCCGCAGGGCAGAATCCCGTCGTTGTCCGCACTTCCCGGATCCTGGGACACCTCGGAGGCAACGGCGGCAAAATCTTCGCCGCCGGTGACCCGGTCCATGGCGTCCTCGGCTTCGGGTTCTGTGTCGACCAGGATGTGGGACACGCACACCTGGGTCAGGGAGGCGACGGCTGTTGTCATCTCGGCATCGATCGCTTCCTGGGAAGGAGGTGGGAGCTCAGAGCCCAACGACTCCCGAACGGCAACATCGAGGAGACCCTGACGGGAAATGTTTAGAAGAAACTCTTCGGTGACCTCCCTGTTTGCCAGAAACTCCTCACGAGTTTCGTCGGCGTTGGCGGTCTCGTAGATGCGATCCGCCTCGGCGATCACCTCTTCCTCGGTGAACCCGATGCCGAACTGCTCGGCAGCTGCAACGTTTATGACCTCCCACTGGACCTCGAAGCCGAGGAATTGGGCAAACTGATCCTTGGGGATTATGGATCCCTCCACATCGATCAAAGCCTCGACATCGTCAACTGTGATTTCGGTCCCGTCGACTGTTGCTGCCACGGTTGAAGATCCACCGCCACATGCGGCGGCCACGAGCGCGACCAGAAGGAGAATTGGGACGAGTTTTCTCAAGAGAAGATCCTTTACAGGAGGAAGTTTGGCAGATGCTAGTGGTCTGTCGCTCAATTGATGCCGCGGTGTCACCGAGTCATCGGCGTCATCTGGCAAGGACACACAACGAAGGCGCAGCCTTAGCTGCGTCGAGGCGGAGGACGCCGCCAGGGGCGTCGAGGGCCGGTGAGACCGCGTAGCTATTTGGGCGACGGACCACTAGGTATTGGACGCTCTTAAGGGAACACGGGTTCCCGATCCGTGAGACGAGTTTCTGTAGGTCAGGTCTTCCACATCTCGCCGATGAACCTCACCAGGGTCTCGACCAACGGCTCCGTCGCCGGAATGAAGAGGACTCCATCGCGAGCCTGAAGCACGGCGCGAGGCTGCAAACGCTTTAGTCGCACCTCCTGGGAGGGCTTGAAGTCGACGGGTGAGATTCGGATCTCATGACGGAGCTTGACGATCTCACCGACACCGATCCGGATAGCCTCCACCCGTAGTTGGGCTAGTTCGATCAATGCAACCGCCGCGGCTGGGAGTGGCCCGAATCGGTCGACCCACTCGGCTGCGACATCGCCCACGTCGCTTTCGGTGATCGCGGCTGCGAGCCGGCGGTACGCCTCCAATCGCAGCTCCTGGTCGGCTATATACGAATCCGGGAGGTGGGCATCCACCGGAAGATCGATCCGGATCTCCGGTGGGCCGGTGTCCTCGATGGGCTTGCCTTCCATCTCTTTCACGGCTTCGGCCACGAGCTCTGCGTAGAGATCGAATCCGACGGCCGCTATGTGCCCGCTCTGCACTTCGCCGAGGATCGACCCCGCCCCTCGAATCTCCAGGTCCCGTAGGGCAAGCTGGAAGCCGGAACCGAGATCAGTCGACTCACCGATCGCCTGGAGACGTCTGTGCGCATCTTCGCTGAGCGACTGATCCTGAGGATGGAACAGATAGGCATACGCCCTTTGACTCGATCTGCCGACACGTCCCCGCAACTGATACAACTGGGCAAGACCGAGAAGATCGGCCCGCTCGACCACCAATGTGTTGACCTTGGGAAGGTCGAGCCCCGACTCGATGATGGTCGTCGCCACCAGCACGTCGTATTCGCCATTCCAGAAGTCGATCATCACCTGTTCGAGTTTTCCCTCGGACATCTGCCCGTGGGCGATCGCGTATCGGGCATCCGGGACCAATTCCCTCAACCGGGCAACGGCACGATCGATCGATTGGACGCGATTGTGGACGTAGAAGACTTGACCCTCTCTGAGCAACTCTCGTCGGATCGCGGCCGATACGGCTTGCTCGTCGAAGGAACCCACATAGGTGAGTATCGGATGGCGATCCTCGGGCGGTGTCCGGATGTGTGACACATCACGAATCCCGGTAAGCGCCAGCTCGAGAGTGCGGGGAATAGGGGTGGCCGTCAGAGTGAGCACGTCTACTCCGACTTTGAGCCGCTTCATGGCGTCCTTGGCGTTGACCCCGAATCGCTGCTCCTCGTCGATGACCAAAAGCCCAAGACGCTTGAAGCGAATGTCTTCTGAGAGAAGCCGGTGCGTGCCGATGACGAGATCGACCTCACCTGTCGCCAGGCCCTCCACAACCTGTCTCTGTTGTTTGGTCGTGAGAAATCTGGACAAGACCTCGACCCGAACCGGATAAGGGGCAAGACGGTCCGAGAACACCTGGTGATGCTGCTGGGCAAGCAGTGTCGTCGGGCAGAGAATCGCGACCTGGCGACCGTCCTGAACCGCCTTGAAGGTTGCCCTGATCGCCACTTCGGTCTTTCCGAAGCCGACATCGCCAAATATGAGGCGGTCCATAGGGGTAACGGTCTCCATATCGGTCTTGACATCTCCGATCGCCTTGATCTGGTCAAGAGTCTCCTCGAACGGAAACGACGCCTCCAACTCGTGCTGCCAGGGGGTGTCGGGCTCGTATGCATGACCGGTGGCGAGCGCCCTCTGGCGATGAAGCTCCACTACCTGAGCGGCAACCACGGCCACGGCCCTGCGAACACGGGTCTTTTGCTCCGACCAGTCCTTGCCACCCATCCGCGAAACCCGGGGAGCCTCCCCACCGGTGTATCGCTTGACCGCGGCAAGCTGGTCCACCGGGACGTAGAGCTTGTCCCCTCTCGCGTATGCGATTATCAGGTAGTCCCGCTCGATCCCGACCATCGTCCGGGTGACCAATCCCTCGAATCGGCCAATGCCGTGCTGGAAGTGAACGACATAATCGCCTTCGGTGAGGTCCTGGTACTGCTGCCGCGGCGGCGAGGCGATTCGCCCCGTCCTGCGATGAGCCCGGCGTCTCCCCGCTATCTCCTGCTCGCCCAGCACCGCCACACCAAGGCCTGGAGCGACAAAGCCCTTATGTATGCCAACCGAAACGACGGCCGATCGGAGACTGGTCAGAGCTTCGAGTCGATCTATTGCCAGACCCTGATCTGCGAGGGTTCCCGCGACACGGTCGGCGGCCGTCTCACCATCCATGGCGACCACGACCGATATCTCTCGCTGAAACAACCGGCTCAGTCCGGCAGCCACCGACTCGGGGTCACCCGCGGTGGCGTCGAGAGTGGTGATCTCGAACACCCTGTCGCCGGGTACTGTCGGCGACGACGGAATGCGGAGATGAGCTCTCCCCCCAATGGCGTTCTCCAGATCGAGAAAGAGGGCCGGATGATCTCCCGCCTCAGGCGCCGCCTCGCCCCAGGTGGGAGCCAGCGCCGCAGCCAACTCAGCCTCTTCTTTGATCAGGTCGCGGCAGCGATCGAGGCTGCGGGTCGGGTCGACAAGAACAAGGTGGCCGGAAGACCGAAGGTCGTCGAACATGCAGCGCTCATCGGCGAGCCATGGCAGCCATGACTCGATGCCAGGGAACAACTGACCCTCTGCAATGCGATCCCATGTCGAGGCGGCCCAGGCCTCGGTCGTCACCAAGCCGGCCGCACGCTCCCGGACATCGATGTCGGGTCTCACCTCCCGGGCCGGGTAGGCAACGAAGCTGTCCACCAGGTCCAGTGACCTCTGGGTCGCGACCGAGAATCGCCTTATCTCGTCGAGCTGGTTCCCCCAGAAGTCGAGACGGGTTGGTTGCTCGGACTGAGCGGGGAAGACATCGACAATCCCGCCTCTGACCGCAAACTCGCCTCGTGCCTCGACACGGTCGGTGCGGTGATAGCCGGCTCTGCCAAGTGCCCGTGTGAGGCCATCCATCTCGATCTCGTCACCGGGATTCAACGAAATGGGGGTGACATCCGAGACGCTGATCCGCTGAATGGCGCTTCTGACGCTGGCAACGATGATGACCGGCGCACCTGAGACCAGTTGATGACGCGCCCGAGCGCGCATCGCCATCGTCGCCGTATTGGGCGAGACGTGCTCGAAGGGCAGGGTCTCCCAGGCCGGGGCGAACACGACTTCACTGGTGAAGAGACTGAGGTCATCGACAAGCTCCTCGGCGTCACTCTCCCCCGGCAGGATCACTAGCAATGTCTCACCCAGACTCTCGAAGAGACCGGCCAGCGCATACGCCCTTCCCCCGGGGGCGACCGCCCAGACGGAGTCGAGGTCAGGGAGCGGCGCGGAACGCCAGCCCGAGAGAAGAGGTGCTAGTGGAGCAGCCATGGGGACCGGCGATGCTACAAACGTTCGACCTGTTCTCCAGATGCCCGGCGGCCAAGCTCGGCGGCTAGCGGTAACAGAACCACCAGCATCACCACAGACGCCAACATGACCATGACGAAAACCTCTCCGTCGCCGGCGAAACTCGTGCTGGCGATGAGAAGGGCAGCCGAGAGGTTTCGCTGAGCCGTACCCAGTCCCGAAACGACCCTGGTGGCACGCTCTTTCCCACCAAGGAGATACCCCGCAGCCAGGGTGGCGACCAGAAAGAGGATCAAGGCGATATACGCCCCGGTCCCGAAGGAGTCGATCATCGTCGGAAGAACGAGCACAAGGGCGATGACCCCGCCCAGCGCCAGAGCCATCGTTGAGATCTGGTTGAGGGCCGGCGCCACGTTCTTGGCATCGTCATATCTGGCTCGCACCAACAGGGCCAGACCGAGCGGCAACAGCATCCCGAGGAGCAGCGGCTTTGCTATCTCCCAGGCACTCACCTCGACAGAATCGATCAGGGTACCCAGGACCAGAGGGATGAATGCGACAGTCACCACCATGAGGAGAGTCATCAGACCGACCGAGTAAGCGACGTCTCCCTTCGCCATCTGAGCAAGCTTGGGGAGAAAAGGGGCGCCTGCGGCGCTTCCGATGAGGATCAGTCCCAACGCAGTCGAATCGCTCAGCCCTACCAACTCTGCGATTCCCCAGGCTGCAAGTGGCGCCAGAACGAAGTTCGCTAGCAGGGCCTGTGCGATCAACCCCGGGTTCTTGAGAGGCTCGATCACCTGGGTCGTCGTGAGGGAGAGCCCCATCGACACCATCGAGGCAAGGACGAAAGTCAGAATCGCCAGATTGGCGATCGTCGCCAGTGTCTCAGTCATCACTCTTGCCCCGTCACAAGAGTTACCGGCATCATCTCAAAAAGAAGGTCCAAGTCGATGAGGGCGCCGAAAAGGGCATGCAGCCCGCTGGCGTCTCCATCAACAGAGCCCCTCCCCCCTGCGACCAGCTCGCTGAGGGTCGAGGCCCCCACGATCACACTTTCGAAGTCCGCCCGGTCAATCGTCAATGTGAATGTTGGCTCGGACGCTGCAAACCCGATCTGAGTGGTCAGAGTGCCGTTGGAAAGCTCCAGGACGAGTTTCTCGCCGGTGTCGGGATGGCTGACGTTGGCCACGAACTCAACATCCTCGACTTGAGAGCTGTCCAAGCGAATCGCCAGATAGTCAAAGAACATCTCCGTTGTCAGCGCACGAAGAACATCGGGGCCGGTCGATGGTGACACTCCCTTGGGGATCCCCGATCGCAATTCGAAGGCGGCGCTGAGGAAGCTATTTCTGACGCTGGGGCTCTCCTGCTGATACCCGATTTGTTCAAAGATCGCGGCCAGAAGGTCCTTTGCCTGAGTGCTCTCCGGCTCGGCGTAGACGAGTTTGTTGACGATCTCCTGCGCATCGCGATAACGACCCGCGTCGTAAAGCTCTTTTCCTTTGGCAAGGATGGGCTCTGCTCCGCCCATCATCTCGACGTAGAGCGGAGCCGAGGCGTGCGGGGAGAGTGGTATCAGAGTCGTCGGGTTTCCGTCCCAATATCCGAGATATCGATTGACAACCGCCCGACTGTTGTGCTCGACGGACCCGTGATAGCTCCTGGCGACCCACTGCTTACGAAGGGAGAGTGGCGGCTGGTAGATGTTGTGGATCTCGTTGACGGTCACACCCTGGTTGGCCAGATGGAGCACACCGTTGTTGAGATGGGCGTACCCATCACGCTGAGCGCGCAACACCTCCTGGATCCGTGCGTTACCCCACCGCGGCCAGTTGTGTGAGGCAAACATGACTTCCGCCTCCTGGCCAAAGAGATACAACGCCTCCCCGATCTTCTTTGACCAGCGTAGAGCGTCGCGGACCAAGGCACCGCGGAGCGTATAGATGTTGTGGATCGTGGCGGTCACGTTCTCCGCCGCCCAGAACGCCTTGAGATCGGGGAAATAGGTGTTCATCTCGGCCGGAGCCTCGGTCCCCGGCGTGTTGTGAAACACCATGCGGACACCATCGACGACATGTTCTTCGATGTCCTCGGTCACGACCACTGTGGGAGGGATGAGGCTCATCGTTCCGGCGGCCACGTTCTTGCCAATTGCCTGGTCGACGTGACCGTATGGGTTGGCTGGAGTCAGGACTCCATACTGAAAGAACAGACGGCGATTCATCGCGTTGCCGGCGTAGACGTTCTCAGCGACTGCGTGCTCCATGAAGCCATCGGGGACGATGATGGGGACCCTCCCCGAACGCACGTCGGTCTCGTCTACAACGCCTCGCACACCACCGAAATGGTCGGCATGGGAGTGGGAGTGGACAACTGCGGTGACGGGCCGCTCCCCCAGTTGGGAGTTGATGAATGCCAGGGCGGCGCGAGCGGTCTCCACGGCAGTGGCGGTGTCGAAGACAACCCACCCCGTCTCACCTTCGATGAAGGTCACGTTGGAGAGATCAAAACCACGGACCTGCCAGATCCCGGGCATCACCTCATAGAGGCCGTAATTCATGTTGAGGATGGCCTGGCGCTGCAAAGAGGGGTGAATGCTGTCGAAGTCCTCGCCCTCCAGCAGAAAGTCGTACCGCTCCATGTCCCAGGCAACGTTGCCGGCATCAGACATGATTTGGGTGTAATCCGGCTTGGCTATGAATCCTCGGTGCTGTTCCTCGAAATCCCGCTCGTCATCAAAGGGCAAGGTCTCCCGCTGAATCGCTTGGAAAGCCTTGGTGAATGACGACGGCTCATTGCCATCAGGGTGAAAATGGGGCACAACTCTCCTTCTGCGAGACCTTGGCTCGGGGAGACTAATTGCTCAGTTGAAGGAGTCCCTCATCCGCGAACCACTCGATCGTGCGCCGGATCGTCTCCCCTACCGGGGTGTAGTGGAGACCGAGTTCGGTTGTTGCACGACTCCCGTCGCAGTGATGACCGTGGTCGATGACCCGAACCGCCTCCCGGCAGATTGGTGGGCGGCGCCGGATCACCCCGAAGGCGATCTCCGCGACCACGGATATGGCGTGCACGACGCCGGTCGGAAGAAAACGAGGAGACACCTCGTCATCTGTCACTTCCGACAGCAGAGCGACAGCCTCCCGCATCGTCAGAGTCGCACCGCTGAGCAAATATCGCTCTCCGGACGCTCCGCGGCGGGCCGCCAGAAGGTGACCGCGGGCGCAGTCGTCAATATCGACGAGAGAGATGGTGGTGTCGATCAGAAAGGGCAACTTCCCCTTGGCGGCATCGAGGATGATCCGACCCGTTCCCGTCGCCCGGCCAGGGCCCTGAACCGATGACGGATTGACCGCCACGACGTCCAGGCCGCGCGCCTCCGAGAAGAGAAGTCGTTCAGCTTCGGTCTTGGTTCGCTCGTACTCCGACAGGTAGAACCCGCGGTGGGTGGTCGACTCTGCGGCCCTCTCCCCTCTCCGCTCCCCGATAGTCACAACCGACGAAGTGTGGATCAGTCTCGAAACTCCTGCTTCCCGGCAGGCATTCATCACCAGCCGGGTTCCTTCGACGTTGACCCGCCACATATGGCTCGGATCCCTGGTGCACATCTCGTTCACTCCGGCGACGTGAAACACCCACTCGCAACCATCGACCAGCGAGCGAACGCTCTCGTAGTCGAGGACATCGCCAGGGACGGGCGTTGCTCCGAGAGAGGCGACCTTGGACCCGGATCGTGTCGAGCGGGCAAGAGCCCTGACTTCGAATCCTGACTCGACGAGATGGCTGGTAACCGCCGCGCCCACCACACCTGAGCCACCAGTGATGGCGACCCTCACGTCTTGACTTCGGTTGGCTCCGTTCGGACGGTGTGCCAGAACGCGACCATGTACCCCGACGCCGACCCGAGCGTGGCGATCACCGCGAAGAGCATCGCCCACTGGTCCAAGTACCAGGGTCCCCATGGTTCCGAGAGACGGACGAATGCAAGGAAGATGGCAAGGAACTGGGCCACCGTCTTGATCTTTCCCCAGGTCGAGGGTTTGATCAGTCCACCTCGCTGGGCGACAACACCCCGCAGGGCCATCACCGCGAACTCCCTGAAGATGAGGATGGCGGCAGGCCAGATGGAGACCCTGCCGACCGAAACGAGGGCGAGGAGCGTGCCGGTGACAAGGATCTTGTCGGCCGTGGTGTCGAGGAAGCCACCGAGAACACTCTCCTCCGAATAGCGGCGCGCCAGGTAGCCGTCGAGGAAATCTGTAAACGCCGCGATCGCGAAAATCCCTGCCGCGATGACAAAGTGGTTGTCGATCCTGTCGGCCCGCGTGAAGGCCATGATCGGCACGACCATGGCGATCCGAGCCAGCGCCAACGCATTCGGAACGGAGATATCGCCTCCTCGGCTAAGTGCTCTCCAACGTAAGTATGGTCGCATGTTTCGGTGAGACAGGGGCGACGCCTCGCCAGGACGCAGGACGAAGACGCACCCGGTGCGGTGCGTCGAGGACGAGGACGCCGCGAGCGGGGTCATCTGTCCGCAGAAACATCATCGTATTTGCGTTGGGGGGCACCTGAGCCCGCCGATCATAAGCACGCCCACGGTCGCTGCGGTGGCCAGAGCATCAGACCCAGTCGAGCGAACGATCGATCGCCTGGCGCCAACGACTCTGCATCCGTGCGCGTTCATCAGAGGTCATGTCAGGCACCCATCTCTCCGATTCGACCCACCGCGATGTGAGTTCATCGAAATCGGCCCAGAACCCCACGGCGAGACCGGCGGCGTAGGCCGCGCCCAACGCAGTCGTCTCGGCGATGGTGGGCCTGACCACCTCCACCCCAAGCAGATCGGCCTGGAACTGCATGAGAAGCAAATTGTGCGTCATGCCACCGTCAACCCTCAGTTCTCCCAGATTCACCCCTGAATCTGCCGTCATGGCATCGAAGACGTCTTTCGTCTGATAGGCGGTCGACTCGAGAGCGGCGCGGGCGATGTGACCCTTGTTGGCGAAACGGGTCAAGCCGGTGATCACCCCTCTGGCGTCCGGTCGCCAGTGAGGTGCAAAAAGACCGGAAAATGCCGGAACGAAGTAGACATCTCCGTTGTCCTCGACCGACAGAGCCAGGTCCTCGACCTCGGATGCTTCGGCAACGATCCCGAGATTGTCCCGGAGCCATTGCACCAGGGATCCGGTGACGGCAACCGAGCCCTCGAGGGCATAAACAGTTTCATCACCATCGATTCGATACGCCACAGTGCTGAGAAGACCGGATTCTGACGGAACCGGATCGGTGCCGGTGTTCATCAGCATGAAATTGCCCGTGCCGTAGGTGTTCTTGGCGTCTCCAGGCTTGAAACAGACCTGCCCGAAGAGGGCCGCCTGCTGGTCGCCGAGAATCGCGGTGAGCGGAACACCGGATAGCGGACCGGCACACGATCCGATGTGGCCGACCGAGGCAACAATCTCCGGAAGCATGTGAGTGGGCACGCCAAATTCCATGAGCAGGTCTGAGTCCCAGGTGGTTGTGGCCAGGTCCATCAACATGGTTCTGGACGCGTTGGTCACATCGGTTACATGTTGGCCACCCTCGGTACCGCCGGTCAGGTTCCACGCCACCCAGGAGTCGATGGTGCCGAATGCAAGCTCACCGCCGGCCGCCCGGTCTCCCAGATCGTGCTCGTCGAGAAGCCACCGAACCTTCGGGCCGGCAAAATAGGTTGCCAGAGGAAGACCCGTCCTCGCCCGGAAACGATCAGGTCCCTCGTCACCCTCGAGCGACCTACAGAGGCTGGCCGTTCGAGTGTCCTGCCAGACGATCGCATTGGCTACCGGCTCCCCCGTGGAACGATCCCAAACAACGGTGGTTTCTCGTTGGTTGGTGATCCCCACGGCCGCCAGGTCGCCGGGATCGAGACCGGCCCGGGAGAGGGCTCCCTCGATCACCGACACCGTGTTCAGCCAGATTTCGCCCGGGTCGTGCTCCACCCATCCCGGTTCGGGGAAGATCTGACTGTGCTCCTTCTGATCAAGCGAGATCACCGATCCAGCATGATCAAACACCATGAATCGCGTGGATGTAGTGCCCTGATCGAGAGCGCCCACGTACTCAGGCATCTCGACCGCGGTGTGCCGCGTTCTCTTGAGCGCGGTCCCTGTTGCCAAGCCACTGCTCCACGACGTCGGCCGCATCTTCCACCAGCACCCCAACCTCGGAACGCTCACCCTTCGAGAAATGGCGCAAGACGAAGTCCGCGGGATCCATGGAGCCTGGGGGCCTCCCCACCCCGATCTTGAGTCTCGAGAACTCCTTGGTACCAAGGGACTTCTCGACCGATCGAATCCCGTTGTGGCCGCCACTGCCTCCGGCCACCTGAATGCGGAGACGACCAAAAGCCAGGTCGATGTCATCGTGAATCACCAGCAGATCCCCAGACGCAACCTTGTAGTAGGCCATCGCAGCCTTGACCGGCCAGCCAGACGCGTTCATGTAGGTGTTGGGAGCGAAAAAGAGGACCTGGTCTTCGCCGACCCCAGATTGGGCCACCATCCCCCGCACACGCGAAGGCGCACTGCGAAAAGACTGATCGGCTCGATCGACGACTCGTGCCAGCGCATCGAACCCAACGTTATGCCGACTTCGTTCGTAGTCGACTCCCGGATTGCGAAGTCCGACGACCAGCTGCACCGGTTTACTTGGTTGCTTCGGCCTTTTCTTCGTCTTCGGCCTCAGCCTCAGCGCCCTCTTCAGCCTCACCCTCGGCAAGCTCCTCGCCCTCCGCCAACTCTTCTTCCTCGTCGAATTCTGGCTCTACGACGATCTCGGCCGCGGGAACGGTCACAGACATGATCACGGCATCAGGATCCTCGAGATAGACGATGCCCTCGAGTGCCGGAAGATCCTCCACACGAAGTGAGGCACCTACCTCGACTTCGGAAACGTCGAGCTCGATGAACGAGGGGATTTCCGTAGGCAGCACTTCGATCTGAACAGAGGTCCTCCGCGGGCTGAACACACCGCCTTCGATCACACCTGCCGGAGTGCCTTCGAACTGGATTGTCACTTCGGCGGTGACCTTCTGGCTGAGGTCGACCGTAACGAAATCGACGTGTCGATACTCGTCTCGAAAAGGGTGACGCTCGATGATCCGAGCCATCGTGGTCAATGTGTCACCGCCCTCGATCTCGAGACTGATGATGGCATTCGAGCCGGCCTCGGTATGAAGGGCCACCCCGAGGGCATGAGCATCAACAGAGAGAGGCACAGTATCAACACCCTTGCCGTAGACAACGGCAGGCACCAAACCCTCGCGGCGAATCCGGCGAGACTCACGCGAGCCGGGCGACCGGCCGGGCAAAGCGCGCAGGCTGATTTCAGACATCAAGAGACTCCTTGGAGAAGTGAAGAGGCAGACCCAATTATGGTCTCTCCGGGTTGCTACTGCCAGACGAGATCCGGGTAATCCATTCCGAGGTCCCATCGACGAGCCGCTCGACCGTGGACTCAAACGTCCAACCACCTCCCTTCGGAGAGTGACCTGCATTTTCTAGAACCTCGACCTCGGCATTCGGCAGCGGACGGATGTGCTGGTTGAACAGCTCCATTCGCGACAACGCATCCCTGGTTCCGAGGAAGAAGAGGAGCGGCACGGTGACATTCGGCAAATGGTCGATGCGGAGCTTTTCCGGCTTGCCGGACGGATGCAGCGGGTAGGCGTAAAGGGCTATTCCGGCGGCCTCGCCCCCCTCGGCCACCAGCATCGTCGCGATTCGTCCACCCATCGACCTTCCAGCAAGAAAAAGGGTTTCAACCCGGGAACGCAGGAATTCCGCTGCCCCTCGATGACACGCGATCAGTTTCTCGGCGCGATCGGGGCTTCTCGATCCGCGCTCGGCGTAGGGGTAGTTGAAGGTCATCACGGTGTGGGCTTCGCCCGCAAGGCCATCGCGGAGCAGGACCATGAACGGATGGTCCTGGTCTACCCCTGCTCCATGCGCGAGAAGTATCCCGTTGGGTCCGTCACCGGTGAGACGCCCGGACACCTCTCCACCGGTCCAGGTGATGGTGACTGAGTCGGCCATGACTCAAATCTAGTGGTCTGTCGCTCAATTGATGCCGCGGTGTCACCGAGTCATCGGCGTCATCTGGCAAGGACGCACAACGAAGGCGCGGCCTTAGCTGCGTCAAGGCGGAGGACGCCGCCGGGGGCGTCGAGGGCCGGTGAGACCGCGTAGCTATTTGGGCGACAGAGCATTAGAGCAGGCAGGTACCGTCCGTGCGATGAAGTTGGTGGTTCACGAGACAGCTCAGGCGACAGCCGTGGCCGCGGCGCAGCGCGTCGCGAGCGAGATTCAAGATGCAAAAGAAGGCTTTACGCTCGGGTTGGCCGGTGGTTCGACACCCGGGACCACCTATGCGGCCCTTCGTGATCAGAACATCGATTGGAGTCGCGTAGACGCCTGGCTATCGGACGAGCGTTGGGTTCCACACGACCACGAAAGGTGTAACGGGCGGATGGCGGCCGAAACGTTGATGGACCACGTTGAAGCCAGATTTCATCGACCGGTATGGAGTGAGCTGATCGAGCCGAACGACTCCGCCACCCTCTATGAGTCCACGATCAAGGCACTCCTCCACAACGGCAGGCCGGATCTCATACTTCTCGGATTGGGTGACGACGGTCACACCGCATCGCTTTTCCCCGGCACTCCTGCACTCGACGAGGAGAGCCGGTGGTTCGTTGCCCAGCACGTTCCACAGCAACAGGAGACGCGAATCACAGCTACTTATCCGATGCTGTGGAGGGCCCAGCTTCTGATGGTCCTGGTGGTTGGCGAGAAAAAATCAGGCGCTCTCAGGGACTCCCTAGCCGGGGAAACACCCGCGGGTAGACTCGGCGAAGGTCAGGCAAAGGTTGAATGGCACGTAGACGCGGCAGCCGCTTCGCTTCTTTCTTAGCAACGGCCATCATCCTGGCGGCGTGCTCGCCCGGGAGCGGGGAAGTCGTCACAACCACTGAGCTAGCGGTGTCGTCTTCCACTTCTGAGTCGACCACCAGCACGTCCTCGACGACAACGACAACACTGCCGCCCACGACAACAACCACGTTGCCACCGACAACGACAACACGCCCGGAACTGCCCGACATCGGGGCCGACGTGAAGATCCCGAACGGAGAAGGACCGTTCCCTGCGGTGGTACTGGTCCACGGTGGCGGCTGGATCGGTGGAGACGTCTCGATCATGCACTCGCTGGCGGCCTTCTTGACCGATGAAGGGTTCTTGACGGTGAACACCCCATACAAGCTCTCCAACGAGAGCCCCGGGTTCCCTCAGGCTGTCGATGATGTGGCCTGTGCAGTCAGATATGCCGCAGCTCATCCGGATTCGGACGGGACAGTGGCGTTGATCGGGCACTCGGCCGGTGGCCACATATCAGCGATTGTGGCGCTCACCGGTAATGAATACGCCGGGGACTGCCCGGTGCCGGGCACAGGGCTACCTGACAGATTCGTAGGGCTGGCCGGTCCATACGATGTCAACCGTCTCGGCATCATCATGCTGCCGTTCTTCGGTGCCGGGCCCAGCGCCGAGCCCGATGTCTGGCTCGCCGGCAACCCACAAGGACTCACCGATGAAAACACCCTTCTCGTCAGTCTGATCATGTACGGCGGTAGCGATGGGATCGTCGACAGCCGGTTCGCCACCGACTTTCACCTGGCACTCGCCGACTCTGGATCGGAGTCGTTGTTGGAAGAAGTCGAGGGTGCCCTTCACAACAACATGAGGGACCCGGACTGGGTTGGCGACCTGATCGTCGTGTGGCTGGAAAGATAGGCTCACAAGATGTTCCGGTGGATGGGTCGGACTTTCGCCCGGTTCGTCGGGCTGCTGATAACGCTGCTCGGGCTGTGGATCATTGGCAACAACACATTCCTTGCCATCGTCGAGGAGAGGACCTACGACCCTGAGTGAACCCTCGCATCGGTTATCGCTTTCGGTGTCCTCTCTTTCGCAGGTGGGGCACTGTTCCTGCTCAGCTTCGACGGCCCTGCCCGGTTTCGTACCCGGGGTTGGCGTGCCATCGCTGTTGCGCTGATGATCGTCGGCTCAGTGCTGCCGCACTCAGTGACACTGGTTGTGCTCCCGCTCTCGATGCTGATGCTTCTCTCGCTCATCGCGGCGCCAGGGATGGAGGAGGTCGAGGAGACATCTACATCCCGGTGATGTCACGGCGGCTCATCCGTGGGCCGAATTTGGGCTCGTGACCGAGATGATGAAGGAGTCTGATCACACGCCCTCGATTTGGCCGAAACGGCTCCAGAAGCTCCAACATCTCATCGTCTGTGCCCCGATCCCGACCGGTCAAGTGATACACGACGATGTGCTTGAAGTGGAAGTCCCCGACCGCCACCTGGTCGGAGTCACCATGAGACACTTCGAGGGTCTTGGCCACGCTCCACTCCCCAACGCCGTCGAAGGATTCGAGCAACCTGGCGGCATCCACGGGATCAACCCCGGGCAGAGCTTCGATCTTCTCGTGGTTGGCAGCCACTTGCCTCAGGACGTCGGCACGGCGTTTCTCCAGATGGAGCTCGTGGTACACCCAATAGGGCGCCTCGGCCATCCGCTCCGGGTCGGGGGGCAGTCTCAATCGCTCATTGGGGCCGGGTGCAGACTCGGAGAACTTCCGGTGCAAGCCACGCATAGCTGCTGCGGCCTCGCCACCTGTCACTTTCTGGCCACAGATTGCGACAACGAGCGAATCAAATACCAGATCGGTCCGTCCGAACCTCTCACCTGAATGACGACGGTGGAGATCAGAGACAACCGGGTCGTCGGTCTCAAACCCGGATGGATCATCGTCGAGCCCAGAGATCGCCCCGAGTCTGTCCAGCAGCCAACCGGAACCTTCTCCCCAGGCCTCCCCGATCATCTCCTGACGTGTCCGTCTGATCCGCAGCGATCCAGACCCTTCCGGAGTCCGGGCAGACAGCCACCAACCATCGTCGGCGAACCTCCCATGCAGCGGCTGCAGAGTTCCCCTGAGATCGAGAGGACCCTTGATCGGAACAGACCTGGTCTCCACACACCCATCCTGGCTGGATGCCGCCGGCATACCAACAGGCTCGTGAGTGTTGACAACAGAACATCCAGAGGAGGACCCTTTTGGCGAGAGTGATCATCGTTGGAGATGGACCGGGCGGGCTGTCTGCCGCGCTGTTCCTGGCGAAGAACTACCAGGACGTGATCGTGTTCGGAACCGACAAGACGGCCATGAACTATGCACATCTCTACAACTACCTGGGACTGCCGGAGATCGCAGGGACCGAGTTCCAGCAGGTGGCACGAGGCCAGGTTTTGGCGGTAGGGGCGTCTCTCCTCGATGAAGAGGTGCGTTCGGTCGCCGCGGGAGAAGATTTCAACGTGAAGACCGACAGCGGAGAGCACGTCGCCGACTATCTGATCCTCACCGAGGGCAAGAACCCGGAGTTGGCCCTGTCCCTTGGCGTCGATGTGGACAAGACCGGTGCCATCGACGTAGACCGTGACAACCGGTCGTCAATCGACAAGGCCTACGTGGTCGGCCGCTCGGTCAGACCGTCGCGGAGTCAGGCCATCATCTCCGCGGGGGCGGGCGCCGTCGCCGCCCTCGACATCCTGGCCCGCGAGAAAGGGAGCGACGTCCAAGACTGGGACACCCCACCCAAGGACTAGTGCCACGAGCATTAGCTCACTTCGCGAAGCTCGCCGTCAACCATCAACTCGTCGACAACACCAACGACCACGGCACGGATCGCCCCCCAATCGAGGCCAAGGATCTGGCGTGCAGAAGTGCCCTCGTCCAGGATGAGCACTGTCTCACCCACCCCGGCATCGACCACGTCGATGGCGATCGTGTAGCCGGATGCCTCGCCAGAGACGTCTTGAATGTCGCAGACCAGCAATCGATGACCATCGAGGAGCGGGATGTTGACGGTGGACACAACAGTTCCGACAACCCGGCCCACCTTCACGCGTCTGCTCCGAGGTGCACATCGTCGACAATCCCGACAATGGCGTGATCCACGGGGACGAACCGCTCCGGCAACGCCTCGGCCGCCTCTCGTGAGCTGACGAAATAGACCAACTCCCCCGGCCCGGCCATTTCGACAGCGTCGGCGGCCACGACCGTTCCACCGGACGGTTCCAGGGTCTTATCCAAGGGTTGTATGACCAGGAAGCGGACGCCTTCGAGACCTTCCACTTTCTCGGTCGCAACGACACTTCCGAGGACGCGAGCCAACTGCATGTCAGCTCCCGACTCGCTTCAAAAATCGAAGCTGACTTCGGAGGTTCTCGGCCATCTCCTCATGCAACTGGGCGATCACATCGGAGCGAATCAGAAAACCATGGGGTTCAACACGGCTCACCGCCGCTTCAACCGCAGCATCCACATCGGCAACCGTCCCGGAGAAGAAGACATATCCCTTGCCACCCAGACCGTCGGCGAGGCGGACCGCCCCCAAGACCACATGGGCCGCCTTGACGCCGGCGTCGGCAGCGTCGATAACAGCGGAAACTGAGGAAGTCTCCACGATCCCCAATGCGCCCTCACCGAGGGTTGCCCGTTTGGCTCCGTCAACAATCGCGGATGTCACGTCCGGATGTATGTCGGGGAGAAACACCGAGTCGGTGATATGACCCTGACCGATATCGGTCCCTGTTGACAGAGCGATCTCGACACTTGCGGTGTCACCGCTGACCAGGACCAGATACTTCCCTGGATGGACCGTCCCCGCATAGATAGATCCCAGAGGGGAGGACTTGACCATGGCATCGCCGGACACGATTCCGGCGCTGATCGAGTCGAACTCGAGCAGGGCGATGGCCGGATCAGACAATGCGGAGCGCTCCCACGACGCTGATCCTTCGGGCCCGAGAGAAGTGACGAGGTCGGGTCAGTCCTTCCCCGGTCGGACTGGCAATGGAGAAAGACGTGAACCCCTCGCCGCCCTCTCCCAGACCGCTGAAGTTGGGGCCGTTGGCCACGAACATGCTGCAGTTCATGGCTCGTGCCATCCGGGTGATGGTGTCGATATTGGTGCTGTGAATCGACGCCGTGTGACGAAAGCCATGCTCTGAGCGCACTGCCAGATCGATGGCGTCGTCGACGTTTTGCACCCTGACAACGGGCATCACCGGCATCATCTGCTCGGTCCAAACCAGATTGTGCTCACTCCGCACCTCGGCCACCACCAGTCGAACATCATCGTCGACCGTGATACCGATCTCGGACAGAATCGCGGCCGCGCTCTTCCCGATGAGTGCCTGGTTGATCACTCCTGGTTTGTTGGGTGGCCCCATCTCCTTGAAGATGACCCGCTCCAGCCGCTTCAGTTCGTGCTCTTTGAGCCGGTAGGCCCCGTTGGCAACCATCGACTGAACCAGTCGATCGGCAACAGAGTCCACCACGATGGTCGTCTTCTCATCGGTGCAGATGACGTTGTTGTCGAACGAGGCACCACGAACGACGTTACGTCCCGCGGCCTCCACGTCAGCCGTTTGATCCACGACCGAGGGCGGATTGCCCGGACCGGCGGCGATCACTTTCTTGGTGGTCTTCAGCGCTTCCTTGACCACCCCCGGCCCTCCTGTGACAAGGAGAACCCGGATGTCAGGGTGATGCATGACCTCACGCGCTGATTCGAGAGTCGGCTGTGGGGTTGCGGTGATCAAATCGGCCGGTCCCCCGGCCGCAACGATCGCCCGATTCAGCAGTTTTACGTTTTCGACTGAGACAAGACTTGCGTTCGGGTGGACGTTGAAGACCACGGCGTTGCCCGCGGACACCATTGCGATCGAGTTGTTGATGATGGTCGACGTGGGATTCGTGGTGGGAGTAATCGAGCCGATCACGCCGTATGGCGCGTACTCAGTCACGACCATTCCGGCATCGCCGGTGACGACATGAGGCTCGAGGTCCTCTGGACCCGGGGTTTTGGTTGTCACCAGCCTGTTCTTCACGACTTTGTCTTCGGCCCGACCGATCCCGGTCTCCTCCACCGCCATGTAGGCAAGACGCTCTCCCTCCTTGAGCATGGCTGCGCGCATGGCTTCGACAATGGTCTTCCTTGCTTCGAGGCCCATATCGCGGTAAGCCTCGAAAGCCCGGCGGGCAGATCGCACAGCCTCGTCGATGGTGAGGTGGATTCCGTCGCCGAGTTCAACCTCCGAAATCGCAAGCTGATCACTGGCGCGTAGCGTCGGACCGGGCCGGTCGGCGAACTCGGCCGCGGCAACCCGGTTCTTCACACGATCGATTATCGAGCGGACTTCGCTGTCGCTGAGCTTCGACCTATCCAGCGGCTTCCTCCTCACCCTTGTGGTACCTGACTTCGCCACCGATGTCCCAGGTGTCCACGATCGCCATGATCACGGCGTCGCATGGACGATCCTTGGTCATCTCCGTCTGACGCGCCGAACTGCCTGAGGCGTATAAGACCACTTCGCCCAACCCGGCACCGACAGCGTCGGCAGCCACCACATATGTCCCTGTCTCCTGGTTTGCCTCGTTGACCTGTCTCACAACAAGGAACTTCATCCCCGACAAAAGGGCTTCCTTACGGCTGGCTACAAGGGTTCCAGCGACCCTGCCTAGATGCATGGGTCTCTCCTGTTTCTCGAGTTGGTCAGCCGAGATCGTCCTGCGCCTGATCCTGACGGCCCAGAGGCAACACGAGATCCACGTTGACATGCGGACGGGCAATGACATGGGTAGCGGTCACTTCGCCGACCTTCTCGGCACCGCGAACACCCGCGTCGACCGCGGCCTTCACCGCCGCAACATCACCACGGACAAGGGCAGTTATGTAGCCCCCGCCTGTCTTTTCCATGCTCACCAACTCGACCTTGGCCGCCTTGACCATGGCATCGGCCGCCTCCACCATCGCCGGGTAGCTGCGCGCCTCGATCATTCCCAGAGCTTCAGCCATGAAGCTCCTCCTTTCCTTCGTTCTCAATCGGAACTTTGATTATTCAGATTCTCTTCCCGTCAGACCTTCCAACGCGGCCACAGCCGCTTGCCATCCCACATCGATGTCTTGCTCCTCGCCACCGAGGTAGATGCGACCCATCGACCCGAAGCTTCGCACCTCGAGCACGTTTATCTCGGCAGCCTTCTCAGCTTCGTTGGCAGCCAATGATGCGTAGGCCGCCGGTTCACACTCGAGGACATAGAGAGTCTGACCCGGGATGATCATCTCTCCGTGTCTCGTCCTGTTGATGAGCTGGGCGTGATGATCATCGATCCGCCGGATGATTTGCGAGCTGAGAATGCGAGGCTTCATACGGTCATCCTCTGAGTGCTCGATGCCTTCGAGTATGGCCTCACCTGCGGCTCGCACCTCGGCCTGATCCGGAGAGTGGACTTCGAGCACGCCGAAATACCGCTCGATGATCTGAAGACCCGGTTTGACGCCTGTGGACTTGAGGGCAACGTCGGTCAGACGATTGATCTCGATTCCGGGTGCCACCTCGACCCAGAGCGAGGCATCCCCTGCCAGAGGAAGAAATCCTTGGGCAACGGTTCCCAGAAACGCCGCATATTGCGGCTGCAAGCTGTCCAGAAACGCGTAGGACCTGAGCTCAATACCTTTCGCCACTATCTCCTCCATCTGATCCGCCAACAATTTGCACACCCGCGGAAGCACCGATCCTGGTGGCGCCGGCCGCGATCATGTCTTCGGCGTCATCGGCAGTTCTAACACCACCGGACGCCTTGATGCCCATGTCGGGTCCCACGGTCTCGCGCATCAGGGCTACGTCATAGACCGTTGCTCCGCCGGGCCCGAACCCGGTTGAGGTTTTCACGAAGTCCGCCTTTGCTCTCTTCGCCAGCGCCGAAGCAATCACTTTTTCCTCATCTGTGAGGAGGGCTGTCTCCAGGATCACCTTGCAAATCGCCCCCGTCTCGCGAGACGCGTCCACAACCTTGGCGATGTCGTTGTATACCAGTTCGTGGTCACCCGACTTGAGGGCTCCGATGTTTATGACCATATCGATCTCACGGGCGCCGTCGCGGAGAGCCTTTCTTGCCTCGGTGGCCTTGATTTCGGTGGTGGTGGCGCCAAGTGGAAAACCGATGACCGTGCACACGGGCACCCTGGTTCCTCGCAAGTTCTTGGCGGCCCGTTTCACCCATGTGGGATTGATGCAGACCGAGGCGAACCCGTACTGCTCGGCTTCGGAACAGAGAACGTCGATGTCTTCAGCCGTTGCGTCAGCCGCGAGGAGGGTGTGATCGATGTACTGCGCCACATCGAGCGGGACATCCGCCGCCTCACCGTGGAAGGCGACCCGGTCGGCGCCATTGGCGACGACCTCCCGAACCTTGTCTCCCGTCTCGGCCATATCGAATCGAGTGGAGAGCGCCGAGAGGACCTCTCGGGTGATGGCTTCGACCAGAGCCTCACGATTCATGACACGACTTCTTCATTCAGGTCTGGAGTATTGCTGATCCAGCGCGTCGATCATGGCAACCCGACGGGCATGACGACCCCCTGCCCACTCAGTGGACAACCACTCCTCCACGATCTGCCACGCCAACCCGTCCCCGATGAGACCCGCCCCAAGCGTTAGGACGTTGGCGTGATTGTGCTCACGACTGTTGCGAGCCGAGGAAACGTCGTAACAAAGCGCTGCCCGAACACCGGCCACTTTGTTGGCAACCATCGAAGACCCGATGCCGGCGCCATCGATCATGATCCCCCACCGGCATTCGCCATCAGCAACCTTCCGGGCCACGGCGAGGGCATACTCCGGGTAGTCAACCGCCTCCTTGGAGTCGGTTCCACAGTCGACGACCTCCCAGCCGGCTTCCTTCAGTCTGAACGAAATCCGCTCCTTGAGCGGATAGCCGCCGTGGTCGGCTCCAACGGCGATGATGCCGAGGGGATCGAAGACCGGGGCTTGGGAGTCTGTATGGTCGAGAGAATCCTCAGGCAAGAACTGTGTTTCGTGATCAACGACACCATCGACAATTCGCTCGACGAGGGAACGCACCTCCTCCTCTGACGGCATTGCTTGGGCTCTCGAAGATGTCATCAGATGCTGCAGGGGCCTCCTCGGCCGCCAACCTAGTGGTGTGTCGTGGAAATAGCGCCAGCATATGTCCGAGTCCTCGGCGTCATCTGGCCAGGACGCACAACGAAGGCGCATCGGCGAGATGCGTTGAGGCGGAGGATGAAGCCAGGGGCGTCAAGGGCCGGAGAGATGCGGTGATTATTTGGGCGACACACCACCAGGGAGCTACCCGTATGATCCGGGCCATGGCTGACAGCGACACCGCCTTTCTCTGGGAATCTGAGGCACTTCGCTCATCAAAGGCCACAAAGGGACGGCATGAGCAGCGGTCCGACAACGTCGATCGCGACGACGTCGACTGGATCACGTTGCGCGAAGCTACCGATCTCACCGGAATTCCTGTCTCCACACTTCGCAAGTGGGCTCGACGCGACTCCGTACCCACCTATCTGGAGGAGACGCCCGTCGGTCAGTTGCGGATGGTGTCGCTCAAAGGAATCCAGCAGCGTGCGGAAAGGCTCGGACGCAAACTTGTGACGCCCACGCCCCCACCGATCATCGACACACAAGAGCGGGAGCCAGAACGGGAGCCAGAGCCACGAGAACCGGAAGCCATCGAAGAAGACACAGCGGAGCCGGAAATCCCCGAGGGGACGATGCTGGTCCCTCTCGACGCGTGGAACAAGATGCTGATACAACTGGGAAATCTCCATGAGGCGGGTCAGCAGCTCGCAGAGGCCCGGGAGAGAGCGGCCAAGGCCGAAACCGAGACAGTTTTCCTCAGAGAGAGAGTATCGGAGATGCGGAGCGAGCTCGTCGAGGCCAAGACCTCTGCGATACGGCTTCCGATTGTCGTCGATCCGGTTTCTGAGCCGGAGATAGATGAGCTTGATGAGGACATCCCAGCCGAAGACGAAGACGAGGAATCGAACTCAGTGGATATCCTTGTGCGAAATCTCGGAGACACCGAGCCTCGAGATGAGCCTCATGTGCCGCCAGATCAAGAAGAACTGCACACTCTGCCCGCCTACTCGCTGGCGATGATGAAACACGTCTACACCACATGGCGGGGTCGCCCCCGGCGGTAGACAATGCGAACTACCCCGGCCCGGTTCCAGCCTCGTCGGACCGCGTGTACCACCACGCCCACACAATGAGGACAACCTGGACGGGAAGACGCAGCCAGGCCAGTGCCGTGTTGGGCTCTGTACCGAGGAACGCGAGATTGTTGACTGCCACGTTGATATTGGCCGGAAAGACGGCCAGCAACAGAACGATCAATCCCCAGGCTGCCATTACCCGTGTCGACGCGAACAGGACTCCGACGCCAAGGACGATCTCGGCAAGACCAGACACGTAGACGACCGCAAGCGCCCAGGGAACGAAATCGGAGATTATCAGCAGGTATGCCTCGGGATTGACGAAGTGGTTCACCCCGTTGGCCACGTAGAACACTGACATCAGCCAGAGCGATACATGTTTTCTCGATGTCATCAACGCGCAGAGTATCGGCGACGCCAAGCAGTGATTCGACTACTTCTTCGTTATGCAGAGACGAACGATCGGCACGGTCGTCACGGGTAGTAGCCGCCGAATCTCAGCAATCATTCTCGCCAAGACGGCTGGTCTCTGGTAGGGATCCCTTGCCTCGACGGATGTGAGGTACCGCCGCTTGATGGACATCACCCGATCTCCGAGCTCGATCATTGCGTCGGTGTTGTCGGCGAAGCTCTCCTGGAGGCCGGTGGGGTATGTGAAAGGCTCGATTTCCTCAACACTGTTGACCGTGAAGCCTTGCGCAACGGCCGAGTTGACCAACATCGGGATCTTCAGGCCGAAACCCGTCTGACCGAGCGGGCCTTCCCGTGGAGGCAAGTCGAGGTAGCGCACGAGCTCGACGAGACCCGCCGTTTCCCGAGCGATTCCCCGGGTAAAGGCACTTTTCGCATCGAGGAGAGGAAGGACGTCGGCCTCGACTGCCGCCAGATAGTCGTCGACAAGTGAATGGTCACCGTTGAATCGCGGCAACGAGAAGAAGCTGTGGGTCGTGATGACCATGGAGCCGGCTGTGCGCAGGACTCCGCGCATCTGCACCAGGATCTGGTCGACATCGACGGCATCGCTCTCGACCGTTGGGAACTGTATGACCATGCGCGCCAAGATCACGTCAGCGCTCTCTGCGGGTAGCAGTTCGCCAATCCGGTCAGCGCTGACGCCGGTCACCCATTCCACCGAATCCGGCAACAGTGGGGGACAGGGCGCTCCCTCCTCTGGGACCGTGGCGATCAGGCTCAACGGGCCTAACGATGAGGCATACGCCGAGAGATCCCCCAGACCCGCGGAGTAGTCGATGACGTCGCGCCCCTCGATAAGACCTTCAGGGATGAAGTTCTCTCGTTGGTAATAGACGAAAGGGCGCATCACGGACCATCCCCGGGCATGCTCCCAGACTTCGGAGGAACTCATCTCACCAACAAACGACCCTTGTCACGCGTTGGAGGCGTCGATCAGGCGATAAGTCACATCCTGGGCGATGCTCATCTCCATCCCGAACGTGACCATCTCACCCGTCTCGTCGTCGGGCATGTTGATGTCCATGACGATGCTCGTGCTCATGGAGAACTCGGCCTGACGGGCGTATCCCGCCTCGGCGTCGAACCACGTCGTCATGTTGGAAACCGTCTCCTCTATGACAAGCAAGAAACGAAGCTCCTCTGTGATGGAATCGATCTCGGCCTTATCTTCGTCCGTGGCGTCACCCGGGACGAACGCCCGCAAGAACCCGATGAGAAACTCCGCAAGATCAAAATCGATCATCGACGTCGTCGAGGTGGTTTCGATCACGAGGACTTCGTGACCGTCAATCGTCTCGGAGGCGGTCACCTCGTTGTCGATCTGGGTCACTATGGGCTCCCCGCTCATGAACATCGGGATTTCAATGGTCTCGGACCAGCTATCACCAACCGTCACCGGGCGGTCGGCGAAGGGAGGGCCGACGAACCGTCCGGGATCCATTCCGGGCGCGCCCAAGTCGCCGAAACCGCCGAGGTCGCCGCCCAAGGCGTCACCAAACATGTCGTCATCGGTGATGATGTTGCCCTGTTCGTCGACCACAACCGTAACGTCGATGGCCTCCATCTCGGCAAAATCGGGGAGTTCTGCTTGATCAATGGGCTCGCCGTCGATGGTCCCTGTTATCTGAAGATCGGTGAAGTCACCTTTGATCGTGATCTCATATGTGTCCGGATCCGGACCCTCGGCAACGGAGTGGGTGAAGATCGTCGTGCCGACCAGGTTGATCGAGGCGTTCCCTGGAATCTCCTCGTCACCTATGGCCGATGCCTCGCCCGTGGCACTCATCTCGATCTGCTGGTCGATTCCGACCTCGTACTCGAACGTAGCCCCGGCCTCGAGGGCATAGCTGAGTGGGAGGGCGTCAGGCGAACTGGCTTCAATCGGAGCCTCGGTCGTTGTCGTCCCCTCGGGTGCCGTTGTAGTCGTCGCATCCGGTGAAGACGTCGGGTTGCCGGCTTCGCCACCACCGCAAGCGGCGACGACAAGTGCAAGAACCATCAGGAATGAGATGGGGCGAATGCGCATATGAACAGGATATCGGCATTCCGATGCTGTTCATTGAGCCAGTGACCCCCGACCCGCGAGGTTGGCCGGAGGGCTAGGACGGTTAGGTTTCCCACCTCATGAACCCCTGGACCCCCCTCATTGGCTGCACGCTCGGCTGGGGTGCATCGGCCGTCCTCACACGCGCAGTGATTCTGCGGGGGGTTGACGCATTCACCTTGGTTCCCATTCGGATGGCGTTCGCAATGGTCTCGCTCGGAATTGTCATCGCCATAACAGGACGATTCGGCACACGAAGTGTCAGGGCATGGAAGCGCGGTTTCGTATTGGGCATTGTCGGAATGGCTTTGCCAATGCTTCTGATGTCACTCTCGCTCGAAGATCTCCCGGTGAGTCTTGGCGGCCTTCTCATCGCGCTGATACCGCTCTCCACCATCGCAGCCGCTCACTTCGTCGTCGATGGTGAACGATTTCAGGTCAGGTCACTGCCCGGACTCGTGATCGCTTTGGTCGGTTCGGCTGTCCTCGTCGGCATCGGAGGCACGACGGTGGAAGGCGTCGACAATCTCTGGCGCGGCGTTCTGTATGTGACAGTGGGTGTGATCCTGGCGGGCATCGGCGGTGCCTTCAGCCGAAGATTCGCCCTCGAAGTACCAAGCGATGATCTGGTCTTGCCGCAATTCACCGTCAACACTGTGGTCCTGTTCGTTGCCGTGCCACTCCTATGGGATATCGACGTTGCCTCAATCGATGGGACGAGCTGGTGGCTTTTGGCCGGTGTCGGAGCCATTGGGACCACATTGGCTTTCACGGCCTTCCTGATTGCCGCCGGGCTCAATCCAGCCTCTCGACTGGCTCTCACCGGCTACAGCGTTCCCGTGGTGGCGGTCACACTTGCGGTGATCTTCCTCGGCGAAACACTGACACCGGCCATCCTGGGAGGGGCGGTGGTGATCGTCGCCGGTGTCATCCTGGCTGAGCGAGCGACCCCCCATGTACCCGAGCCTGGCATCGCCACATCGCGATAGACGACGTCCCCGAATCTAAGCTGGCTGAATGAGTCGTCGAATACTTGTCGCAGTTGCCTGGCCATACGCCTCGGGCCCGCTGCATCTGGGACATCTGGGCGGCGCCTATCTACCGGCCGATATCTTTGCCCGCTACCACCGCATCGCAGGCAACGACGTTCTGATGGTCTCCGGATCCGACGCCAACGGCACACCGATCACCGTCAAGGCCGACGAGATGGGGATCACGCCTCGGGAGGTCGTGGACAAGTACCACCCAGAGATTCTCGGTTACTGGGAAACGCTCGGAATCTCGTTCGACCTGTTCACCACCACGATGACCGAGAATCACCACTCCGTGACCCAGGAGTTCTTCCTCACACTGCTCGAAGCCGGATACCTGACCAAAGACAGCTCCGAACAATTCTACGACCCTGATGCCGGGCGCTTTCTCCCCGACCGCTACGTCGGAGGGACATGCCCGCACTGCGACTACTCGGATGCCCGTGGTGACCAATGCGAAAACTGCGGTCGCACTCTGGACGCCACGGATCTGATCGACCCGCGGTCAAAGCTGACCGGAGCGATACCCGAGTTGCGTAGGACCGAGCACTTCTTCTTGCAGCTCCCGGTCTTCGCTGACCGGCTTCGGGAGTGGATCGAGTCCCAAACCACCTGGCGAAAGCACGTCAAGAACTGGGCGCTGGGAATGGTCGAGGACATGCCGGTCAGGGCAATGACCAGGGATATCGACTGGGGTGTCAACGTTCCGGTTGACGACCTCGGTCCCGGGAAGAAGATCTATGTGTGGTTCGACGCCGTGATCGGCTATCTGTCGGCCTCGATCGAGTGGGCCTCGATGACCGATGACCCGGATGCTTGGGAGAAGTGGTGGAAGGACCCCGAGGCCGAGTCCTACTACATAGTGGGCAAGGACAACATCCCGTTTCACACAGTGATCTGGCCGGCGATGCTGATGGGTCATGGCGGCCTCAACCTGCCCACCAACGTCCCGGCCAACCAGTACATAACGTTCAAAGGCCAGAAAGCCTCCAAGTCCAAGGGGGTGGGAAACTCGATCGGGTTTTATGCCGGCCGTCTCCAACCCGACGCTCTCCGTTACGCCATCGCCGCCGTTCTTCCCGAACAGAACGACACCGACCTATCCGACGATGAGATCATCCGGAGGGTCAACGAGGAGCTGGTGGCCACCTGGGGCAACCTGATCAACCGGGTGCTCTCGATGAGTGCCAACAATTTCGACGGAGCCGTTCCGGAGCCAGGTGATCTGACCAAAGTCGATCAGGTCATCCTCGACCTCGGGCCGGCCACACTCGATGCGGTCGCTGATCACATCGAGAAGGTGGAATTGCGGGCCGGTCTGAGAACCGCGCTGGAAGCTGCCGCCGAGGTCAACGCCTATCTGAACGCGACCGAACCGTGGAGGGTGTTGAAAGATGACCCTGTCCGTGGCGGAACAATCCTGTGGACCGCGATCCAGGCTATTTCAGCAATCCGCGTCTCCCTGACGCCCTATCTGCCGTTTTCGTCGGAGACAATCGGAACATTGATCGGCCTCGACCCGCAGGTCAAAAAGTGGGCCGCACCTGCGGTGGCGGGTGGGACGACGTTGGCCGAGGTCAAACCGGTCTTCACTAAGCTGGAGTCGGACGTCTTCGACTGAGCCTGAGCCCTTATCTCGGGGTCAAATCAGGGTCATCCCCGGTTACGGAACCCGCAGCGTTCGATTAGGTTGCAACCATGGCCCGAATTGCACGCATCACCGGCGGGTTCACGCTTATCGTGGCGGGGACTTTCATGCTGGTCCTCCCTGGACCTGGCATCCTCTCGATTGTCGCCGGACTGGCATTGCTGTCCAAAGACATGGCCTGGGCCGGTCGGCTTGCCGATCGCGTCAAAGACAAGTTTGGGAGCAGCACAGTCCACTAGGTGGGCGGATAGACGCCCATCCCTTTGGCCTTCTCCGTCTGCCAGAAGATGTCGCCAATCTCGTCGATCAGCCCGATGAGCGTTTGGCCCTCGGCCGGGTCAGTCGACTTCTTGGCCTCACCTGCCTGGTGAATCGCACGCCAGAAGAGATCATCGAGATTCGAGAACTCCTCACGATGTTCTGCGGTGAAGAAGTCCGCCCAGAGCACCATCAGATGATGCTTCACATCCTCGGCGCGCTCTTCTTTGAGTTGGAGAGCGCGGGCCCTGAAAGCCTCATCGTCTGAGTCCTGGTATTTCTGGGCGATCTTCATGACCGAAAGGGCTTCGATCTTGGCCTGGGCCGGGTCATAGACACCGCAATAGAGGTCACAGTGGGCATGGGCGATAGTCACTTGGCGCATGGGGACTCCTTCTTCTCTCGGTCGTTACTCTGACCATACTCACGATCCGACATGTCGATGAAACGCTTCCAGGTAGCCGAGGACTCCATGCGGCCTGCCCTTGAACCTGGCCAAGAGATCGTCGCCACAGACGCATCGAGGCCGTCGGTAGGAGATCTGGTCGTCTTTCCTCATCCCAGGCGCGAAGACTTCTGGATGGTCAAAAGAGTGGCAGAGCCACCGGAGCCGATAGGCCAGGACCACATCTGGGTCATGTCGGACAATGCCGAAGCAACAAAGGCCGACAGCAGGGCGCTGGGCCCGATAGACGTTCGCACAGCATTGGCTGTGGTGGACCGGCTCGACGCCGCGACGTTCGACGAGGCGACCGACCTTCTGTCCAACGAGGACAACTCGATTGCCGAAGCCATCGAGAAGTTTGGCCGGCCCGAGTTCTGGCACCGTCAACCGGGGCTCCGTTGCCTGGTACTACTCATTCTCGAGCAGCAGGTCTCTCTGGAGTCCGGGGCAGCCATGTATCGACGGCTCGAAGTGACGGCTGTGGGGGTGACGGCCACAAGCATCATCGGGACCGGGGTTGATGGGATGCGATCAATCGGGATCACCCGTCAGAAGGCCGACTACCTCTACGCCCTTGCCCACCTAGTGACCGATGAGACGCTCGACATCGAGTCCCTGGGCCCGCTCTCCGCAGACAACGCCAGGTCCAAGCTCCTTTCCGTCAGAGGCATCGGTCCCTGGACCGCTGACGCCTATCTGCTCTCAGCGTTGGCACACCCCGACGTCTACCCGATAGGTGACCGTGCATTGCAGGTCGGGGTGGGAGAAGTCCTCGGGATGACCCATACTCCCGACGAGGCCGAGCTGGAGTTGGTATCAGAGTCCTGGAAACCGATCCGGGCAGTGGCCGCCCGAATTGTCTGGCACGCCTATTTGTCAAAACGAGGGCGAACGGAGCCTCCCGACCCAACTCTGCGACATGGGTCAGCTGGCAAGGCGTAGACTCAAACCATGATGACCGAGTTCATCATCCAGATGGAGAACCAACCCGGTCGACTCGCCTCGCTCGCCGAGGCGCTCGCAGCCGTTGAGGTCAACATCGATGCATTGGCCGCATACGGCCACGACGGCGATGGCACCGTTCGGCTGATCGTGGACGACGCTACAACAACGCGCCGGGTCCTCGACGAGGCCGCCCTTCAACACGAGGAGAACACGGTTCTCAAGGCACACATGCCACACCGTCCGGGTGAACTGGCAAGACTGACCCGCTCGCTGGCCGATGCCGGTGTCAACATCGAAGCCATCTACGTTCTCCGAGCCAACGCCGACGGCATCGAGTTCGCCCTATCTGTCGACCAACCCGAAACCGCCCTCCCTCATTTGGAGGTTCGGGGAAGCTCCCTCGTTGACTGACCGGAGAACCCGGGTAGCCGCCCCCACTTTCTAGACTTGCACCAGATGCGCACCACTATTGCCAGTCTGGTCGCGCTCGGACTGATTCTCTCGGCCTGCGCGTCAGGAGAGGCCGAGTTGCCGGACAACTCAACGACAACCGAGCCGACGACGACCACATCAACGACCACGACTTCCACGCTTCCACAGACCACGACAACAAGCGACACCCGCGAGACATCGATGATCAACGGTCTACCGGTCGACGATCCGGTGCTTCTCGATCGCAGAGTTCTCGCAGTCAAGATCGACAACCACCCCCGAGCCAACCCTCAGTCAGGCATTGACCAGGCCGACATGATCATCGAGCTCAGGGTCGAAGGGATCACCCGTTATATCGCCGTATGGAACCAGAGCGACTCCGACCTCCTCGGCCCAATGCGTTCGGGCCGCCCGACGGACCCCACTCTTCTGGCTGCGTTCAACGAGCCCACTTTCGTCATCTCCGGGGCTCAGCCTTGGGTAACCAGCGTCATCATCTCCAAAGCCGTGAAACTCGTAGGAGAAACCGGGCCACCTGCCACTTTCCGGAGCTCTGACCGGAGCGCACCACACAACCTCTATGTCAACACCGAGCTTCTCAGAGAGGTCTCTGATGGTCGCGGATACCCGGACGAGCCTCCCACCGGTCCCATCTGGGAGTTCGGGCCCATCTCTGGCGACGCCGAGCCGGCATCATCGGTCGAGATCGATTTCTCCGGTAACACGGTCACATGGACCTGGGATGAGGATCTTGGTCTCTGGCTCAAGACGGCATACGGTCGGGAGACGACCTATCGCAACGAGGACGGAACCGAGGAGCGTGTTGGAGTACCGGTTCTGGTGGCCCTCTATGTGGAGCAATACACGGCGAGACCACCAGCCGGAGTGTCCGGCTCGTCATTGCCCGCCTCTAGGACAACAGGGTTCGGAAAGGCTTTCGTTTTTGCCGATGGCCGCGTCATTGAAGGGACCTGGCACCGCGACTCCGAACTCGAATGGTTCACCCTCATCGATGTCGACGGCGAGATCATCCTGGTCCCACCCGGCAAATCATGGATATCGCTGGTTCCGTCCAATCGAGGATTGACCTTCCAGAACTGAGCTCGACTAGTTTCCCCGCAGTGTTTGCTGCTTCCGCCGTCAGCCGGGTTCAGACTGCCCTCGAGAAGGCCCACGACACCCAAGACACACTCAACGCGTTCATTTCGATCGATGACGAGAGGGCACTCGAGCGGGCCTCCGCGATCGACGCCAGCATCAAGAGGGGCGAAGCCGTCGGGCCACTTGCCGGCGTGCCGATGGGGCTCAAAGACCTGATCGATCAGAAGGGCCGCGTCACCACCGCCGGCTCTGCGTTCTACCACGAGATGCCCTCGGCCAGCGCACCATGCGTGGACTCGCTTGAACAAGCCGGGGCGGTCATCATCGGAAAGACCGGGCTCCACGAATGGGCATTCGGGTTCTCGTCGGAGAACCCCCATTGGGGTGTCGTCCGCAATCCCTGGGACCAGACCACATCTCCCGGCGGTTCGTCGGGGGGCTCAGCTGTGGCCGTCGCCAGGGGCATCACTCCAATCTCCATCGGCACCGACACGGGCGGCTCCGTCCGCGTCCCCGCTGCCTTGTGTGGGACCTTCGGGCTGAAGGTGACCCACGGTCGAATCTCGCTCGACGGTGTCTTTCCCTTGGTCGGCTCGATCGACACCGTCGGACCTCTGGCAGACTCGATCGAAAACCTCGACCTCGCCTATCGGGCAATGTCGTCGGACCCGACGCCCGAGCCCGATCCGACTCCGATGAGACTGGGGGTTCCCCAGCCATGGACCGAGAACAGCCCGCTTGGAGATGACATTGCCGGAGAGTTCGAGAGTGCCGTAACCGCTCTGCGCGACAGGGGACACGAGGTTCACTCGATTGAAATGCCCGATGCAGAACCATCGATTCAGCTCTGGAACTCCATCGCCGAAGAGGTTCGAATGGTCCACAGCAAGTTTCGGCAGGAACATCAGCACTACGGACCGGATGTTGCTCGGCGTCTCGAAGACGCCGATCTGGTGACGGAGGAGGATGCCGACAAAGCGAGGGGGTGGCAGGAGATGATTCGAACCAGGTTCTCAGACGCGCTGAACACCGTCGACTTTCTGATAACACCCACTGTCCCCGTGAGGCAAAAAGTTATCGGTGAAGATGGCATCGGAGATCGTCACTACCGGGCTGTCCTTTCCTACTTCTCAGCGCTCGTCAACCACTCTCTGCATCCGGCGATCGCCTTACCACTGTTGAATAGCGGGGCACCGCCGGCGTCGCTTCAAGTGATAGGGTCCCGAGGCTCGGAATCGGCGCTGATCGCGTTTGGGCGTGTTCTGGAGACTCAGAAGCTCGTCGGGTTTGAACCTTCTCCGATTGACCCACGTATGCCAGGTGACGGATAGACTTGGATAGAACCCAAACTCAGATGAGCGGTTCCGGTCTCCCTGATCAGGAGACCTCGATCGCGCGCAGATGACCCATAAGGAAGTGAACGAGTGGCCGACGACACCGCCACAGCAGACGCATCGCCAACTCCGGCCGAGGAAATCGACAAACTCGTGGTCCGATTCGCCGGCGACTCAGGCGACGGGATGCAGTTGGCAGGTAACAGGTTCACGGACGCGTCGGCTCTGTTCGGGAATGACCTGGCAACCCTTCCGAATTTCCCCGCGGAGATAAGAGCCCCCGCCGGAACCCTTCCGGGAGTCTCCAGTTTCCAGGTTCAGATCGCAGACTTCGACATCCTCACAGCCGGGGATGAACCCGACTGTCTGGTTGCGATGAATCCGGCGGCCCTGATGACCAACCTCAAGGATCTGCGTCAAGGTGGGACACTCATCGTCAACAGTGACGCTTTCGATGAGCGCAATCTGGCAAAGGCCGGTTACCAATCGAATCCTCTCGATGATGATTCCCTCAAGGGATACAGGGTGATCAAGGTTCCGATGGACGACCTCACAAAGGAGGCCGTCAAGGACACCGGCGTAAAGGGGCGCAATGTCCTTCGCTCCAAGAACCTCTTCGCCCTCGGCCTGATGGCATGGCTTTTTCATCGGCCCACAGAACCGACGATCGACTGGATCGAAAAGAAGTTTGGAAAGAAGGAGGAAGTGGCCGCGGCCAACATCGCCGCATTTCAGGCCGGGTACAACTTCGGCATCACCACCGAGGCCACCAAGAACACCTTCGAAGTGAAGCCTGCCGCCCTCGAGCCGGGCACCTACACCAACGTGAACGGCAACACCGCTCTTGCCTGGGGTTTGATCGCAGCCTCCCGGAAATCGGGACTCCCGCTGTTCTACGGCTCTTACCCCATCACCCCGGCATCCGACATTCTCCACGAGCTTTCTCGACACAAGAGTTTCGGAGTCAGGACTTTCCAGGCCGAGGACGAAATTGCCGCTGTAGGCGCGGCCATCGGCGCCGCGTTTGCCGGCAGCCTCGCGGTTACAGGCTCCTCGGGCCCAGGGATCGCCTTGAAGAGTGAAGGCATCTCCCTTGCCTTCATGCTCGAGCTTCCGATGATCGTCATCAATGTGCAACGCGGTGGTCCTTCGACGGGACTTCCGACCAAACCGGAACAGTCCGATCTCCTGTTTTCACTCTACGGTCGCCATGGTGAGTCCCCCCTCCCCGTCATAGCCATAGCCACCCCGTCGGAAGCCTTCCTCATGGCAATCGAGGCCGCTCGGATCGCGGTCAAATACATGACGCCGGTGATCTTGTTGAGCGACAACTCTGTTGCTAACGCCTCCGAGCCATGGCGTCTGCCGGACCTCGACTCGATTCCCGAGATCGACATCGAGTACGCCGCTCATCCGAATGGGCCCGATGGGACCTTCCTCCCTTACATGCGAAATGTCGACACCTTCGCCCGGCCGTGGGCGATTCCTGGAACGGCCGGACTGGAGCATCGGGTGGGTGGACTGGAGAAGGATGCCCTTTCCGGTGATGTCTCCTACGACCCGAACAACCACCAATTGATGACCGACACCAGAGCGTGGAAAGTGGCCAACATCGCCAACGACATCCCCCAGTTGGAGATCGATGGTGAAGAGGACGCCGAAATCCTGGTCCTCGGATGGGGATCGACCTTCGGGGCGATTCGCGCCGCCGCCCGGCGGGTTCGTCTCGAAGGGCACAAGGTGGCCTGTCTGCACTTGAGACATCTCAACCCCCTGCCCAACAATCTTGGCGACTTGCTCCGCTCATACGACAGGATCCTCATCCCTGAGCTCAACACCGGACAGTTGTCGAAGATGATCCGTGCCGAGTTTCTCATCGATGCCGTCGGTCTGAACAAGGTCGCCGCTGAGCCGTTCAAGGTGTCAGAGATATCAGAGAAGATCCTGGAGATGGTCAAATGACTACCCGTTCGTACACAAGGGCTGACTTTCAAACGGACCAGGAGGTGCGGTGGTGTCCCGGGTGTGGTGACTACACGATCCTCGCTTCGGTGCAACAGTTCGTCGCTGCCTTGGGCCGGCCACGAGAGGAGTTCGTCTTCATCTCGGGTATCGGTTGCGCCTCGAGGTTCCCCTACTACATGAAGACCTTCGGAATGCACTCGATCCACGGAAGAGCTCCGGCGATCGCAACAGGCGTGGCGACGACTCGGCCCGACCTATCCGTGTGGGTGATCACCGGTGATGGCGACGCCCTTTCCATCGGAGGCAACCATTTGATCCACGTCCTCCGCCGAAACGTCAATCTGAAGATCCTCTTGTTCAACAACCAGATATACGGGTTGACCAAGGGTCAGTACTCCCCCACGTCGGAAGTTGGCAAGACGACCAAGTCATCCCCATTCGGGTCTATCGACTATCCGTTCAACCCGGTGTCGCTTGCGCTTGGAGCCGAAGCGACTTTCGTAGCTCGCACGCTCGATATGGATCGCAATCACACTCAGGCAATGCTCAAGGCCGCATACGAGCACGAGGGGTCGGCCTTCATCGAGATCTACCAGAATTGCAACGTCTTCAATGACAAAGCGTTCATCCAGGTCACCGGAAAAGAAGAGCGGGTTCACAATCGCATCGATCTACAACACGGAAAGCCGATCGTCTTCGACGGCGGATCCAAGGCGGTAGTCATGCGTGAGGGGCACGCCACAGTCGTGGAGTCGTCTTCGGTCGACCCCATCGCAATCCTGGTTCACGACGAGACGAGGCCAGATCCGGCTATCGCCTTCGCACTGAGTCGTCTGTCTCACGGACCGTATGGGCCGACGCCGCTCGGTATCTTCCGTAATGTCGAACGTCCCACCTACGACGCAGAGCTCAACGCACAGATCGACGAGGAGACGGAGCAACGTGGCGAAGGCGACTTGGAGAGTCTCATCAGGTCACACGGAACATGGACCGTAGAGGCAGAGTCGCCTAACGGTGGCTGAACCTCAAATGCGTCGCCGGATCTCGGCGATCTGAGCACGCACAGAGTCAGGATTACCCGACCCCGATGTTGCTCGCGCCCTGACTGAGTCGGTCGGGTCGAGATGATCGAGATCTGTCTCGGCAAACCGTTGATCTACTTCGTCGAGTTCGTCGAGCGTCGCGTCTGACAGAGTCTTCCCGCGGGATTCGAGCAGACTCACCAACTCTCCCACCAGCCTGTGAGCCTCGCGAAACGGAACTCCACGACGCACCAGGGTTTCGGCAATGTCGAGACTCACTGTGTCTGGACCAGGCGCGGGAGGATGAAACTCGAGTCCGCCGAGCAATTCCACCATGGCCCCCAATCCCGATGCCAGTGTGTCGTCGGCATGAAAGACGATCCTCTTGTCTTCCTGGAGATCACGGTTGTAGGCGAGTGGCAGGGCCTTTTGCAGCGAGAGGATCGCGGTCATATCACCGACCACGATGCCGGCGCGCCCCCGGATCAACTCCGCGATGTCAGGGTTTCGCTTATGAGGCAGGGCCGACGAGCCGGTACTCACCTCATCGCTGAGAGACACCCATCCGAACTCCCTGGTTGACCAGAGAACTATCTCCTCGGCGAGTCTCGACAGCTCGATCATCGACTGGGCACAGCAGAACACATACTCGGAGACAAAGTCCCTCGACCCCACCGCATCGAGGGAGTTGGGAATCACACCGTCGAGTCCGAGATGTCTGGCAACGGCGTCACGGTCGAGAGGAAGAGAGGATCCGGACGAGGCTCCGGCTCCGAGAGGGGAAACTGCGATCCTCTTTACCGCCTCGGTGAATCTCTCCCCTCCTCTCAGGGCCATCCATGCGTACGCAAGAAGATGATGACCCAGCGTGGTCGGTTGGGCTTGCTGCAAATGGGTGTACGACGGAACAACCGTTTCGGCGTGGGATTCGGCTATCCGGGTGATGGTGCCGGCGAGTTGATGGAGCTGTTGTATGCGCCGATCCCCGGCCCGGGTCAGATAGAGACGGAGATCGAGTGCAACCTGATCGTTTCGCGAACGTCCGGTATGCAGCTTGCCGGCGATCTCACCGACTATCTCGCCCAACCGGCGCTCGACCGCGGTGTGAACATCCTCGTCTGTTGTCTGGAACGCAAACCGGCCGGCTTCCGCCTCGGCGAGAATCGACCGGAGCCCGGCGGCAAGAGCCTGCGCCTCTTCGGGCTCGATGATTTCGGTGGCGCCGAGCATGTCGACGTGTGCGATTGAGCCTTCGATATCCACCTGGAGAAGACGGCGATCAGATTCGTCTGTGGTGAATCCCCACATCGCCTCTGAAAGCGAGCCCTCGAATCTGCCGCCCCACAGAGTCACGACTTCGATCCCGTCCCGTAACCACGAATCCTCAGGGCATTGAGACTGATGAACCCTTCGGCATCTGCCTGGCGATAGACATCATCGGCTTCGAAGGTGGCCTCTTCGGAGTCGTACAGACTGTTCGGCGACCTACGCCCCACGACCCGAGCCGATCCTTTGTAGAGGACCAGACGCGCTTCACCTGTCACCGGCTCCTGAATCGAGTCCATCGTCTCCTGAAGAGCTATCCGCTCCGGCGAGAACCAGAACCCGTTGTAGACGATCCTGGCATAACGGGTGATCAGATCGTCACGCAGGTGAAGCACCTCACGGTCGAGTGCGATCGACTCCACTGCCCGGCGGCCAATATGAAGAATCGTTCCTCCGGGCGTCTCGTAAACACCACGGCTCTTGATGCCCACGAACCGGTTCTCGACAATGTCGACACGGCCGATGCCGTGACGGCCGCCGATCTCGTTGAGACCGGCGAGAAGCTCGACCGGCCCCATACTCTTCCCGTCTATCGATACCGGGGTGCCGGACTCGAATCCGATGGTCAGCTCTCGAGGGTCATCGGGAGCGTCCACGGGATCAACCGTCATCCGGAACATATCGGCCGGCGGGTCGGCCCACGGATCCTCGAGGACACCACCCTCATAGGAGATATGAAAGAGATTGGCGTCCATTGAGTATGGCGCTTCCCTCGTCACCGGAACCGAGATACCCCTGGCCTCGGCGTATGCCATCAGATCGCCTCGCCCGGCGAGATCCCATTCGCGCCAGGGGGCGATCGTTTTCAGGTCAGGAGCAAGAGCCGCAGTCGAAAGCTCAAACCGAACCTGATCGTTCCCCTTGCCTGTGGCTCCGTGGCTGATGGCGTCGGCCCCGTATTCGCGGGCCGTTGCGACGAGTCCCTGGCTGATGATCGGACGCGCCAGGGAGGTGCCGAGAAGGTACTCGTTCTCGTACACCGCGGCTGCCCGGATCGCTGGGAAAACGGCATCGTTGACAAATGACTCCTTGAGGTCGTCGACAACTCCGGCGACGGCCCCGGTGGCGAGGGCTTTCTTCGCAGCCTCGGCGACCTCAGCGCCCTGACCGACATCGGCGGTGTAAGCGATCACCTCTGCGTCGTATTCCTCCCTGAGCCAGGCGAGGATCACCGATGTGTCGAGACCACCGGAATAGGCGAGGACTATTTTCATGCTTCACCCTCGATCGCTGCGGTGGGCGCGACGGGCTCTCGGTCGTCAGCCGAGGATCTTGGCCTTCTCGGCGGCGAACTCTTCCTCGGTGAGGACGCCTGCGTCGAGAAGCTCCTTGGCCTCCTTGAGCTTGGCGTACTTGTCCTCCTCCTGGGGAAGGGGAGCGACCGGCTCGGGAGGAGGGGGCGGCGGTGCCTGCTCGGGTGGCGGTGCGGCAGCTTCCTGCGTTCCCGATTGTCGCCGACTCACCCGGCGTGATGTGCGCCGTGATGTGCGACGAGCGGTTCTTCTCATTCCGGGTCTTCCAACCATGAGTCTCCTGTTCGAATGTGGCTGAACCCTACCAGTCCACTAACACCGGATAGAAAGGGGGTGGACGTCACCCAATCCCGGCAATGAGGAAGGTGGTCAGGTCGGCAATCAGTTCCTCCCGGCCCAGTGGCCCAGCCGGGTCATACCAGCGCTCCAGTGCGTTGAGCACCGAGAGTATGTAGATCGAGCTCGTCTTGGGATCGATGTCGGAACGAAACGACCCATCACCCGCCCCATCGGCCAAAACCAACCGGAACACCCCTTCGTAATGATCCCTGGCCTCGACTATTCGCTCACGATGCTCGGTATCGAGCATGCGAGCCTCGTTGAGGAATGTTCGGGCGACATTGACATTGTCGAGAACCACCTTGACATGCCCGGCCACAAGAGCGGCCAGCCGATCGCGAGCGGTCCCCGGTGTCGCTCTGGCTTGCTCAGCCGCCGCTTCGAAGAGCCGTGCCCCCTCTTCGACCACCTCGACCAGAAGATCCTGCTTGGATTCGACATGGGAGTAGAGCGAGGAGCCGAGCAACCCGAGTTCCTTGCCGAGGTCCCGCATCGAGGTGCCGTGATAACCGCGCTCGGCGAACAGACGACCTGCCGCGTGAATCACGTCCGACCGGGTATTGCGGACCGAGATCACTGGGAGCCCAAACACCTAGCGGTGGTCGTAACGAACCACAACCCGGTCAGACACCGGGTGCGACTGACAGGTGAGCACATATCCGGCCTCCACCTCTTCATCGATCAAGGCGTAGTTCTTGGTCATCGTCACTTTGCCATCCTCGATCCTCCCCTTGCATGTTGCGCACATCCCGCCCTTGCAGGAGAAGGGCAGCTCGGGGCGTACCCGAAGCGCCGCATCGAGTATTGATGTCTCGGAAGACATTCGGGTGTCCACGGCCCGCCCGTCGAGGATCACCGTCAGTTCGATGGCCCCCTGTCCGGGTGGTGGCTCTGGGGGCAACTTCGTGGGGTCGACAGGACCGGCGAAGAACAGCTCTTCATGAATGCGATCTTGGGAGACGCCAAGGTGTTGGAGGGCCTCCTTCGCCATCATCACCATCTCGTAAGGACCACACAGGTACCAGCCATCTACCGGGGCGCCACCCAACAGCCGATCATGAATCGTCAGCATCTTCTCCTCGTCAATCCGACCGGAGAGAAGGGGCACGTCGGAACCCTCCCTGCTGAGCAGGTGGAAGAGTTGGAATCGACTCTTGTAGCGGTCCTTCAGCCCCTCCAATTCCTCGAGGAACATGATGCTGTTTGCTGTCCGGTTGCCAAACAGCAGCGTCCAGCTTGACAGTGGCTCACTCTCCAGGGAGGTCGCGATCAGCGACATCACAGGTGTGATGCCGGAGCCAGACGCAATGGCCACAGCCCGACGAGGGCTGGCCGGATCGATCTCGATGGTGAACTCACCCACGGGAGCCATAACGTCGAGCATGTTGCCGGCCTCGAGATCAGAAGTCGCGTAGGTGCTGAACGCTCCTCCGGAAAGCCGCTTGACACCAACACGCAACTTTCCCGAGTTGGCGTTTGCACAGATCGAATACGACCTGCGAACATCCTCGCCATCGATGAAGGCCCGCACGGTTACGTGCTGTCCAGGCAGGTAGGCGAACGTCTCGGATAACTCGTCGGGAACATCGAGGCTGACTGTCACGGAGTCGTCGGTGAGGGGGCTCACCTCGGTGACACGCAACCGATGAAACTCGAGATCACCCATCAGAACGGTTTGAAGTAATCGAAGGGCTCACCACAGGACGAACACACCATCAGGGCCTTACATGCAGTAGAACCGAAACGGGCGATCATTGTCGGCTTGGAGGCGTCACACCGCGGGCACGTCAGGTCTTGTTCGGAGACCGCCGGTGCGATACCGAATTGCCTCAGCTTGCGCTGACCATCCTCACTGATCCAGTCGGTGGACCATGCCGGAAAGTGAACGGTTACGACCTCGACACCCTCAACTCCGATCCTTTCGAATGCAGTGACGATGTCGTCCTCCATCTGGCCCATCGCCGGGCAACCCGAGTAGGTCGGGGTGATGGTCACGATCACACGACCCTCGTCTACCACGACCGACCTGAGAATCCCCAGATCGTCAATCGTCAGAACCGGAATCTCAGGATCAACCACCGACGCGGCCACCTTCCGGGCGGTGACGATGCCGATCGTGGTTGCCGTCACCATTTCAGATCCGGGTAGCTCCGCTGCATCCACTGCATCTCGGCGAGCAGAAAGCCGAGGTGCTCGGTGTGAAAACCACTCCGGCCACCCGTTCTTTGATAGGGGTCGGCCCCAGGCTCGAGGCAGGCCTCGATCAGGACGGACTCGATCGTGGTGGTCCAGGCCGGGCGATACTGCTCCGCCTCATCCTCAAACATCTCCGATGTGTATTGCCAAAGGGCGTCGACTCCATCCTGGGCGCGACGGTGGGACTCCTCGGTACCGTCGCCAAGACGGGTGACCCATCCTGACGAGAATCGCATGTGGTAGGTGGCCTCCTTGAGCGCCCTGGCGGCGATGCCGGCCAGAGTCGTGTCGCTGGAAGTCGAAAGGTCTCTCCAGAGTTCCATCTGATAAGCGTCGAAGAAGAGCTGACGCACCATGGTTTGGGCGAAGTCGCCGTTTGGCTGCTCCACAAGCAGAAGGTTGGTGTATTCCCGCTCGGTTCTGAACATTGCGAGCTCGTCCTCGGATCTTCCCATCCCCTCGGTGTTGCCGACGTGGGTGTACAGCGCCCTTGCCACACCGAGGTGGTCGAGGGCCGTGTTACCCAGCGCGATATCTATCTCCAACTCCGGCGCGTTGGAGATCAGCTCGCCAAGTCGCTGAGCGAGCACCATGTTGTCGTCGGCGTGAGCCAGAAGCGAAGTGACCGCTGTGATAGTCACATCTGTCCAACTTCTTCAGGAATCTCATAGGTCGTGGCCAGGCGGTAGACCTTTTCGTTGGCCTCGACATAGTCGGCCGCTGCTTCCGGCTCGAAGGCATGGACCTCGGTGCTGGGGACGACCCACACGCTCACACCCTCGCCGCGTCGGGTGTACACATCACGGGCACTTTCCAGCGCCGTCTCGGCATCGGCCGCATGGAGACTGCCGATGTGGACGTGGGATATGCCGCGACGCGCCCTTACAAACACCTCCCACATTGGCCAGCTCTCCCCACTCAGCTCTGTGGTCTCTTCTATCTCCGCCTTCTCCCCCGGGGCAACGGGAACGTCGTAACTCATCAGTCGATCCTCCTAAGCCGCCGAGCTGGACAGTTTCTTGTCCGCGTATGCCATCGCCGCTTCGCGTACCCACGCTCCGTCATCCCACGCCTTGACCTTGTGGGCAACACGCTCACGATTCATCGGGCCGTTCCCCTTGACGACACGCCAGAACTCCTCCCAATCGATCTCACCGAAGTCGTGGTGACCCCGTTCCTCGTTCCAGCTGAGGTCGGGGTCCGGTATCTCCAGACCGAGATAGTCGGCCTGGGGAACCGTCATGTCGACGAACTGCTGACGAAGGTCATCGTTGGAAACCCTCTTGATCTTCCACTTCATCGACTGCTCGGTGTGGGTCGAGTCGCTGTCGTGGGGCCCGAACATCATCAGCGCCGGCCACCACCAGCGGTTGACGGAGTCCTGGGCCATCGCTTTCTGGCTGGATGAGCCCTGACAGAGTCTGATCAAGAGCTCATATCCCTGACGCTGATGGAAGGACTCCTCCTTGCATATCCGCACCATGGCTCTCGCGTAGGGACCATAGGAACCGCGGGTGAGCATCACCTGGTTGGTGATGGCGGCGCCGTCGACCAGCCAACCGATCGTCCCCATGTCAGCCCAGCTGAGTGTCGGGTAATTGAAGATCGACGAGTACTTGTGCTTGCCCCGATGAAGGAGCTCCTGCATCTCGTCACGTCTGACTCCGAGGGTCTCGGCTGCGGCGTAGAGGTAGAGCCCGTGACCGGCCTCGTCCTGGACCTTGGCGATGAGAATCGCTTTGCGATGGAGTGTCGGGGCCCGGGTGATCCAGTTGCTCTCTGGTTGCATGCCAATCACCTCCGAGTGGGCATGCTGTGCGATCTGGCGGATGAGGGTGTTTCGGTAGGCGTCTGGCATCCAATCCGGGGGCTCGATCTTGTCCTCGGCGTCGATAATCTCCTGAAACCGCTCTTCGGGTGACATCACCCCATAGTAGGCAAACGAACGTTCGTTTGCACGAAGTCCCTCGTTGCCACCCGTCCTAACATCCACCCCTGTGACTCCACTCCGTGACGGCGACGACAAGCCGGCGTCCGCTGACGACAAATCACGCAAGAACCGACTCCAGCATGGGCTCGGGCATCTGCTGAGCCACGATCATGTAGCCGATCATCAACTTGTCCTGGACTCTGGCGCCGAAGGTATCCGCGCTACCAAGGTCTCGCTTCTCGTGTTGGGAGCCACGGCTGTATTTCAAGCGGTGATCGTCGTGTTCAGTGGATCGGTTGCGCTCTTCTCCGACACGCTGCACAACGTCACCGACGCCTTGACAGCTATTCCATTGTGGATCGCATTCTCGGTTGGTCGTCGGCGACCAACCAAGCGCTACACCTATGGATTTCACCGGCTGGAAGACGCCGCCGGTCTGCTGATCGTCGCGGCGATAGGTCTCTCGGCGATCTTGGTGATCCGGGAGTCGCTGATCCGACTGTTCGAGCCTCGACTCATCGACCACATCCCCTGGGTGATAGTCGCCGGCGTTGTCGGGGCGCTTGGTAACGAGTTTGTGGCTCGGTATCGGATCAGGGTCGGACGGGCGATCGGATCCGAGGCTCTCGTCACCGATGGTCAACACGCCCGCACGGACGCTTTGACCTCTTTGGCAGTCGTGGTGGCAGCAATCGGAGCATCTTTCGGCGCGGCATGGATAGATCCAGTGGCGGGGCTTGTTGTCGGCGCAGGGATTCTCTGGCTTCTTGCTCGCTCGGCTCGCCGCATGTCTCGCCGGATGCTCGACGGAATCGAGCCCGAGATCGTCGGCCAGGTGGACTCCACCATTCGAGAGGTCGAGGGTGTCCGAGACCTTGCCGATCTTCGGGTTCGATGGCAGGGACACAGGCTGAGGGTGACGGCTTCGGTCTGCGTCGACCCCGATTTGACGGTCAGAGACGGCCACGCAATAGCTCTCGACGTCGAGCACGCTCTGCACCACCGATATTCCTTCCCGGTGCTCGCGGTGATCCACATTGACCCCCACGGTCTCGCTGATGCCCATGACACGACAGCGCACCACGGTCTCTGACTAGGCGAGGGCTACCAGATCGAGCAGGTCCTCGTCGAAGAAGCGCATCTCACCGTCCGGCATCAGGACCGCCCGGTCCGGCACCAGTTGAGCGACGAAATCGGTGTCGTGGCTGACGAGAACGACAGTCCCCTCATATAGCGTCAGGGCGTCGAGCAGCGCTTCTTTGGCCTGTGGGTCGAGGTTGTTTGTGGGCTCGTCGAGCAAGAGCACATTCGGTCGGGAGGCGACCAGCATCGCCAGGGCAAGCTTGGTTTTCTCCCCGCCGGACAGGGTTGACGCGTTCTGATCCACTTTGTCGGCCAAGAGGAAGGTCCCGAGCAAGGTTCTGAGCATCTGGTCCGGCAACCGGGCGGCTTCTCTCATGTGATCGAACACGGTCACGCCCTCGAGGATCTGCTCGTGCTCTTGTGCGTAGTAACCAAGTGTCGCTTTGTGCCCTAGGGAGACCTCACCCAGGTCCGAGGTCTCCACTCCTGCCAGGATGCGAAGCAAGGTGGTTTTTCCAGCACCGTTGAGACCGATGAGGAGCATCCGCTCGCCCCGCTCAACAGCGAACTCGATGTCGACGAATACCAGGTTGTCGCCGAAGGCCTTTGCCAACCCGGTCGCAACCAGGGGAACCCTCCCTGACGGGTCCGGTTGGGGAAAGGCGACCTTGACCTTCTTGCCGCTCGTCTGCACTTCTACCAGCTCGCGTTTCATCCGGTCCACCCGGGTCTCCATGGCCCGGGCAACCTTGGCCATCTTCTCGGTGGATCCCTTGAAACGGCGAATGTTCTCCTCGAGACGAGCGATGTGCTCATCCTGATGCTTTCGCTCTCTCTGCTTACGCTCCCGCCGGGCAACTCGTTCCACCAGATAGTGCGAGTAGTTGCCGCGGTAGTGTTCGATCTCGCCGTGCTCCAATACGAGCACCTCGGTTATGGCCTCATCCAGAAGTGGCAGATCGTGCGAAACAACCAGCATTCCGCCCTTGTACGACATCAAGTACTCGATGAGCCAGGCCTTGGCATCGAGATCGAGGTGGTTGGTCGGCTCGTCGAGGAGCAGGACGTCGGTCTCGGAAAAGAGGATCCTCGCCAGTTCGACCCTTCGACGCTGTCCGCCTGACATCGTTGCCACGGGTTGGTGGAGCTCGTCGTTCCCGATGCCGATCTTCGAGGCGATCCTCTTGGCTTCGGCCTCAGCTACGAACCCGCCTTTTGCCTCGAACTCATCGTGAAGTCTGAAGAACCGGGCGATACCCCTTTCCCGTTCTTCGCCGTCGAGCTCATCCAGGCGGGCCCTCGCCTCCTCGATCCGGCGTTGCGCTGCGCCAATCTCGCGGGCCATCAATATTCGCTCCAGGGCGGTGGCGTCCGGGTGATCCAGCTCGGGGAGTGCCGCCTCTTGGGAGAGGTAGCCGACTTGGCCGGACCGGAGGACGGTTCCTTCCGTGGGCTCGATTGCCCCAATGAGGGACCTCATCAGAGTTGTCTTCCCCGTGCCGTTTCGGCCCACCAACCCGATTCTGTCGCCTGACTGCACGCTGAAAGCAGCACCCTGGACGAGTGTCCGGGTGCCAACATCAAGACGAAGGTCGCGTGCGATCAGCATGGTTGAAAGGGGGGTCGCAGGACAGGTTACGGCCCACCGACGCCAACCGGGGACAGACCACTAGGTTGCCGCCGTGCCTAAAGAGACCTTCAGCCACAGTGCCGTTACTCGGGCGCCACGAACCGAGGTTTGGGAAGCATTGGACAAACCGGAGACCTGGGAGGGCATTGGAGGTGTTGACCGCGTGATCGATCCGGTGATCGACGACATCGGCAGACTCCAGGGCTTCACCTTCGAGACCGTCGTCGCCGGCATAAAGTATCTCGGCGAAGCGACCCCTCACGCCCGCGAAGAGGAGCAGATGATCACTCTGAACATCGCCAATTCAGAGATTCGCGGGGCGATACGCGTGGATTTGTCCGACGAAGGGCAAGGGACCCGTATCTGGGTCACGCTCGATGTCGAGAGCGCCGGAATGCTGTCAGCAATGTTCTTCCCGGTAATCGCCAAGACACTCGGGAGTGGGCTGCCACGGACCGTCGACTCGTTCGCTGCCGGCTTCGACTAGCGATGCGTCGCTGATTTCTCGATCCGGAAGGCCACCATCGGTATCTGCTCGATCATCAAGAAGCGTTTCCCCATCAGGAAACCGAGATGGGCGCGGTAGATCCAGGCGAGTGTCTGGAAGAACCATTCCTGGAGACGTTTGGGCTTGTCAGACGTCTTCGTCCTCGACTTCGGCTTCCTCAACAGCCTCCGCCTCGTCGGCGAGTCGCTGGGAAACCTCTTTTGCGTCTCCGTGACTCTTGGTCACCTGAGCGCGGTCGGTGATGAGTGTCACCTGATTCTTGAGAACCTGGATGAATCCGCCCTGAACCCCAATGGTGGTCCGTTGACCTGACTCTTCTTCGATCTCGACAGGTCCCGCGCCCAAGGCACCCATCAGCGGCTCGTGATCAGCCATGATCCCGAGCTCTCCCTCGGGAGTGCGGGCGATCAGGATCGTTGCCCGCCCACTCCAGATGGTTGCCTCCGGCGACACCACATCGACCTGGAAAGTGTTGGCCATCAGAGTGCCTAAGCGGCGGCGCCTTCGATCTCGGCGGCCTTGCGCTCGACATCCTCGCGACCACCGACCATGTAGAAGGCCTGTTCCGGGTATTGGTCCATCTCACCGTCGATCAGAGCCTTGAACGAGGCAATCGTCTCCTCCATCGGTGTGTAGATACCAACCTGACCGGTGAACTGCTCAGCGACGAACATCGGTTGTGCCAGGAAGCGTTGGATCCGACGGGCACGACCCACCACCAGCTTGTCCTCTTCGGACAGTTCGTCGATGCCGAGAATGGCAATGATGTCCTGAAGGTCCTTGTACCGCTGCAGGATCCGCTGCACCTCGACGGTCACGCCGTAGTGCTCCTCACCAACTATCTGCGGGTCGAGTGCACGGCTCGCGGAGTCGAGCGGGTCGACGGCTGGGTAGATGCCAAGGGCCGTGAGCGGGCGTGACAGCACCGTGGTCGCATCGAGGTGGGCGAATGCGGTATGAGGCGCCGGATCGGTGATGTCGTCGGCAGGAACGTAGATGGCTTGGAGAGATGTGATCGACCGGCCCTTCAGAGACGTAATCCGCTCCTGGAGAGCTCCCATCTCGTCGGCGAGGTTGGGCTGATAACCCACCTCCGACGGCATCCGTCCCAGAAGGGTCGACACCTCGGAGCCTGCCTGGGTGAAGCGGAAGATGTTGTCGATGAAGAGCAAAACGTCCTGCTGCTGAACGTCGCGGAAATATTCGGCCATGGTCAGGGCCGCCAGTGCCACACGAAGCCGGACTCCGGGTGGCTCATCCATCTGACCAAAAGTCAGTGCCGCTTTGTCTATGACCCCCGACTCCTTCATTTCCAGGAAGAGGTCGTTGCCTTCACGCGTCCGCTCCCCCACGCCGGCAAAGACCGACACCCCACCATGTTGGGTGGCCACGCGGTTGATCATTTCCTGAATCAAGACCGTCTTGCCGACACCGGCGCCGCCGAACAGACCGATCTTCCCGCCTTCGAGGTAAGGACATATCAGGTCGAGGACTTTGATCCCGGTTTCGAAGATGGTCTTTTGCGGCTCCACATCCGCAAACGCCGGAGGTGCTCGGTGAATCGGCCAGCGAGGCTCCGAGAAGTCCTGATCAGGCGCATCGAGGGAGTCACCCCAGACGTTGAAGATATGACCGAGGGTCTGATCTCCGACCGGCACCATGATCGGTGACCCGGTGTCGGCCACCTCGGAGCCACGGGTCATTCCGTCTGTCGGCGCCAGTGCGATGGCGCGGATCTTTGACCCGCCCAGGTGTTGGGCCACCTCGGCAAGGACCATTTTGTCCTCCCCGAGGAGACTGAAGTAGATCTCTATCGCGTTGAGAATCTCAGGAAGGTTGTCCGGTGGGAACTCAACGTCCACAACCGGTCCAGCGACCTTGACGATCCGGCCAACACGTTTCTTCGTATCGTGACTGGCGTCACTCATTTCTCGCTCCATCGTGATAGTTCTATCTGATACCTGTCAGCCCGAATGTTGGTCGCGGGGTCCATCAGGACTCCACCAAAGCTTCGGCGCCACCGACAATCTCGGTGATGGCTGTTGTGATCTCGGCCTGGCGGGCCCGGTTGGCCTGGACCGTCAGATTCTTGATCAGCTCCTCCGCATTGTCGGTTGCAGCCTTCATCGCCCGGCGTCGGGCACTGTGCTCCGAAGCCGACGATTCGAGCAACATGTTGAAGATGATGGCTTCCACATACCGGGGAAGAAGTCGGTTGAGGATCTCCTCGGGTGATGGCTCGAACCCATAGGAGACTTGAATCGCTCCTTCTCCTTCCGCCATCTCCGGCGGGGCGATCGGGAGCACCTCTTGATGTGTCGCCACTTGTGTCATGGCCGACTGGAACCTCGTGTAGAACGCTTCGAGTGCGTCGATGCGCTCGACGGCGTAATCCTCCATGACCCGGTTGCCGACAGCGCGGGCATTCCCGTATCCAGGTGTGTCGGTGACTCCGAGGTAGGCCTGTTCGATGTGATAGTCGCGATAGCGGAAGAAGGACAAGGCTTTCTTGCCTATCGCGTAGATGATTACGTCTTTGCCCTCTCGCTCCAACTCGAACACGCGAGTCTCCGCCAGACGAATGATGCTCGATGCGTAGGCCCCGGCCAATCCACGGTCGGACGAGACAATCAGCAGCCCAACGTTCTTTTGTTCCCGACGCTCGAGAAGCTTGTGCCCGCCTCCGGCACCTCCCGCGCCGACATTCTCGATGACCTCGATCAGCTTTGCCGTATAAGGCTTGGAACCATAAACACGGGCTTGGGCCTTGGGGATGCGACTGGCAGCAATCAGCTCCATGGCACGAGTGATCTTCTTGGTCGCCTCAACGCTCTTGATCCGACGTCGGGTGTCACGAAGCTGGGCGCTGGCCACTATTCAGCCGTTTCAGAGCCTTCGAAGATCTCTTTGAAGGCGTCAATGCCTTCGACCATGTCATCACCCTCGGGCAGCTTCCCGGTCTCCGAGATGGTGGCCAGGACATTGGTATGACGGGTCCGGAAGTGCTCCCTTAGCTCGGTATCGAATCGACGAATGTCTCCAACCGATATGTCATCCATGTGACCCTCGGTCACCGCGAACAGAGTCAGAACCTGCTCCTCCACAGGCACCGGTGCGTATTGGGGCTGCTTGAGAACTTCGACGACTCGACGTCCGCGTTCCAGCTGGGCGAGCGAAGCCGCGTCAAGCTCGGAACCGAACTCTGCGAAGGCCGCGAGCTCACGGAACTGGGCAAGGTTGAGACGCAATGGACCGGCGATCTTCTTCATGGCACTGATCTGAGCAGCGCCACCGACCCGGGAAACAGACTCGCCGGCGTCCATGGCCGGGCGCACCCCCTGGAAGAACAGATCGGTCTTGAGGAAGCACTGTCCATCGGTGATCGAAATGACGTTGGTCGGAATGTACGCAGAAATGTCATCGGCCTTGGTCTCGATGACAGGAAGACCGGTCAGCGAGCCGGCGCCGAGCTCATCGGACAGCTTGGCGCAACGTTCTAGAAGACGGCTATGGAGATAGAAGACATCACCTGGATAGGCCTCACGACCGGGAGGCCGGCGCAGCAGCAGGGAGATCTCTCGATAAGCAACGGCCTGCTTGGAGAGATCGTCGAACATGATCAAGGCGTGCTCGCCTTTATACATCCAATGCTGGCCGATCGCCGATCCGGCGTAGGGCGCGTACATCTGCAAAGCCGCAGCATCTGACGCCGCGGCGTTGACCACGACCGTGTACTCCATTGCACCGTGCTCTTCGAGTGTCTGGACAACCTCGGCCACCGTGGAGGCCTTCTGGCCAATGGCGACGTAGATGCACTTGACGGCCTGGTCGGTGCCCCAATACTGCTTCTGGTTGATGATGGTGTCGACAAGCAGAGCGGTCTTGCCCGTTTGACGGTCGCCAATGATCAACTGACGCTGGCCACGACCGATCGGGGTCATCGAGTCGATGGTCTTGATTCCGGTTTGAAGCGGTTCCGTAACAGGCTGGCGCTCAACGACGGAAGGGGCCTGGGTCTCGAGAAGACGGCGCTCGGTGGTCTCGATGGTTCCCTTGGCGTCGATCGGATTTCCGAGGGGGTCGATGACACGACCAAGGAGAGCATCGCCAACAGGCACAGAGAGAACCTTGCCCGTCTGCTTGACGGCATTGCCTTCTTCGATGTGGGTGTACTCACCGAGGAAGACGACGCCAAGGTCATCTTCGTCGATGTTCAGAGCGACTCCGATGAGACCACCGGGAAATTCCAACAGTTCGGAGGCCATCGCATTAGGCAGACCCTCGACTCGGGCGACTCCGTCGGCAATCGACTTCACATAGCCGACTGTCTCCTTGTCGATCTCGGGCTCCCAGTCTTCGATCTGGGCGCGGATCGACGAGGTGATCTGATCGGCGGTGATGGTCAAATCAGACATGTATCTCCTTGGATGCGTGACATGGTTTCACAACTGTCTCCTAGCTCTCTACGGCCTGTCGCAGCGAGTCGACTCGGCGTGCCAACGATCCATCGATCACGGTGTCGCCCACCCGGGCAACGATGCCTCCGATGACCGACTCATCGACAACTACTTTGACTTCAACACTCTTTCCGGTTGCTCTTCCCAGGGCAGAGGCCAAGCGCTCGATTGTGTCTGCATCGAGTGGGACCGCGGAACGGACCTCTGCCACCGCCTTGTCGCGGGAAGCGGCGGCGGCTTCGACCACGGCTCTGGCGATGTCGGATAACTCCGATGCACGACCCTGACTAACGATCAGTTGAACGAGATCCAAACTGAGCGAAGACGCCCGCCCACCAATGAGGTCCTCGACCAGCGCCTGCTTTCTCTCCATGGGCAATTGGGGGTCGGTCAAGGTCGATCGGAGCTCGGGCGAGTCATCGAGTGCCTGGGCGATGATGAACAACTCGTTTTCGACGCGCTCCAACTCGCCTTCGGCCCTGGCGAGCTCGAAGATGCCATTGGCGTATCCGGTGATACGGTCGGTCACCTAGTTGCCCCCCAGCACTTAAAGTTTCTCCAGGTCGGCCAGGTAGCGGTCGATCAGGGCCTGGTGGGCATCGGAGTCCAGTGCCTCGCCGACGATCTTCCCGGCGAGGTCCACCGAGATGTCGCCCACCTGGGTTCGCGCCTCGGCCAAAGCACGAGACTTCTCGGCAGATGCGTCATCACGAGCCTTGCTGCGGATGTTTTCCGCATCGGTCTCCGCCCTGGACAGAAGGTCTGCCTTCAACTGCTCTGCAGAAACACGGGCATCTTCGAGAATCCTGTTTCCCTCGGACTTGGCCTCAGCAAGCTGTGACCTGTAATCCGAAAGAAGACTCTCGGCCTCGACTTTCGCCTTCTCCGCACCGGCCAGTTCGCCGGACACGGCAAGCTGGCGGGTTTCGAGAGTCTTGTTCAGGGTGGGAAGAGCCCACTTCCAGACAAAGAAGAAGACGATCGCAAAGGCGATGATCCCGGCGATGAGCTCAGCCGTCTCGGGGAGAACCAGACTCACGTTGGAGCTGGACTCCCCCTCCTCCTGATAAAGGATTGTGGCGATCAGAAACTGCATCTTTTGACCTCTAGGCGATGAAGAACAGCACGAAACCGATCAGAGCCAGCGCCTCGGTAAACGCGATTCCGAGAAACATCGTGGTTCTGATGGTGCCTGCCATTTCAGGCTGACGCGCCATGGCGGTGATCGCATTGCCGACCACGATGCCGATTCCGACGCCGGGCCCCACGGCCGCGAGTCCATACCCAATGAGTGCGATGGCACCTTTGAGTACCTCGATATTGCCTTCCATTCTTTCTCCTTAGTGCTCGAAGTGGACTGACGACTGGATGTAAACCGCCGACAGCAGAGTGAATATGTATGCCTGCAGGACCGAGACCACGATCTCGAACAGATAAATCCCAAGCCCGAGGGCAAACCAGGGGATTCCGACGAGAGCCTTGAGCCCGATTTCGGGGAACGCCGAGAGGAAGATAACGCCAGACCCGAGCAGGAGGGTCAGCATCAGGTGACCCGCCACCATGTTGGCAAACAGCCGGACGGCCAGCGTGAAGGGTCGGAGCAGGAAGATCGAGACCAGCTCGATGAGCCCGACGAGCCATCTCAGACCGATCGGGACGTGTTTTGGCCAGACAGTGTCTGCCAGATAGCGAAACTTGTTCTTCCCGAACCCGATGAAGACGAAGATCACATATGTGACGATGGCCAGAAAGGCGGGGATAGCCATTCGCGACGTGATCGGGAAGTTGATCAGCGGAGTCACCTCGAAGAGGTTGCCGACGAGTATGAAAAGGAAGATGGCTGTCAGATAGGGGACGTACCTCGCGCCCTCCGGTCCGATGATGTCCTTGGCGATGCCGTTCTTGACGAAGTCGAGGAGTGATTCGATGACCACACCGAACTTCGATGGGACCATCCGTCGTTTGCGGAGCCCGAAGTAAAGAAGACCGACAACGACGAAGGCTGCCAGGAAGAACAAGATGATGGTTCGAGTGAAGCCCAGAGGACCGATGCTGAAGATCACGTCGGTGAACTCGAACAGCTCTTTGACGTCGGCGGGGGCACAGATGACCTCGTTGACTACGTCGCACTCTTCGCTAGCCAGAATCAGTTGGTCCAACTCAGGTCCCTTTCTTTCCCTTTGGAGACAGCGATCGCTTCGATGATCAGCAGCGTGAGGTATCCGACCACCGCTGAGATCCCGAAGGCCAATCGGTCAACATCCACCAGTGCCGCTATCAGATAGACAGCCCCGGCGAACAAGCCCAGTCGCAGGATGAAGCCAATCAGGGCGGCGGCATGATAAGCCTGAAGGCTGATCCTTGCCGAAATCGAGAGAATGGCGCCAGCAAGCAGAAAGTTGGCTATGACAACGGCCAGGCCCAGAGCAGCGCTCCACGCCCCGGTCCAGCCCCCGGTGATGGCGAAGAGACCAACGAGGACGGGTCCCACGTAGACAACCCGTGCAACGGTGTGACGCGCCAGGATGCTCTCCACCGGCGTCAGGTTCTCAACGCTCACGCGGGTCCTCTTCCATCTTTATCGAGTACCGCCAAACTCTGACAAAACCTGAGTAGGCGCCCACGATTATCCCTATGACGACCAACCATGGATCGGTACCCAGCCAATTGTCGGCGAGAAGACCCAGCAATGTGCCGGCGAGTATCGAAGAGACGAACGAACCACCCTCGAGCCATCCATCATTGATGGCACCGGCGACCTGACTTGTTGTTCGTGGTTGTTTCACAGGGACTCGTTTGTGAACGGCTTCACAAAGGTTATGGACGGCAATCGGATAGGCAAAATCGAAGCTAGCAAAGGGTAGCGGGCCGGACTGACCGAGGACAGTCGTCTTGCCCGCCTCTTTGGACCATCGCTTGAAAGAAGTCTCTTGACTTGTGGCGGAGCCTTGGGTACAGTCGAACATATGTTCGATGCTCAGGCTTCTGGTGTCGGACTCTTGGCGGGGGAGACCGACGAATATGACTCTCTTTTCGACGACGGGTTTGATGATCTGGTCTACCGGTTGACCCAAGAGGCGGGCGCCCAAGACTCCCCCGTTGCCGACATTCATCAACTCCCCATCGGTTTTGATCGCATTCCCCCGGGCCCCCTCCTCTCTATGGCCCTGACTCGAGTCGACCGGTCGAAACTCAACGGACACGACCTGGTTCGCACCATGGTCGCTCAAGAACGTCAGGTTTCGCATCATCAGGCAGGATCGATGGCCGATGCCGTCGAAATCTCCTACTCGGCCCCGGGAAACGCCGAATCGTCCGCTGAGCGAATCGAGGAGGCGGCAGAGTTTGCCTCCGACGAGATCCGGGCTGCGCTCACCATGACCCGCCGGGCCGCTGAAAGTCGCCTGTCCGAGGCCAGCGACCTCGTCGAACGACTCCCCCGGGTCTGGGAGATGCTCGACCAGGGTCTCATTGATTGGCCGCGAGCTCGGGTCATCATCGATGGAACCGAGCACCTACCCGAGTCAGATGCAGCCACCATTGTCGATGAGATCGCTGGCCGCGCTCCCAGACTCACCACCGGTCAACTGCGGGCATGGATCCACAAGCTCTGTATTCAGACTGATCCCGAAGAATCGAAGAAGCGCTACGAGCATGCCATCGAGCAACGTCTGCTCTGGATCGAGCAGACGGTCGACGGTACAGGCAATGTCCACCTACTCGATATCCCCATAGATCAGGCAAAGGCAATCGGACGCCGGGTCAACAGCTACATGATTTCACTCAAGAAAGATGGCGACAACAGGACTCACGACCAGATGCGAGCTGACATCGCCATCGACATGGTTCTCGGATCCGACCCGACCGTGGGCGGCCGAGGCCTCGTTGATATCCGGGTCGATCTCACAACACTCGCCGGTCTCGACGACAATGCCGCCGATATCGCCGGCATGGGCCCGGTCATCGCCGATGTCGCCCGCAAGGTTGCCGATAGCCAGCAGAAAGCCGAATGGCGAGCGGTCGTCACCGACAACGACGGTCAGGTCATCGACATCGTCACAACTGCAAGACGACCTACCAGTGCCCTGACACGATACATCGAGACCACCCAGCCGACATGTTCGTTTGTGGGTTGTCAGATGCCAGCCAAAGACTGCGACTTCGACCATCTGCTCCCCCTGGAACGACGGTGGTGAGACGTCAAGTTGCAACGGTGGGCCCAAATGCCGACACGACCACATCCTCAAAGACCACGGATGGCTACACAAACGCATTGATGGTCAGAACATCTGGACCAGCCCTAAGTGTCCTGAGTCGCAAGTCATGCACAGAATCTCGCCGGCCATAGAGACCCGGGCATCAACCCTCGCTGTTCACCAACTCCACTACCGGCTGCATCGCTTCGATCGCCTCGATCGTCCTCGGGAAGACATCACATCGGATTTCGGCGAACCCCAGCTCACCCAACGCCAGGAGAAATTCGGCGACCTGATTCGAGGTGCCCGAAACCGGATGCTCCAAGCCTGAACCCTCGGCACTGAAGCCTTCTGGTACCAAGGTGTAAAGATCGAACGTGCGCACCAACTTCAACGGGTCTCTCCCCTCTTCTTCACAAGCGAGCACAAGAGCCTCGATGATCGGATCCAGCCTGATCTGAATCTCATCGAATGTCTCGTCCCACCCCCACCAGTTCCATTCGTCTGCGTATTTGGCGACAAGTTCCAACATCTTCGGCCCTCCTCCAGCAATGTTGATTTGTGGGCCGGCAGGACTGGGGCCGCGAAGCACCAACTCACCCTCCTTGACCGTGTAGAACTCGCCCTCGAAATCGATTTGGCCAATCTTCAGCAGGCCATGAATGATCTGTATCGCCTCGGCAAAACGCGAGTAACGCTTATCGGTTGGGAACCCGAAGGCCTCATAGTCCGAATCGAAAGTGTTGCCCGCTCCGATACCCAGCACATACCGTCCTCCTGAGATCTCATCGAGTGTGGTAGCGATGCTCGCAACCAATGCCGGCGATCGGTATGGGGAGTTGATCACCGATTGTCCGATCCGAATCCGCTTAGTGGTTGCGGCCAATGCGGCCGCGATTGAAACCGACTCCCAGACGCCGTCGGTGTCTTCTTCCCCACGGTAGAGAAGCGCATCTTCGAACACGAAGATGTCAAACCCGGCAGCCTCGGCGGCAACGGCTCTAGTTGAGATGGACTCCCAGGTTGGGGCCGGTTGAGCACCGTCCGGCCCACCGTGGATCTGGTTGATGAGGCCGATTCGCATATGACGAATCTTACGCGCGGTGGTCTAAACGTGACCGGAGAAATCGGTTGGATACGGCGTGAACTCAGCCGCCAGATCCGTAACTCTCCCGGCAACCTCGGTGAGCGCAGCCTCGTCGTCCCTTTCTTTCAAGGCCCTGGAGATGAGCGATGCGACCTCAGAAGCCTGGGCTTGCTTCATGCCCTGCGTCGTCATGGCGGGAGTGCCGACACGCAAACCTGATGCCCGGAACGGCGGCCGGGGATCGTTCGGAATCGTGTTGAAGTTGAGCGTGATGCCCACCCCGTCGAGCATCTTGGCCGCCTCCTTGCCGGTCAAATCCTCGTCTACAGACCGCAGGTCGATGAGAAAGAGGTGATTGTCGGTGCCTCCGGAGACAACGCGGATTCCCTCGGACTGGACGGTCTCCGCCATGGCCCGGGCGTTGGCGACGATCTGGGATGTGTAGTCGTGAAACGCCGGTTGTAGCGCCTCATGAAAACAAACCGCTTTGGCCGCCACCTGGGATTCGATCGGTCCACCCTGAACGTTGGGAAACACCGCCTTGTTGATCGCCTGACCGAACTCTTCCTTCCCAAGGATCAGCCCGCCGCGTGGGCCACGCAGGGCCTTGTGTGTGGTGCCGGTCACCACATCGGCGAAAGGCACCGGCGAAGGGTGCGATTTGCCGGCGACCAGGCCAATGAAATGGGCGGCATCGACCATGAAGACCGCGCCGACCTCCTCGGCAATCTCCCTGAAACCCTCATAATCGAGTGTCCGCGAATAGGCCGAGTAACCCGCCAGCACGATTTTCGGCTTGTGCTCCCGCGCCAACCGACGCACCTCGACCATGTCGATGATCTCGGTGTCGGCGTCGACGCCATAGGTGACGAAGTCGTAGTAGAGCCCGGAAAAGTTGACATGGGAGCCATGGGTCAGATGGCCGCCGTGGTCGAGTCGCATCCCCAGCACAGTGTCACCCGGCTCGAGCAGAGAGAAGTAGACAGCCATGTTTGCCTGGGCGCCCGAGTGGGTCTGGACATTGACGTACTCGGCCCCGAACAACGCCCTGGCGCGGTCGATGGTCAATTGCTCCATTTCATCGACCACCTGACAGCCCTCGTAATAGCGGCGGCCCGGATAACCCTCGGCGTATTTGTTGGTGAAGACCGAGCCGGATGCCGTCATGACTGCCGGAGACGCAAAGTTCTCCGAGGCGATGAGATGAATGTGGGTGTTCTGCCGCTCGAGGTCCTTGCGAATGAGTTCGGCAATTGCCGGATCAACCTGCTCGATTGTGTCCATGGAAATCATGGAACGAGCGTAACCGTCAGATCGAAACGGGTCCCTTCCGGAGAATCACCGCGTGCTCGCCTGTGACATCGACAACAGTTGACGCCTCTCCCCCGGGGCACCGGCCTTCAACGTAAACAGCAACCTCTTCGCCAAAGATGCGACGCGCCTCGATATCACTCATCACCTCTTTACCGCCGGATCGGTTAGCCGATGTGACCACGAGCGGGCCGATCCGCTCGAGCAGCTCGCGAGCCACCGGGTGATCCGGGACCCTGATACCGACCGTCCGAAGATAGGCGTCACCCACCCAATCATAGAGAACCACCTTCGGTTTGACGACCATCGTCAGCGGGCCGGGCCAGTGCGCTCTGGCTAACTCTTCGCCCACACCGTCGATCTCGCCAATTTTCTTTGCCTGTTCCACGGATGCAATCAGCAGGCCGACCGGCTTGTGCTCCGGTCTCCCCTTGATCTCGAAGAGACGACTCACCGCCTCCCGCTCTTGAGGGTCGGCCGCGAGCCCGTAGACGGTGTCGGTCGGAATCCCAACGACCTGACTGGAGTGAATGGCCTCTACAGCCGCCTCGATCACGGCTTGACTGCGACCACGTACCGATCGCGACCTGCAATATCCTGTCGCACCACTGCGGGGAGATCGGTGAAGCAGATACTGGCGGAGACACCCTGGCTCTCGCCTATCTCGCAAACCACCACCCCGCCGGGACGCAACCATTCGGCAACCGAAACGCCGATTCGTTGAATCACCTCCAACCCTGTTGGGCCGCTGACGAGGGCCACCTTCGGCTCCCGCTGCACATCATCGGGCAGCGTCAGGAAGTCGACTTCTGAAACGTATGGCGGATTGGCCACCACCAGGTCGACTTCACCAAGCAAAGACGCCGGCAAAGGGTCGAAAAGGTCACCGACTGCCAAGTAGATATCGAGACCTGTCCCATGTCTGTTGGTAAGGGCGACGTCGATCGCATCCTCGGAGATATCGGTGGCAAACACCGATGTTCCAGGAAACTCGTTCTTGAGGGCAAGGGCCAGGGCGCCGGAACCGGTGCAGAGATCCAGAATCACCTCGGGGTGGCGTACCATTCGAGAAGCGATCTCGAATAGTCCCTCCGTCTCCGGCCTGGGAATCAACACGCGGTCATCCACCCGCAGTTCGAGGGGCCCGAAAGCCGCGGTTCCCTCGATGTATTGAAGAGGCTCTCCGTTCTTCCTTCGCTCGATGAGCATCTCCAACGGCTGATCGGTCCTAGCCAGAGCCTCTAGGCGACTGAGTTCATGCTCCGGGATGGAGTCCATCGTTACCAAGTCTTACACCTTCTGACGCATTCGGTGGCGTTAAATGCCTGAAACGGTATTGGCTGGTAGATTTCTGGACCAACTATCTGGGAGAGCAATGACAGATTCAGACGTGTTCACAGGATATTCGCATCCGGGTCTTGCCGTATTCGGAGGAATCCTCGCCGGGATCATGGGAACCATGAACCTGATCTACGGACTTCTTTTGCTATTCAATAGCGAGTTTCTCGTGCTGACGAACGAAGGTCTCCTGTTTGTGGACGCGACCGCGTGGGGTTGGCTTCTCCTGGTGTTCGGCATTGTGCAGATTGCAGCTTCGGTGGGAATCCTGAACGGGAGGACCTGGGCCCGTCTGGTAGGGATTGCCTGGGCATCATTGATAGTTGTCGGCCACATGTTCTTCCTGCACGGCACACCATTCTGGTCATTGCTGATCATCACACTGGGTATCCTGATCATCTACTCACTCGCAGCCGGATTGGGCACCGAAGACGCCTAGAAAGGATCAGGCCACAGCCGATCACTCGCCCCTGGTGAGAAGCTGAGCCTGTTCGTCCGCGGCAAGCGCATCAACAAAGCCGTCAAGGGCTCCTTCGAGTATCTGGTCGAGGCGGCGAATGGTCAACCCGATGCGGTGGTCAGTGACCCGATTGCCCTTGTAGTTGTAGGTCCGTATCTTCTCCGATCGACCACCGGTACCAACTTGAGTGCGGCGCTCCCCTGCCAACTCGGCCTGCGCTTTCTCCTGGCTGGCTTGAAGCAGCCGGGCTCGCAAAACGCGCCAGGCCTTTTCCTTGTTCTGTAGCTGGCTCTTCTCGTCCTGCATCGAGACAACGAGACCGGACGGCTCATGGGTCAACCGCACCGCGGAGTCGGTAGTGTTCACCGACTGCCCACCGGGCCCCGTCGACCGGTAGACGTCGACCCTCACGTCGTTGGGGTCTATCTGGATGTCGACTTCCTCGGCTTCTGCCAACACGGCCACGGTGGCGGTGGATGTGTGAACTCGCCCCTGCGACTCGGTCTTGGGAACCCGTTGAACCCGGTGAACTCCCCCTTCGTACTTGAGTTTGGAATATGCACCACGACCTTTGACCGCGACTGTCACCTTGTCATAGCCACCCGTCTCTGACGGGGACGACTCAAGGGCTTCAATCTTGAATCCAAGCCTGTCGGCATACTTCTCATACATCCGAAGCAAGTCGCCGGCCCATATGGCGGCCTCGTCACCCCCGGCCGCCGAGCGGATCTCCAGAATGACATCTTTCTTGTCGTTGGGGTCCTTCGGGATGAGGGCAGTCTTTATCTGAGTTTCGATACTCTCTATCTCGGATGCGAGTTCCTCGGCGAGGATCGCCATATCAGGGTCACCGGCCATCCCCTTTGCCTCATCGAGATCGGTTTTGACCTGACGCCATCGGCGGATATCACCCACAACATCTCTCAGATCGGCGTGCTTCTTCCCCAACTCGGCGAGCTTGGTTCGATCTGAGATCACCTCGGGGTCGCTCAACGACGCCTCGACTTCCTCAAAGGCGTTCTCGATCTCGCCCAACCGGGTCTCAAAAGCAGGATCCATCAGATCTCCCTGCCGAAGACGTCATTCCGCGCGGCAATGGCGACGTTGGGAACACCGCCCCGATTGACGACCTCGAGAGCTGACTCTTCGTCCAGGGAGACCATGAGACTGGATACCGCCACTTCGATCTGAGACGCATCGGGCACCGCCGTGGTCAGTTTCTGAAGCCAGATCCCGGGCGCTGCCAAAACACGAGCAAACCCGCCTCCGGGCCTCGTCCCGGACCACCGGAGAAGTTCGTAGGCGAATCCCGCAATTATCGGTATGCCGACGAGACGGGACACAACCAGGAAGAGGATTCCGCTCGGAACGCCAAAGAAAGTGAAGAAGATGATCGATCCGAGCACGACGATGAGGAGGAAGCTGGTGCCACACCGGGGATGCTCCGGCCGATAACGGGCAACCGATTCGACGCTGAGAGGTTCGCCTGCTTCAAAGGCGTGAATCGACATGTGCTCGGCCCCGTGGTACTCGAAGACCCGGGCGATTTCCTTGGATCTGCCGATCAGCCAGATGTAGCCAATGAACATGGACAGTCTGAGCAGACCCTCAGCGATGTTGAAGACAATCCCTGAGTCGTTGGCAACGAAGCCGGCTGCAAAGGCAGGTAGAAGGATGAAGACACCGGCGAAAAACGTCAGGGCCAATGTCATAGTCCACCCGATCTGAGCACCTGTGAGGGGCTCCTCTTCCTCATCGGTGGCCTTCTGAGCCGACCAAGAGAGTGCCTTGAAACCGAGGCTCAGAGACTCCCCGAGCACCATGATGCCGCGAACCAACGGGACACGGGCCCACCGGTTTCGCTCACTGAGTCTGGCCAACTCGTCACGTCGGACGATGATCTGGCCATCAGGTTGGCGGACTGCAACAGACCATGCACCCGGGGCGCGCATCATCACGCCCTCTAAAACGGCTTGACCTCCGACGGTCTTCGCCGGATCAATGCGACCACTCCCCCGGGGAGCAGTCGGCTCACTCTGAGTCAGTGGCCTTTGCCTCGGTGTCGGGGGCGCCGGCCTTGGTGAAGGTGCTCTTTCCGTACCGTTTCTGAAAGCGCTCGACGCGGCCACCGGTGTCAACCAGCTTCTGCTTGCCGGTATAAAACGGGTGGCACTCGTTGCAAAGCTCAATGTGCATGTCGCCAGGCTTGGTGCTCCGGGTGACGAAGGTGTTGCCACACGAGCATGTCACGTTGGTGGCTTCATACGTTGGGTGAATGTCGGTCTTCACGCTTTCTCCCTGTCGAGAAGTGATTGTCAGCCGGTGGTCTTCGCCACCTCGGCGAGGAACTCGGCATTGGACTTCGTTGTCTTGAGTCGATCGATCAATAGCTCGATAGCAGCGCCTGGCTCCAGTGCCAGCAACACTCTACGGAGCTTCCAGACCTGAGCGAGCTCAGCCTTATCGAACAGAAGCTCTTCCTTCCTTGTTCCCGACGCCGCTATGTCGACGGCTGGATAGATGCGCTTGTCCGCAAGTTTGCGATCGAGACGAAGTTCCATGTTTCCGGTGCCCTTGAACTCCTCGAAGATCACATCGTCCATCTTGGATCCGGTCTCGATGAGTGCGGTTGCGATAATCGTCAGCGATCCACCCTCCTCGAGGTTTCGGGCGGCCCCGAAGAAGCGCTTCGGCGGATACAGTGCCTGGGAGTCAACTCCACCGGACAGAATCCGACCGGAGGCAGGCGTTGCCAGGTTGTGGGCACGGGCCAGACGGGTAATCGAATCGAGGATGATGACAACATCGCCTCCCGATTCAACGAGGCGCTTGGCACGCTCGACAGCCAACTCGGAAACCTGGGTGTGCTCTTCGGCGGGACGGTCAAAGGTCGAGGAGACGACTTCGCCTTTCACCGACCGCTGCATGTCGGTGACCTCTTCGGGGCGCTCGTCCACAAGGACGACCATCACATGGCACTCGGGGTTGTTCTCTGTGATCGACTGGGCGATCTCTTGAAGAACCGTGGTCTTGCCGGCCTTCGATGGTGAGACGATCAGACCACGCTGGCCCTTGCCGATGGGTGCGATCAGGTCGATGATCCGGGTGAGGGTGTTGTTTGAGTTCCCTTCAACCTCGAGTCGGAGACGGTCGTCCGGGAAGAGCGGCGTGAGCTTCTCGAACTTCGGCCGCTTCATCGCCTCGTCTGGATCGACACCATTTACCGTGGCGATGCGGACCGCTGCCGGGAACTTCTCCTTTGAGCGAGGAGGTCGAATCGGGCCGGCGACAACATCACCCTTGCGCAGACGGAATTTCCGAACCTGGTTGGCAGACACATAGACGTCGTCCTCGCCAGAGACGTAGCCAGAAACTCGAAGAAAGCCGTATCCCTCGGGGAGGATGTCGAGAAGACCCTCGCGCACCTCGAGATCACCCTCAGGGATCTGCTCCTCGTCACGACGACGGCGGTTACGCCGACGCTGACCTTGACCACTCTGGCCGTCACGTTGCCCACCTTGGCCTTGGCTTTCACGCTGGTGTTGACCGCCACCGTCTCTGGGGGCTGTTGCGGCCGACGACTTGTCGGCTGTGGGCCTCTCGGTGCGAGGGGTCGCCTTGGGCAGGTCGACCACGTCGGCAGCGCCGTCGTCGACGACCTGACCGGCGTCCATGAGAGCCGTGATCAGTTTCGACTTCTGAAGCCCGTCGGTTTCGAGTTCGGCTGCCAGGGCAATCTCCCTCAGTTCGTCTATCGACTTGCTCTGTAGTTGAGCTCGTGTAGTCATTGGATCCTTTGTGAATCGTCCCTCTCTGAGGGGGTCCAATCGGATGGAGAACCTCCGCGACGCAACTAAACATAGGGCGCGCCTTCGGTGGCTATGCGGGTGGGTCGTTGCCAAGTCCGGAACTGGCAACCAACATCATCGTAGCCGCTGGCGAGTCCTTCGCAAAGCAGCGACCTATATATTCATCGGATCAGCCGGTCCAGGTCTGAAGTACTGGGGTCGATTGTCACCATGCGTTCAGCCAGATTCAGCAGTTGATCAAAGCCCGAGGGGATTTGTGGAGATCGACCAATTGCACCGAAAACGGCATCGCTGAACTTGGCGGGATGGGCGGTGGAGATGATCAGCTGGGGCCTCTCCCCGAGAGTTGTGGCACCTGCCCTCCAAGCCGTGGCGGTGTGAGGATCGAGAACGTAGTCGTGGGTTCTGGAGACCGCGAAAATCGTCTCTCTTATCTCGGCGTCACTCGACCAGCCCGCCAGAAACTCGGCCGTGGGGTCTCCACGAAAACGCTCCAGGTTCGACGGCACCTGGATGTCCATAGCCGGAGCGGTCGTACCCACGACGGCGGAATCGCTCATCACACCGGTGCCTATGAGATCAGCCAAGGCGTGGTTGGCGTTGTTGGCGATCGTGATCGTTTCGATTGGGACCCCTATCTGTTTCGCCAGCCAGCACGAATACGCATTGCCAAAGTTCCCGGTGGGGACCACCACGTCGAACGGCTCTGAGAGACGGGCCCCGGCGTGGACGTAGTAACCGACCTGGGAAGCGATGCGAGCCCAGCTGATCGAGTTGATCGCGAGCAGGCCGCGCCTATCGGCCATGGCCTGTTTCACCAGCGCCTGGCAGTCGTCGAACGTCCCTCTGACGGCAACCGTGGTGACGTTCTCGTCGGCAACGGTGGTCATCTGGCGCCGCTGGAAGTCGGAGACCTTTCCTTCGGGAAAGAGGATGACGATGTCGAGATGCTTGGAGCCCCGACAGGCCTCGATCGCCGCCGAGCCGGTGTCACCACTGGTGGCGCCGAGAATGGTTCCGTGATCGACCTCGCGGTCCAGAAGCCGCGCTACGACCTGAAGGCCATGGTCTTTGAAGGAGAGCGTGGGGCCGTGGAACAACTCGAGCACGAGACGATCGCCAACCTCAATGATCGGAGCAATCTCGGGATGGTGAAATCTTGCAGCAGCGTCGGTCACCAGACCGACTACATCCTCGGCGCCGAAGAGCTCGAGGGAGCCGGACATCGCCTGTTGGTAGGACCAATCGAGCCAGCCGCGTGGAAGTGATGGAACCGACTCTGGAACAAGGAGCCCGCCGTCGGGCGCCAGCCCAGTTAGGAGAGCACCGGTGAACTCGAGGGGCTCCGTCTCACCGCGAGTGGAGATGTACTTCATTCGTTTCGTTCCCCAAAAAATGCCAGGTGAAAGCGGTCGGTGATACCTTCGCCGATCTCGAGAATGACGGCTCCGTCAGCGAAGACAAAAACTCGAAGATAGGGATGCATTCGGAGCGATTGTCGCACGCCGCCGCCGCCGACCGCGCCGTCCGGTACGCTTTCGTGGCTCGTGTCTATCGAGGAGAGAAGATGAAAGGTCATCACAAGGCCTTGTGGGTGATCCAGTGGGTGTTCGGCCTGTATTTCATAACGTTTGGCGTACTGCATTTAGTGGTTCCCGAAGGTCTTCCTGATCTCATGGGATGGATGTACGAATTGGACGACACCATCCATGTTGTAGTCGGTGTCGCTGAGATTCTTGGAGGGTTGGGGCTGATTCTTCCTGGGCTGACCGGGATCCGTCCCGATGTGACCGTGTTTGCTGCCCTTGGTCTTGTAGTGGTGATGGTTGGTGCCGCGATCTGGCATGCAGTTCGCGGCGAACCGATCTCGATCGCAACGAACGTGTTCAACACCGCTGCCATGGGTTATGTGGCATATGGCAGGTGGAAGCTTGCTCCCTTAACGGCAAGGAGCGAAGAGCCAGCGACGTCTTGATCCATGTCGATACGGGGAAAGCCGCGTCACCACTTGGGAGCGCTCACCATTTCAGGCTCTTCCAGGAAAGAGGCGCCCTGACCCGTCGATGATCCGGGTAGCCTCCGGGAGATGGACAGCGAACGGGTGATGCCAACTGTTAGGGACATCTGGAGACTGGCTTTCGCGATCGTCGGGGTTGTCGCAATCATCCAGGAGCTCCGCAAGCCGCCGGAGGAGAGAACCTGGCACGGGAAGGTCGCCGATTTCGTGCCCTACGACTTCCGTATGCCGACAATTGGACGAGTGCGTAGCACCTACTGGAACTCGGAAGGCCCGATCCTTTCGGGCAAGGTGTTCGGCGTCGGGTGGGCGCCCAACTTTGGGGTGATGGCCAGCA
>CAXMMT010000049.1:0-2189 GCA_964194555.1 uncultured Boseongicola sp. | reverse complement strand
TGACGCTGCTGCGATCGGTCCCTCGTCTCGCCTCACATGCGTTTCCACTGATGTTGGGCACGTCCCGAAAGCGCTTCCTGGATAGCTTGGATGGCGATAAGACACCATCAGATCGCGACTCAGCGACAGTGAAGACCACATCCACCGGTTTTATCGATGGGGCAAGGGTTTTTCGGGTACATAACGTCGAGGCGTCTCGCCGTGCGCTGGCTGTGGCGGCCGCTACTGTGGCCCACCAGCAATGGGACGAATGGTCGCAGGACTCAAACCGAGGGGATTCACGTGGGTGATCAATGATCGACTCGCTGTTTCCGATCGCGTCGGCGGCTCTGGTTTCCAACACCGTCGGGTGAGACGTGAAGAGGAGATCACCTGGCTGGTCGAGGAAGGCTCCATCAACACCATTGTCTCGATGCTTCCTGGCAACCAGAATCTGTCTGCGTACCGCCAGGCCGGAATTGCCACGTATTCGGTTCCCGTGGGCAACCCGATCGAAACTGACGATATCAAGAGGTTCTTCAATACCCTCGACAAGGCCTTGGACCGGGGCCACGCCCGAGTCCTGGTACATCGCGAAGTGATCGACGACACCGTTGGCGGGTTGCTCGGTGGCTATCTGGTGACGTCGGGGCTGCTCGACGACCCGATCCTTGCGTTGGCGGTGATCCAGCAGATCCTCGGTCGTGCACTTGGTCCCGATGGCCGTTCTCTGATCCCGGCAGCCTCGACTTCGTGACCGATCGCGTAGACCTCAAAGGTATTGAGGTATACGCCAAACACGGAGTCCTCGAATTCGAACAGAAGCAGGCTCAGCTTTTTCTCGTTGATGTTGCCGCCTATCTGGATCTTTCGGCGGCAGGAGCATCTGACGATCTCAATGACACCCTTGACTACGGAGAGATGGCTCTCGAGGTCCGCGACGTGGTGGGTTCTGAGTCACATGCTCTTATTGAAAGTGTTGCGTCCATAGTGGCTGATGCAGTTCTCGCACACCAAGGCGTGGAGCGGGCGGTCGTGACGATCCACAAGCCGGAGGCGCCCGTAGAGGCTGTGGTGGGAGATATTTCAGTCACGGTCGACCGGAGCCGGTGACCAAATACGCCATAGGCCTCGGATCGAACCTGGGTGACCGCTTGGCCTTTCTTCGTGCTGGTGTCGCCGGGTTGGGAGCACTGGGAGAACTGGAGGGGGTTTCCGGGCTCTATGAGACCGCTCCGATTGGGGGCCCGGATCAGGGTCAATACTTGAATGCCGTTGCTCTGGTCGATTCCGATCTCGGCCCCCACGAATTGCTTGCCCAACTGAATGTCATCGAGGCGGAACAGAAACGAGAACGTAAGGAGCGTTGGGATGCCAGGACCCTGGATCTCGACATCGTCGCTGCGGAGGGGCTTGTTGTGGACGAGCCCGATCTAACGATCCCCCATCCGCGCGCCGCCGAACGTGAGTTTGTTCTGCGACCTTTGACAGATGTGTGGCCCAACGCCCCCATTGCAGAGGGCATATCGGCACGGGTGGCCCTGGACTCCTGTGATGGCCAGGGGGTCGATCGTCTCGCCCGTGTCTGGGTGGAGGACCAGACGGGACGGCAAGGACGTCTCTTTGTCGGCGTCCAGATCATCTGGTTCGTGACCATTGCCATTGCGCTGGCCTGGGACGGATCGCTTCCAGATGGTGCTGGAGATGGGTTCAGAATCCTTGGTGTCCTACTTGGCGTTTATGGCGCTGGCCAGGTCCTTGTCTCGTCAAGAAGACTCGGACCGGCGCTCACAGTGCTACCGGAGCCAACCGACGAAGGCGTGTTGGTCAAAGGTGGGCCATATCGGCTGGTGCGTCATCCGATGTATGGGGGAGTGACTCTTTTCATACTTGGAACGTCGATGGTTCTCGACAGCGTGGCAGGTGCGCTGCTCAGCCTTGGGCTGTTCCCCTTCTTCTACATGAAGTCGAAGTACGAGGAACAGGTGCTGAGAATTCGATACTCCGACTACCGGGCTTATCGAGATCTGGTCAGGCGCAGATTCATACCTTTCTTGTTTTGACTCTTAGCCCTATCAATCAGTGTGTTGCGCGTGCTAGCTTCAAGGGATGTTGCCAGGGCGCGGCCCGCCTTGAATTCTTCTGAGAGTGAAGTACTTATCACTGACAGGAGGACACGTATCGATGGCCAAACGGTCGCGTAACAATCG
>CAXMMT010000048.1:0-20315 GCA_964194555.1 uncultured Boseongicola sp. | reverse complement strand
ATCCGCACCATCGGCGACGCATACATGGCAGCGGCCGGAATCCCGGTCGAACAACCCGACCACGCAGAGGCCATTGCAAGGGCTGCACTGGACATGAAAGGATTTGTCGATCGTTACGACGGTGCCGAGTTCCGCATCGGGATCAGCTCGGGACCTCTTGTCACCGGCGTGGTCGGATCCTCGAAGTTTCAGTTCGACATCTGGTGTGACACCGTGAACATGGCAAGCCGAATGGAGTCATCAGGTATGCCGGGTCGTATCCAGATATCAGCCACCACCCACCTACTTCTCGACGGCGGATTCTCCTATGAGCCCCGCGGCGTTGTCGAGGTGAAAGGCAAAGGACCGATGAACACCTGGTATCTGGTGGATGAGAACCACGCCGACCAGCGACTTACGTCTTTGATGCGCAGCTCACACACAACGCGGTAGCGGGAAGAGCCTCGAGACGAGCTTTTGGGATCGGGTCGCCGCATGAGTCACAGATCCCATAGGTACCTGCGTCGACCTTGATCAAAGCGCGGTCGATGTCAGCGATGGAAGCAGCAATCGATCGAGCAGTCGCTGTTGTGGCGAGTCGCTCGACGGCTTCGGTGGTGCCCTCGCCGACCCTCTTGCCGAACCCGATGCTTGAACCCTCGGCCGGTGGCTCGGTCAGACGATCGAGTTCAGCCGTCAGCTCCACGCGCCGAGCTTCCAGTGAAACGGCAACTTCCTCCGACGAGTTTTTCAAGTGGGCAAGCTTATTGTCGAACCCCACATGAAGAAGATGCTTGTGGCACTCCTTTCCTTCGGTCTGGTGGGTGCAGCGTGCTCGTCAAGTGCCGAGACATCGACCACAGCGGCAACCACTCCTCCGGTCTCATCGACTGTCGCCACGACCCCAAAGCTGGAGTCCGGACCAAAACCGGTGATTGTCGATTACAGCCCGACCGTCTCCGACGTCGGTGGTCTCATGTATTTGCTGTCCCATCCCGACGTCGAGGTGATCGCCATCTCTCTGCCTGCTGCCGGCGAGGCGGGGTGTGATCTCGGCTTCGAGGTGACCATCGGCATCCTCGCCATGCTCGATCAAGAAGACATTCCCGTGGCATGCGACCCCGACCTCCCGAACGACGCCAATACATGGCCGGAGGAATTTCTCCGGGGTCACGAAAACCTCTCATCTGGTCTCCCGTCCTCGATTGCCACTACGTATGAAGGGACGGGTCCCGAGTTGATTGTCGACGTCCTTCTCGCATCCAGCCGCCCGGTGACCATCTACGCCGTCGGTCCTCTCACCAACGTTGCACGCGCGCTGATGGCCTCCCCGCACATTGCCGGCAATCTGGAGGGCATAGTGATCATGGGGGGCGCGGTCGACGTTCCTGGAAACACGTTTGACGGGATCGCCGAGTGGAACATCTACATTGACCCGGCGGCGGCGGCCGCAGTAATCAGCTCGGGTGTCCCGATCACTCTCATCCCCCTCGACGCCACTAACGATGTGCCCGTCCCTGACGGGTATGCGACCACACTAAGGCGCGCGGAGCAATCTGACCAGATCGCCTACCTGGGCCGTCTGGTTGATCTCTTTCCAGCGGTTACCAGCGGCTTCTATCAGTTCTGGGACGAGCTAGCAGCGGCCGTCGTGACCGGTGACGTCGACATCGAGACCGAAGACGTCAACCTACTGGTGATCGTTGGGGGGCCAGAAACTGGTCGAACCGCACGAGATGCCGCAGGCAAAACAGTGACCGTCGCTACCGGAGTCGTCAGCCCTGACGCGTTCTACGAGGAGTTCATCACCCGGCTGGTGGGAGCGCCCATCGAGGCCGCTAGCGAACCGTGATCATCGCCACCAGGCAACCGTCTCCGCTATCGCCTGATCGAGCGGTGTCGCCTTCATGCCAAATGCCCTGGTGAACTTCTCACCATCGGCGACGAAGTCCTGCTTGAACTCGTAGAGCATCTCATTCAGCTCCCGGACGGTCGGGTTGAAGAGACCCATCATCCGAAGCAGCAATTCGGGGGCAGCCGAGACCTTGATCTCCCGTCCCAACTCCTCCCCGATCATTGCGACAATCTCGGTGGTCGTCCGCGCCGGTGCGTTGGGAACGTGCCACACCTCGCCCACTGCATGATCGTCAGTGGCGAGCGTCGCCAACACCCGGCTCAGATCCTTCAGGTAGGTGTAACTGTGCTTGGTGTCCGGATCTCCGACCACTTGAGCCGACTTCCCGTCAAGCACCCTGCCGATGACCCTCTCTCCCAAAGGTGACTGCCAAGTGGCCCGAGGACCGAAATAGTTCGAAGCCCGCGCCGTCGCCAGCTCCAGGTCGCCCCTGGAGCCGAGATCGGCAAGCGTCTCCGCCATCTCCAGCCGCACCTTTCCCTTGCGGGTGTGTGGTTCCATCGGAGTCTCCTCGTCGATGGGCTGACCCCCGGTGTCTCCATACATGTAGAGATTCTCGAACGAGACAAAACGGGCACCGGCGGACTGAGCCGCTGACACCACACTCCGCTGTAGCGGCGGGAACTCCTCAGGCCAGCGGTGATAGGGCGGGTTGAGCACCTGATAGACGACCGCCGCCCCGCTTGCGGCGCCGATCGCGAAATCCGGATCGGCTGCGTTACCGGCCATCTGGGACACCTGGTCGGGAACGGACGCCGAACCCGATCGGCTCACCACCCGCACCTGGTGACCTCGGCCGACGAGTTCGCCGGTGAGAGCGAGACCGACCGGGCCGGCTCCAAAGATCACATGCATCTGGTCCATACGTTCGCTCATGCTGCCACAAGCTCTAGCTCGCTGTCTATCTCGTCGAGATGACCTTCGATACTGACCTTGGGTAACCAATCTGAAGACACGGATGGAGGAGGTGGCCGACCACTTTTTCCACGTCGCCCATCTCGCTCAATGCGAGTTCGACAAGGAGTTCGTGTTCGGGTTGGAGATCATCATCGACGGCCTCGAAGCCCGCCTAGCCAGGTAGCGTGCTGGCTGACAATGGCAATCGAGACAATCCAAGATCTGAGAGCACACGTCGCGCTGGCGACCAAGGTGGAACTCTCCACGATTCCGCCATACCTCTACGCGTTCTACTCCATCAAGGACCCTGAGTCGGAAGCGGCGCGTCTGATCGCAAGCGTGGTTGTCGAGGAGATGCTTCATGCCTGTCTCACGGCCAACCTGACCGCGGCTCTCGGAGGCGACCCCCATTTCGACTACGAGATGATCCCGGCCTACCCGTGTCCCCTGGCTCATCACCAGCCGGAGTTGGTTCTGGAGTTGAAGCGATGCACTCCCGAACTGGTGCGAGAAACCTTCCTGACCATCGAGAGACCACAGGCACCTGGCGCCATCCCCGAAGACGACAACTTCGAGACTTTGGGACAGTTCTACAGCGCCCTGGAGCTGGCGATCGACATGTTGAGCGAGGATATGGATCTCTTCGAGCATCATCAGCCAACCCGGCAGCTCTCCGACCCCGCCTTTTACGGCCCGGTCACCTACAACGCATCCGACGCCGGCGGCCTCATGCTCATCGAGGACCGGGCCAGCGCTGACGAGGCTCTCGAGATCATCATTCACCAGGGAGAAGGTGTCAGCGACCAGCGATGGGCGGACCCCGACCACCAGGAGCTCACCCACTACTACAAGTACCTCCAGATCGCCGATGGCGCCAGTCCGATCGGTCCCGTTTGGCCGGTGCCGGACAATCCTCGAACCGAGGAGTTCCCGGACCATCTCCAAAAGGTCTCCGAGCTGTTCAACGCTCTTTATGGTCTGGTGTACGTCACGATGAACGACCTCTACTCAGGAACTCAGGATCAGGGCGAGGCGATCGGGCGTCTCTACAAGCTCATGCGGTTCGGGGTGAGCCCCACAGCCCGATATCTGGTTAGCCAACCACTCGGTCCCAACAGCAACGCCGCCCCTACCTTTGAGGTCTACCGATTTGGGGTCGACCCCTGGGGAGAGACGGCCGAACTCGCCGAGACCGTGGCGGCCGAGCATCCAGAGCTTGACGAAGTAACCCAAAACGTGACTCGATGACGACGACGCCGAACCTTCCCGATGGGGTAGTCACTTTTCTGTTCACAGACGTGGAGGGGAGCACCCGGCTGTGGGAAGAGGCGCCGGAGACGATGATGAAGGCCCTCCAGCAGCACGACGATGCCATCGATCAGGCGGTGGGCGACCACGCCGGCGTCTCGGTCAAACCTCGTGGCGAAGGTGACAGCCGTTTCATCGTCTTCGAAAGCGCCCACGAAGCTGTTGCCGCCGCGGCCGCGGTCCAACGTCGGCTGGCGACAGTTGATTGGGCCACCGACCAACCACTGCACGTCAGAGCTTCGCTACATACCGGGGCGGCCGACTTGCAGCTTGGCGACTACTACGGCTCAGCAGTGAATAGGGCGGCACGGCTCAGAGGGATCGCCCACGGCAGACAAACCGTCCTATCCCGCACCACCTGGGAACTGGTTCAGGATCAGCTTCCTCAAGGTGTGACGATTCGAGACATGGGCGAACACGCTCTCAAAGATCTCACCCGGCCAGAACATGTCTACCAACTCGATGTCGACGGTCTTCCAGACATCTTTCCACCTCTGAAGTCTCTAGATGCCACCCCCAACAACCTTCCACAGCAACTCACCGACTTCGTCGGTCGTCGGACCGAGCTGGCGGAGGCCACCCGACTGCTCGGCGAAACCAGGCTGCTGACGATTCTTGCCCCGGGTGGCGCCGGCAAGACACGTCTTGGCATGCAGGCCGCCGCCGACGTCGTCGCCGACTACCCCGATGGGGTCTTTGTGATCAGCCTGGCTGAGATCAGTTCGACAGAGGACATCATCCAGACAATCGCCGAGTCCATCGGAGTCGCGTTTTCCTCTGACGAAGCACTGCAAAACCAGCTATTGACCTATCTGGCGAACAAGACCCAACTCCTTCTATTCGACAACTTCGAGCATCTCATCGAAGGCGCATCGATAGTTACCGAGATCCTCGGGGCAGCACCAAATGTGACGATGATCACCACAACCCGCGCCAAGCTCAACATCACGGGGGAGGTGGTGCTCACTCTCGCCGGTTTGGAGACGAACTGGGCGACAGCCGAAGAGGCTCTGCAGACAAGCGGGGTTCGTCTCTTTCTCGATGCAGCCAAACGATCGAAACCGGCCTTCGCTCTCGAAAGAGAGGACCTTGACCCGCTGGCGGAAATCCTGAAGACCACAGGTGGAATGCCACTGGGCATACTTCTTGCCGCGGCTTGGGTCGACATGTTGCCCGTGCCCGAAATCGCTTCTGAGATAGCCAAGAATCTCGATTTCCTCGAAACCGAGATGGGAGACGTCCCCGACCGGCATCGAAGTGTTCGGGCCGTGTTCGAGTACTCCTGGAATCTCCTCAGCGACGACGAGCGCGAGATTTTCGTGGCCCTCTCCGTCTTCCGGGGGGGATTCAGAAGGGAGGCGGCTTCGGCCGTAGCCGGGGCCTCGCTGCGAAACCTGGCAACACTCGTCAACAAGTCACTCATCTCGCCAAGCCCTGAAACTGGTCGATACATGGTGCACGAGTTGCTGCGTCAGTACGCCGAGGCAGAACTGAAGACCGACGAGGTCCACTGTCGCCAGGTGCAGGATGCCCATGGCGCCTTTCATGCCGACATGATGAGCGAATTCTTCGACCAGTTCTATCTCGGCAACCAACCTGCGTTGTTGGACAAGGTGGAGGAAGACCTCGACAACATCCGTGTGGCCTGGCGTCATCTCCTGGAGACACAGAGCTTCGACCAGGCTCTGAAGATGGTCTACGGGTTGCATGTTCTGTACGAGCTTCGGGGCTGGTATCTCGCAGGTGTCGCCCTCTTCGATCAGGCGGTGGTGGCTGAGGACGAATCACCAGACGAATCGGCTGCAGTATTGAAAGCCCTTGCAGAGGGCGCAAAGGCATACAACCTGGCCTTGCTGGGTCAACCGGAGGCGGAAAAGACGGCGCGCCTCCTCGATGTCCTCAGGGCTACGGGTGAGCCCACTCCACTTTGGCATGGTCTACAGAACCTGGCGATCAACCTGTCGTATCTCGGTCGTCTCGACGAGATGGTGGAGGCCACCGACGAGATGATCGTCTGTGGTGAGAAGCTGGACAATCCGTTCTGGGCGGCCGGTGGGAAGAACTGGAGGTCTCTACCTGCGTTGTTACTCGAGGATCTGGATACGCCGAGACGCTTGCTTCCCGAAGCAATGACGGTGTTCGAGGACCTCGACGAGCACTATTTCATGACGTGGACTCTCTACCTCCAGGCCACGGCCGCCACCATCGAGCAACGCCCTCAAGACGCCATCGAGCTCTACGCGCGACAAGTGTCGCGGGGTCGAGAGATTGGATACCGAAGAGGAACGATGGTGGCCCTGGAAGGTCTGGGCCAGGCCAACCTCGCCGTGGGAGAGCTCGAAGCTGCCGAAAGGGCATTCATCGAGAGTCTGGCGGCGGCAGAGGAGATGGGCATGGTTGCGGACATGCTGGGCATGATCACCAAGGTGGCGAACATCCGTGGGCTCATGTCTCGTCGCACAGAGGCCGTTGAACTCCTGGCAACGGTGCTCGCCGAGCCGATGAGGTCGCAAAGCATCATGTCCGACACCATCACGATCGAAGAGATGGCGACAAAGTGGTTGGACGGGCTGGAAGACAAACTCGACCCTTCCGAGTTCTCCGCTGCCCGGTCCCGGGGAGCGGCAATACCCTACGAGGTGGCGACCAAGGAGCTTCTCGACACTCTCGCGGGTGCCTCATAGACCGTGATCGAGTTGTGGGGGCCGGATACGGCTCTCAGCGCGTGAGCGGAACCCGCCACCGGCGTCGACGGCCTCGCGGTGATGCTCAACCCGACCTGGCGGGTGAAACGACCCGAAACCGAGCAGGTCCTTGCCGCTATCGGGAGTGGACACCCGGGCAAGGCGGTCGCAAGGGCAGCCCGCAAGGCGCTATTCAAATATCGCAGTGTCGGCTGAGAGCGGCACGGGTCTCTTTTCGCTGCTCAGTCGGGTTGCCCCTTTACCGGGCGTGGACGAGGGTGCTCACAGAGCTCGTAGAAGTTCCCGTCAGGGGCCCGGAAGTAGAACCAGCGATGACCGTCCCTGCCCTTCTCCAACTCGGTAACGCCCTCGACTTCGGCAGCGAGTAACTCGTCACGCGCTCCCTTGACGTCGTCGACCCAGAATCCGGCAACCGGGCCGGTGTCGAGATGGCTGTGCTCCACCGAGTCGGGGCCGAAGATCTCGAGAAGGTCGCCGTTGGCAGCCGCAAGACGGGCGAAACCAGGCACTTCGGTGGTGATCTCCATACCAAGAACGTCGGAGAAGAACCCGGAGGTCTTCCCAAGGTCCTCGGTAGCCGAGCCGATCCAAATGATGCCTTTGATCTCCAAGACTGCTCCTCAGTCGATAACGATTGCCGACCAGGATAGAGTCGACGCCATGACCGGGTCAGAGAACACCGAGACCGCTTCAGATGGTCTCGTCATCGCTCTGAGCCCAAGACAACTTGTGGGCCTCGTGGCGTTCATCGTCTTCGTGGTGGTGGTGACGCGGGCCCGCCGCCGGGCAGGGGACTAGACCGACTGACGGTCCCGATGCTCGATGGTGCCATCGGCATGGAGGGCAAATCGACCATCGGTCCGGGCGTGCACCGGGTCTGACCTGTCCCACGGCCAGCCACCGAATTGGGTGCGCCGATAGTCATCAACGGCGGTTTGCAACTCTTCAGGCGTGTTCATGACGAACGGCCCGAGTTGGTAGACGGGTGCACCAATCGGTCTGCCCTGGAGTAGGAGGAACTCCGCGGGCTCACCACGGTTCACGAGGGTGACACTTCGGGTCGGGTCGAGTCTGACACCGACCTTCGACGCGACCGACGTGTCGTCGACTTTGACCTCATCCCCAAGGAAACAGTGCAACATCCGGTTGACGCCCTCCGAGGTGGGTGGCAGCACCCACGAGGCGCCGGGATCAAGACGGATGAGCCAGATGGCGAGATCCGAGTTCGATTGGGACGCCCACGAATCGGGAGGCGGCGATGGTGGTATGTGCTCCCCCATCGAGCCGGCGATCAGATCTATCGACACACCGTCGGCCGGTATGATGGTGGGGATCGACTCGCTCCACAACATCCCGAAGTAGGCAGGGACCATTTTCGACTCGGGTGGAAGGTTGAGCCAGATCTGAAACATCTCCATCGGGTTGGGACGGTCTTCTTCGAGGAGAGGGAACATCTCGGAGTGCATGATCCCGCTTCCCGTGGTCAGCCATTGCACATCGCCTTCGCCGTAACGTGCCGTGGCGCCAAGCGAATCGGAATGGTCCACATAACCTCGTCTGACAACGGTGACCGTCTCGAAACCACGATGAGGATGCTGGGGAAATCCGGGAACGGCCACCCCGTGATACATGCTCCAGCCCTTCTGATAGGAGAAGTCGGAGCCGAGGTTGCGACCCAACAGTGACTCGTCGGGGCCGAGTGCATCGTTGCCTTTCGGGTAGTAGTCGACGTGATGAACAGTGAAGATGAAAGGGTCGATCCCCTCCCAGGGGAATCCGAGTTCGACTAGATCGAGAACTGCGCTCATTCGGTCAGGGCCTCCATCTGTAAGTGTATCTGAGGGAGCAAACCTGACAACCGTCGTCGAAGGTCAGTTATTCGCAGTTCGTAGATACCTACGAAACGGCCAGTCGCACCTCTTTCATCCGGAGTTCGAATAGCGATCGCTCGATCGTGATTGCGTCTTGCGTGTGCAAGAGGTCGGCCCCACGCCCAACCTGTCCACGCGCAACCCTGACGACTACTTCTTGTGTCTTCGTCGTTCGCCCTCGGCGAGATAGCGCTTTCTCACGCGGATGGCGTCTGGCGTGACCTCGACCAGCTCGTCGTCTGCAATCCATTCCATCGCAAGTTCCAAAGTCAGTTTGCGTGCCGGCTTCAGCTTGATTGCCTCGTCGGAGGCGTGAGTTCGAATGTTGGTGAGCTGTTTGGCCTTGGTCGCGTTTACCACCATCTCCTCGGGTCGGGAGGCCTCGCCGATGATCATCCCCTCGTACAGCTCGGAGCCGGGCTCGATGAAGAGCTCACCCCGCTTCTGAAGGTTGTCGAGAGCGAATCCGGTTGCCGATCCGAGGCGGTCTGACATCATGGCGCCACCGACACGATGGGGCAGCTCCCCCACCCAAGGAATCCACCCGGCCTGGTGCTGATGCACGAGGGCGGTGCCCCTGGTGGCGGTCATCAACAACGATCGAAAACCGAGCAAACCTCGTGAAGGGGCTTCCAGCGTCACCACGGTTCTCCCGGTGTCCCCCAGCCTGAGATCGGTGACCTTGCCCTTGCGGGGGGCTATGGCCTGAGTGACCGTGCCGACATGCTCATCTGGCACGTCGACCACGGCGCGCTCCAGTGGTTCGTGCGGTTTGCCATCGACCTCGCGGATGATCACCTGCGGTCGGCTCACCTGGATCTCGTAGCCCTCCCGGCGCATGGTCTCGATCAGAACGGCTAGCTGGAGCTCACCCCGACCGGCCACCTCGATCACCTCGGGTGACGCTGTGTTCCCGATGCGGATAGACACGTTGCCGAGAACCTCGCGCTCCAGTCGATCCCGAATCTGACGTGATGTCAGCAGCTTGCCCGATCGCCCCGACAAGGGTGAGGTGTTGACGCCGAATGTCATCCGGAGCACCGGCTCATCGACCTGTAGCCTTGGCAGGGGTTGAGGGTCCGAGGGGTCGGCGAGGGTGTCACCGATCTCCACTTCGGGGAACCCGGCGACGATGAAGAGATCGCCGGCCACTCTCTCCTCGACGTCAGCCCGGTCCAATCCCACAAATCCCATCAGCTGGGTGAGACGCCGCCGCAGCGGAGGCTCCTCGACGTTGGAGTGAAACAGGGCAACCCGTTCTCCGCCCCGGAGCGTGCCCTCCACGACGCGGCCGATCGCCAGACGACCCAGGTAGTCGGATGCGTCCAGGTTGGTGACCAGTGCCTGGAGAGGAGCATCCGGATCACCGGAAGGACCAGGAATCGTGTCGACGATGGCATCGAGCAGCGGACCGAGATCAGCGTCGTCATCGGGTATGCCGATACCCGACATCGCCCTCCCGTGACGAGCCACACTGGAGATGACCTCGAACTCGATGTGCTCATCTGACGCATCGAGATCGAAGAACAACTGATAGACCTCATCGACCACTTGAGCGATCCTGGCGTCGGGGCGGTCCACCTTGTTGATGACGACGACTGCAGGCAGGTGAAGGGCCAGTGCCTTTGAAAGGACATATCTGGTCTGGGGCATCGGCCCCTCTGCCGCGTCGACCAGAAGAAGCACCCCGTCCACCAGCGCCAACGCCCGCTCGACCTCACCGGCGAAGTCGGCGTGACCCGGTGTGTCGACCAGGTTGATCTTGGTTCCTTTCCACTCGACGGAAGCCGCCTTGGCAAAGATCGTGATGCCCCGCTCCCGCTCCTGATCGTCGGAGTCCATCACTCTGTCGACACGGACTTCGTGGGACGAGAACACTCCGGTAGCGCCGAGCATGGCGTCGACGAGAGTGGTCTTGCCGTGGTCGACGTGCGCGACCAAAGCAACGTTGCGAAAAGGGGCTCCAGACATGGAACCGACAAGAGTACTGGTCTCCAGGGCCAAGCCCTGAAGCTGCCAGTTATGTTCACCTCCGACCAAGGAACCAGATGACACCCGATGACCTGACAAATCTCAGAATCCCCTCCGACCCCCGATTCTCACCGGACGGGAGCCGGATCGCGTTCGTGGTGTCGACACCGGATATCGAAGAGGACCGCAACGGCAGTCGGATCTGGCTTGCTGATGACGCTGGCGACCGCGTCATCACCAATGGCCCCGGTGACAAGGCCCCGAGATGGTCACCCGATAGCTCCAGCCTCGCCTTCATACGCAAGACGGATGACTCCGTGGCTCAGGTGGCTGTGATGCCACTCGACGGCGGCGAGGTGAGGGTCATCACCGATTTTGACCACGGCGTTGAGGCTGTTGAGTGGTCACCGGACGGTTCGAAGCTCCTGGTCGTTGCCATCACCGCGACCGAGGAGTGGTCCGATATGGACGAAGAGGAACAGGACCGACGACCACGCCGGATTACTTCAGTCCCTTATCGCTTCGATGGTCGTGGCTCGACCCACGACCGACGACGTCACCTCTGGATTGTCGACCCGGTTGGCGAATTGGAGCCGCGGTGCCTCACCCCGGGTAATCACGACGAGGAATTCCCGGCCTGGTCGCCTGACGGACGCGTGGTGGCCTTCATCACCGATCACGATCCGGGGAGGGGTCTGGTTTCGGGCAACGACGTCTTCGAACTCGACGTCGAGAGCGGCGAGATTTCGAGAGCCGCCGCCAGGGGCATCTGGCACTCCGTGTCGTATCGACCCGACGGGGCTCTTCACCTGCTCGGCAACGTCGAAACTGCCTATCCGGTCGATGCCTACCTCTATCGTCGAGAGCCCGACGGATCTCTCACCGCCCTGACCGGGCATCTTGATCGAGGCTCGGTTTCACCGGCTGCGGGCCCGGCTGCAGTCGTCTGGGATGAGGACAACGCAGTCATCGGTCTGGAGGACTCGGGGACGTTCGGGGTGATCGAGGTGTCGTCCGACGGCACCATCGAGACGGTTGTTGATGGGCAACGGATCGTCACCGGATTCGACACTCGCGACAGGCGTGTGGTCTTCACCGCCTCGAAATGGGATTTACCAGGCGAGCTTTACTCGGCTCTCGATGGGGCCGAGCAACAACTGACGAGTCTCAACAGCATGGATCTGGGACTCATCGAGCCGGAGCACTTCCGGATCCCATCCGGTGACGGTGAGATCGACGTATGGGTTTATCTTCCCGACGGCAACGATTCGGTGCCGCTGCTGTTGAACATTCATGGGGGGCCGGCTTCGCAGTACGGGTTCGGCTTCTTCGACGAGTTCCAGGTTTACGCCGGAGCGGGTTACGGGGTAGTCGCGACGAATCCTCGTGGCTCCTCGGGCCGGGGCCGCGATTTCGCCCGTGCCGTTGTCGGAGAGGGCTGGGGCAACGTCGACATCGAAGACATCAGGGCGGCTACGAAAGCCTCCCTCGAGAGATTCCCGAGACTGGACTCGGAGCGGATGGGGTTGATGGGTGGCTCCTATGGAGGGTTCATGACGGCGTGGATCATCGGTCAGGAGGACCGATGGAGATCGGCGGTGGTGGAGCGAGCGCTGATCTCGTGGACCAGTTTTGCCGGCACCTCGGACATCGGCGGGGTGTTTCCCGAGAATTACACGGGAGCAAAGTATCCCGAAGGATGGGAAGCCTGGTGGGAGCTCGGACCCTTGGCGCTGGCCGAGAATGTGACCACTCCGACTCTGATCCTCCACTCCGAGGACGACTTTCGCTGTCCGATAGAGCAAGCCGAGCAGTACTTCATGGCACTGTTGCGCAACGGCACCACGACCGAGATGCTCCGATTCCCCGGCGAGGGACACGAGCTGAGCCGAGGTGGAAGCCCACTCCATCGCAAGGAGAGATTCGACGCCGTGTTGGACTGGCACGGCCGCTACCTGACTCCTTGATGAGAAGAGCAGCTACCTCACCAACAGCATCGTTGTCAGCGCGACCACGAGACCCAACTGCCCTGCGAGACACGTTCTGGTGTGGTCTGATCGAGTTGCTGCACCCAGATCGAGGAGGTGCCGTCAACGACGCTGGGGTAGGCAAACGCCGCCGAGTCGGGTGACCAGAAGCTCATCGACTGGGCGTACTGCGGAAAGAAGGGCAGCAGGTCCCTCGCCACCGGCTCGGAGGGAACAAAGTTTCCGTATTCCCTCATACCGGTACCGGGTGTCCAGACCAGGGCCACCAGACCGTCACCCGGAGACGCCGGAGCAAAGATCAGCAACGACTCTCCACTGGGGCTCCAAAAGAATGCCAGGGCCGGAGCCTCATTGACCACCTCGAACTCTCCGGTCTCGATGTCGACAACCGCCAAACGATTCGAGGGAACGGTCTCGATCTCAACGTTCTGGAATGCAATGGCCTCCTCAGTTCTGATCGACTGAACTGCGACTCGTGTGCCTCGAGGATTGACGACAAAAGCTGTGAACCCGTTCACCCGCACCACCTCACGGCGAGCACCTTCCGGGGATTGAACGACCAGCGCAGCCCCATCGACATGGACGATGCCGTTATCGGTCCACTGGGGAACGTAGTAATCGGCGCTTGTCGAACCCCCGAGGTACCGATCGCCGTCGGCGGTGATCATCTCGAATCGGTCGGGACCGACGTGGATCACCATCCCGTCCCCCGTCGGATTCCACGAGAAGTAGAAGGGGGTACCGCTATCCAGGATGGACGATGTGCCGCTGGCGACTTCGACCAACTCGAGATCTAGTCCTGCGGCGCCGTTGTGCAGTACGCCAATGCTCTCTCCGTCGAAGGCCCAGTACAGATAGAAGGGAAGGTCAACCATCGGAACAACCGTGGGGTCATCCTCCTCCATCCCGCGGTAGCCAACGCCGAAGCCGTCGGTAGCGATCTGACCCCAGGCGATATGTGTCGAGTCTGGTGACCAAATCGGCTGAAAGTAGACGGCGTCATCTCCCGCGTCGGTTGTGATCGCCCGGCTATCGGTCCCGTCAGGATTCATGATCACAACATCGCCATTCCCGTCGAGGATCACCAGCTCGCCGGGTCCGAGCCCCGGCGCCGCCGGGTGCTCGCTGCCTTCGGTGCCGGGAGGACTTTCAGTCGTGGTGACGGCACTCTCCCCGGTGCATGCCGCCAGAGCCAGGACAAACGCAAGCGGCAGTACAGCACGAAGGGTCATTGCTCCGAGGGTAAAGGCCCAAACGCCTTATTCCCGAGGGCGCTCAATCGATCAGATCGGACAAACGCTGAAATACCCGGGACCGTGGCAGCGCTTCCCTGCACCCGGCGGCCACGGCGCCGGCGAGCGCTTCGGTGTCGACGTGGGGGCCGTAGGCGACCACCGGCGGCCCGATGGCCACTACGTCGGCCGGAGTTATCCCGCTGCTCAGATCGAGAAGAATCAAGTCCGCGTTGAAGAGAGCATCGTCGGTGAGGGAGCGGGCAACAGCGGAGTCGGGCACGGTCGCTTGGACCCGGCTGGCGTCCATCAGGTTCCTGGTGAGGACAACGAGCCTGCTCACACCGTTGTCGCCAGGTGGCTGTTCACGACTACCTCGCCGTGGAGTGTCTTGTGAACCGGGCAGCGGTCGGCAATCTCAGCCAGTCGCTCCTGTTGCTCAGAGCTGAGTGGTCCCGCCACCTCAATCTCCCGATCGATGTGGTCGGCGTATCCGGTGTCGGATTCACACTCGGCACAATCCCTTGCGTGCACCTTGTGATGACTGAGCCGGACGGTCACCGTTTCCAACGGCCACTTCTTTCTGTCTGCATACATCCGCAGCGTCATCGCGGTGCACGAACCGAGCGAAGCAAGCAGGTAGTCGTAAGGAGTGGGCCCGGTGTTGGTGCCGCCGACGCTTGCCGGCTCATCAGCGACAAGCGGAAAGCCGTTGGAGATGATGTCGGTGCGAAAACCATCCTCGATTCGCACCACGGTCACGCTCTCCGGGGCCTCGCTGATGAAATCGGGCTGGGAATGTGCAGCCAGGTCGCCACTGGTGTAGCGGTTCGCCCACGAGACAATGACCTCCGCCACATACCGGGCGTCGTTGTCGACGGTGATCAGATGGTCGGCGCCATCGAGTGAGATGAAGCTCTTCGGATGACGGGCCAGGTCGAGGATCTCCGCCGCATTCTCGATGCCGACGACGTTGTCAGTTGGCGAGTGGATGACCAGAAGCGGCCGCCCAAGGCGGGTAATAGCCTCGTCGACCCGGGTTCGCCCGATGTCATCGATGAGTTGTTGTCGGAACGTGAACATGCGACCCGCTAGAACCACCTGCGCCTCGCCTTTCGCCTCGATCGCGGCCAGGTCGGCGGCGATGTGACGCTCGATGTGCTTGGGGGTGACCGGAGCCGCCAGAGTCACCACGGCCCGGGCCGACTCGATCGCAGAGGTGGCTGCCAGGGCTGCTGCCCCTCCCAGCGAATGCCCGATCAGAAGCTCAGTATCGCCGTAGTCCCTCGTCAGGAACTCGGCGGCCTGGACAAAGTCATCGACGCTCGTGGAGAAGTTGGTCTCCGAGAAGTCGCCTTCGCTATCTCCAAGACCGGTGAAGTCGAACCGCAACATGGCGATCCCGTGATGGGCGAGGGTCCCGGCGATGCGACCGACCGCACTCAGGTTCTTGTGACAGGTGAAACAGTTGGCGTAAAGGGCGTAGGCCAACGGCTCGCCGGTGAGCGGAAAGTCGATCCTTCCGGCCAATAACTGGCCATCTGAACCGGCGAATTGCACTTGTTCGTAACGCATAGACCCCAGCCTGCCAGATCATCCGGGGCCGTGGGGTAGGTTCGCCGCGATGTCCCGTCCTGCTCCTGCGGTGAGCAGCCAACTCGCAATGAACAGGGTGTTCCGCCGGGTCGCTCTGCTTGGAATTGCCAGCGTGATAAGCGGGGTTCTCGTTGGTGGTGTGCTCGGCCGGATCGTCATGCGCATCTCCGCATTGGCAGCGGGGCCGGAGATGGTGGGGCGTCTGACGGAGAACGGGAACCGGATCGGGGAGTTCACCATTGGAGGAACTCTCGCTCTGATCGTCTTCGTAGGCGTCTTCAGTGGTGTCGCAGGAAGTGTTGCGGTTGTCGGTTCGGACCCGTGGCTGAAATGGCTGGGCCCTGTTCAGGGGGTGGGATTCGCAGTGGTGGTCCTTGCGGCAACGGGAGGCGAGGGGCCCTTCAACTCGGTTGATTTCCTGATCCTCGACCCTCCTGCCTTGAACGTGGCCATGTTTGTCGGCCTTCACCTCGCTTTCGGTCTCGCCGTTTCTGGTGTCTACTGGCTGGCGAATCGGAGACTGCCTCCTGCCGAAGACCGGGAGCAGGTCGAGTATCTGGTTGTCACCTCTCTCGGCACAATCGCTCTTCTGCTTGTGATTGCTCTGTTCACTGTGCCCAGCTTCAGCGGATCCGAGCCCGACTACGGATTTCTGGCGATCATCCTCGTCATGGTCGCCTCCACCGGCGTCCGCCATGCCTCCTCGTTCCTCGAAAGCATGCCCAACTGGCTGTCACGCACGGCCACGATCACCGGATACGGATCGCTGGCCCTCTTGGTGGCGATCGGGCTCAGCCGCCAAATCGAGCAAATCCAGAAGATTCTCTAAGAATCTGCTGATGCCTTGATGTATCTCAGGAATAGGGACCGATCACCGGAAACGATTCGATCCAAACTCATGTCGATGGGCGGTTGCAGTGGCTCCCCATGAGCTATTCGCTTCGACTCCCCCAGAGCCAACATCGGCGACATTGTGATGTTGATCTCGTCGATCATCCCCGCAGCCATCAGGACGCTGTTGACGGTGGGACCACCTTCGCAGAGGATCACTTTCGCCGCACTGAGATGATCGACAATTCCGTTGCCGTCCAGGTTGTCGATCTGGGCGACATCGGCCACCTTGGCCAGAGTGTCCAGACGGTCCTGGTCAACCCCGTGTCCGGTCAGGATCGTGGGGCGCTCATCGGGGTCGGAGAAGACCCGGGCCTTCGGGTCCAGGCTGAGACTTCGGGTGAGGATCACCATCTTGGGCACCCCTTCCAATCCAGCATCGGACCGGTGGTGACTCATCTCCTCACTCATCCGCACCGGCCCAACGCTCTCAGAACGGATTGTCTCGGCGCCCATGAGGACGACGTCGGCCACCGCCCTCATCGCCAGAAAGAGAGCGCGGTCGTCTGCGTCGTTCAGAGCACTGGCTCCGCCATCCACTGCGGTGCCACCGTCCACCGACTCGACCATGTTGAACATCACCCACGGTCTGTCCCCTCGTTCTCTCTTCTCGGAGAAGAGCATCTCGAGGATGTCGATCGGATCTCCCGCGGCCTTCAGAGTGCGAAACATGGTGTGAAACTAATGGTATGCCACACACCGCCGGCTACCACGTTCGACCGGTAAAAGTCTCGGCCCACATCCCGGCGCCACCCGAGGAGTTGATCCGCTTCGTCGCCGACACCAGGAACGACACCCTTGTGGTGCCCCAACGTGGAGAGGGCGGATCTGGTCGAACCCTGGGACTCCATGCGAGATGCGGTGTTGACGGTGTCTCCCCAGATGTCGTATTGGAAGTCTCCGAGATGGAGCTCACCGCTGTAGAGCCCTCCCTTCACTATTTGTGAGAACCTGACCCGGAGGACCCGCAAGTGACGGCCACGGTGACATTCGTGGAACTCAGACAAGTCCCTACGCTCGTCGTGTGCGGACGGGACTCCTTGCCAGATTGAGCCTTGGCGCCACTCTGCTGCTGGTGAGCGTGGGCGGATTCACCAGAGGCAGCGGCAGTGGTTACGGCTGCGCCGACCGATGGCCATTGTGCGAGGACGGGCTCCTCGGTGGTCTGCTCCCTCGCTGGGAGTATCACATGGTCATCGAGTCGACCCACCGTTGGCTGGCGGCTCTGGTCGGGCTTCTGGCGATTGCCACCGCGGTCAGCGCCTGGCGAAATCACCGACACCGCTCCGATGTGGTGATTCCCGCAATTGCCGCCGTGGTCGTCATCGGCATTCAGGCCTGGGTGGGGCGACTCGTGGTCAAGGGTGACCTCGCCTCCGACCTCGTCTCACTTCACCTTGGGATCTCGATGGTCGTTGTGGCCCTGTTGACCGTCGTGGTAGTCGCAACCGGCCTTCCCCAGATCGAACCCGAGCCGTCCGGGCGTCGTCGGGGATGGACGATTCGAGTCGGGGTCGCTGCCGTCGGCTTGTTCCTGCTGATCATCCTGGGATCAGTGGTGCACAACCGCTATTTCCCTGGGTGGCCCCTGATGGACAACACCCTGGTACCCGACCTGTCCAATACGATGGCTGCGGTCCACTATCTGCATCGCCTGATGGCAGGGGTCCTCCTGATGTATCTCGGCTACCTGATATCCGTGAGCAGCCGGTTCGGAGTCTCCGCCGTCGAAAGGCGCCTGATGGTGACCGCTGGAACGGTCTATCTGGTCAATGTCGCCCTGGGCGCGGCACACGTTTTCACGATGGTGAGTTCGGCCTTTCTGGTCTCAGCACATCTCGGTCTGGCCGCCGCGGTGTGGTCTCTGCTGGTCGCATCCACCACAATTTCGATGATCTCTGAGAAGCTGCCGACCCCCGCTGAAGTCTGAGGGGCCGGTCTCAGAGATCTATTCAGATTCTCGGACCCGCCATCTGATCGCTATCACCGAGGCGACTCCCGTCCAGATGACAGCCATCAGGATCCCAAAACAGATGGCCATGAGCATCAAGAAACGCACGACGCCTCCTTGGACCGCCGGATGCACGGCAGATATGAAGGCCAGACTGACGACGCCCACGGCGGCGATGCTGAAACTCAGAAATCCGAGTGCCCGAACTGGTGAAAAGTCGTTCTCCATGAACCGAACATCGGTCCCGGTGGCTGTGAGATTGGGTGTCATAGAGAAAATACTCGAAAGGACTAGCGCGACCGTCACATTCCGTAGTAGGCTGCTACGGACGGTGGTGGGATTGGGTGGCTCAACGGACAATTGGAGATCCGATGAGAGGCCTAAAACGGTCGGAGCGTGGTGCGAATCTGGTGGAGTTCGCCATGGTCGCCCCTTTCTTGATACTTCTTCTGGTTGGTGTCGTGGAGTTCAGCTGGACCCTGGCAACCAATCTCGACGTCAAACAAGGCGCCCGGGAGGGAGCCCGTCTCACCGCGGTCAATTTCCCCGACACCGGTAACACCGATCTTGCTGCGGAGATATGCAGCAGGATGGATCTGATCGGCTCGAACCCTGGGACAACGATCACCTGGGAGTCCGACGATGGCTCCCCCGACGTTGGGGATGGTGTCACCGTCACTGTGATCACACCTCACCAGACACTCACCGGGATCTTGGACCCCTTCTTCTCCAGTCTCTCAACCCTGAAGTCGAGCGTCGAGATAAGAATCGAGAAACCCGCAGACTGGACTGACGGGACGGAACCCTGTCCATGAAGCAGACACCGACTCGGCTTGATGCTGGATCGGATCGTGGGGCCACCGCACTTCTGGTCGCCCTGGCAATGGTGATGCTCATGGGCTTTGCCGCAGTAGCTGTGGACTCGGGTCTCGGTTTCGACGAGCGAAGACAACAGCAGTCCGCTGCCGATGTGGGCGCTCTCGCAGCGATCCAATTCGCTCGCACAGGGTTGGCAACCAGCCACCCGGACTGTGTCGGCAGGACCGGTGGCGATCTAGCCGCCTGTAGGGGCGCTGAGGAAGTCCTCGACGTGGTTGAAGGAACGTTGCCCGGGCGATACTCCGACGTCGAGTGGGATGGGTGCATCGACGCTTCGAAGCCGGCGGAGTATGTCCAGCAGTCCTTCATCAGCAACTGCATCACATTCACCGACAACTTCCAACAGGTCCGGGTTGTGCTCCCCGGTAGCGAAGTCGACACTGCGTTCGCCGGGGTCATCGGAGTTGATTCCCTCAGTGTCGGAGCGTTCGCCGAAGCGGGGCTGGACCTCGACATCGTCGGAGGTGTGCTGCCTTTCGCGATAGGACCGAGCGGTGCCAGCTCCGATCAGGCCTGCTTTGCCGCCCAGTCCACGACAAACCTCGACATCGAACCCTGCACCGCTTCGTCCGAAGGCAACTTCGGCAAGCTCAACCTCTACCTATACGGCAACGGGACCTATGGCACGCCGGAACTCTGTTCCGGCGGCAACTCGTCGAGAATGGCATCAAACATCATCACCGGGTCCGACCATCCTCTGGAGCTGGTGACCACAACGCCGGGGTCGGTCAACGACAGCACCAACTGCGCCATCATCACCAACCCGGTCGACCAGGTCGAAACATGGACCGGCAACGCATCGGGAGCCATGGGCACCGGCCTCTTCGACGGAATCGCCACCCCCGACCTCGAAGGCCGGCTCTTGTGCAAAGGTGGCCTTAGCTCCGACACGACTCGCGAAAACTACCCACTCGGAACGTATGTCTCCACCGATTGCGAACAGGTCAACGATCTGCACGCCGAAGAACTCGACCACTCTCCGCTCTGGGATTACATCGATCCGGGAGCAACATCAGAAGTCTCGGGAGGCACCTGTACCCCCGGTGGAGGATCAATAACCAACCGTCAGGAAATGCAAGATTGTCTCCGGGCGTGGAAGAACTATGGCCCGCACACTCGTTCATTGTTCGAA
>CAXMMT010000047.1:0-7842 GCA_964194555.1 uncultured Boseongicola sp. | reverse complement strand
TGGCGTTTCGTCGCCAGCGGGAATCGCAATCGAGATCGGGTTGGTCCCGAGGAGACGTTCCGACCCGCCCCAAGGTGGCATGACGTTGGCGCTGGCCACGGCCATGTAGATGCCAATCAGATCCTGCTCCAGAGCGAGCGCCGTGTAGATGCCTGCAGCACCCGCATGATTGGAGTGCACCGTGCCCACCCAGGCCATGCCTGACCGGTTTGCCTTCTCAATCGCCGTCTCTGTCGCCATGGTCATGACCACCTGCCCGAGACCATTGTCACCATCGACCAAAGCGCTCACCGGAGTCTCTCGGAGCAATTGGATCTCAGGCCGAAGGTTGATGCCGCCGGCCTCGATCCGGGCTACATATTGGGGAATCCGAATCAGCCCATGACCGTTGCGCCCACGCAGATCTGCGTCTACGAGCCGCCGTGCAGTAATCTCGGCGTGCTCAGGAAGAACATCAAGTCTGACCAGAATCTCTGCCGCGAACGCTCTAAGCCGCTGGAGTGCAAACCTCACTGCTGAAACTGGTCAACCGTCTCGCCGGTGTCTGCGAAGGTTCGGGTGACTTCGGTGCTTCCGTATACCCACAGGATCCGCATCTTTCTAGACCCGGTGTTGATGAAACGGTGGAGCTCACCGGGGGAAATCTGTGTCGTGTCGTAGGGACGCGCCGGCACCTGTTCACCGTTCAACTCTGCCAATCCTTCCCCTTCGATCACCGTCACTTGCTCGACCGTGTTGTGGCTATGAAGTCGAATGCTGGCACCGGGCGGAAAACTGGTCACGCCCATCGTGAAGGCCTGATCTTCCAATGGATCTGGAGTCAGGCGGACACTCTCGATCCCGTCACCGCGATCGACAGGTTCAGCCTCGTCGAATCTGATCAGCCTGGCCAAGTCAACACCTCACTGCTCTCATGTCATGAACCTACCGCCGTTTACCGAAACGGTCTGTCCGGTCATGAATCCGGCCTCCGGAGATGCAAGAAACAGGATCCACTCGGCCACCTCGGGAGGGCTTTGGTACCGGCCCAGCGGGATGGTGGCCGCCGTAGCTTGCCGCTCTTTCTCATTACGCAGTCTCTCAATACGCTCAGTCATCACCGCAGACGGCGCCAGTGCATTGACCGTGATGCCATCCCGCGCCAGTTCCGCCGCCATGACACGAGTGAGACCGTGTACGCCGGCTTTCGCTGCTGCGTAGGGCGGGGCAGTGCGGTGGGTGGCGAGCTGTCCCGCAAGAGACCCGATGTTGATGATCCGCCCCTCCCCAGATTGACGGATCAACGGAAGGGCAGCCTGGGTCACGAGGAACACCGAGGTGAGGTTGAGATCGACGATCTGACGCCACTCATCAAGCGAAGTCTCTTCCATACTGCGCTGTGACGGAAAACCCCCGGCGTTGTTGACCAACACGTCGATATGCCCCGATTCCTCACCAATCTGCCCTATCGCGTCCCGAACTTCCTCGGAGGAAGTGACATCGCAACGAACGAATCTGGCGTGCTCGTTGAGAGCGGCCACCTCAGACCCTTTCTCCGAGTCGATGTCGAGGGCATACACGAAGTCCCCCTCTTCGCCGAAGGCGAGTGCCGTCGCACGTCCGATACCCATCGCGGCACCGGTAACGACAACGACCCGATGGCGAAGCCCTTTTCTCATGATCGAGCCAAATCGAACAACTCTTCGGGGACGTTCTGGTGGGCCAGCGCGATCGCCGGTGACGACGCTTCGACAAATACGTTTCGTTCGGATTCTGTGAGGTCGACGAACTCGGTCCCTGCCGATGCCATCCTGGCACGGAGGCTGGTCTCCAGATCGCGTGCCGAGTTCCGTTGCTCGTTGATCGCTACTCGGACCGCCCCCTCGATCACCTGTCGAAGCTGGGGCGGGAGAGACTCGAAGGTGGGGCCATGAGCAAATAGACCTCGTGCTCCATACAGATGCCCGGTCATCGTGACATATGAATGAACCTGGTCGACCCCGTAGGCGACTGTATTGGCGAGCGGATTTTCCTGGGCGTCGACTTCGAGACGGGCTATCAGACGTATGGCATGGCTGAGCTCAACCGCCACAGGAATGCCGCCCCAGGATCGGATGAGCTCCTCGTGAATGGGGTTCGGTTGCATGCGGACGCTCATGCCCTCACAATCTTTGGGGGAATGGACCGTGCGCAGTCGGTTGGTGAAATGTCGGAATCCGTTGTCCCAGAATCCGAGCAGCTCGAACCCGGTCAAGGTGCGGACCGCTTGCCTCAGGGTCTCCCCGAGCGACCCGTCGAGCGCCTGGTGCGCTGCTTCGAGAGTTTCAAAAAGGAATGGTGTCTCCAGAATGTTGAGCTCGGGGACACGCCCACCGAGATAGCTCGACGAGAAGTAGCAAAGAAACATATCGCCGGCTTCGACAAGCTTCAACAAGTCTGTATTTGGCCGTCCCTCGTCCATGATGTTCCAATTGATCTTGACTTCAAATTCACCATCGCTCTCGGTTTCAACTACACGCCGGAACGCGGCCAGACCTACGCCATGGGCACTCTTTTCGGGGCCATACCCTCCGATCCATAAGATTCGTGGTCTCATTTGTCAGTGTGCTCCGGTGGTTTGGGAGGATCGAGTATGGATCGTATATGATGCAGGATCGTCCTGTCGAACGGGGTTAGGAGCAGCAGAGATGGGCACAGAGCAGTGGAAAAGCGACAAGTGGTTCTCCAGTCCGTGGAACTACTTACCCGAGGTCACTGAAGAATTCCAGATCCCGGACAACGTCCAGGTGCACGATGTGACGCTCCGTGATGGCGAACAACAGGCAGGGATCGAGTTCTCCGCAGATGACAAGCTGAGGATCGCCGAGGCACTTGCCGAGGCTGGCATTCATAGGATCGAAGCTGGTCTCCCCGCCGTCTCTCCGGCTGACAAGGAAGCTGTTGATCGAATCGTGGCAGCGGACCTGCCATGCGAGATCTACGCTTTCAGTCGCTGCATGGTGGCTGATGTCGAGCTGGCAATCGACTCTGGTGTGACTGGGGTCGTCATGGAGGTCCCGGCCAGCCATCATCTCATCGAGAAGGCCTATCAGTGGCCGGTCGAACGGGCCATCGATGCCTCGATCGAGGCAACCAAATACGCCCATGACAACGGGCTCAAGGTGACCTTCTTTCCCATCGACGCCACCAGAGCCTCGATGACTGAACTGCTCGACGACCTCGAGGCAGTCGCCACTGATGGCCATGTCGACAACATTGCCCTAGTTGACACATTCGGCGTCACATCCCCTCATGCCATCCGCTACTACACGCGTCGAGTTCGAGAGCGGTTGGATGTTCCCCTCGAAACCCACTTCCATATGGACTTCGGCATGGGAGTTGCCAACACGGCTCTAGCCGTCACTGAGGGCGCATCCGTCATCCACACCACAGTGAGCGGTCTCGGTGAGCGCGCCGGTAATGCACCTACCGAAGAAACGGTGCTTGCGTTGTTGACCATGTACGGACTCGACCTAGGGATCAAAACAGAGAGATTCACTGATATCGCCCGGCTTGTCGCCGATTTGTCTGGAGTTGCCCAGCCCGGCAACCGTCCCGTCACTGGCGACATGTTGTACAACGTTGAGTCCGGCATCATCGCCACTTGGGTCAAGAACGCCGGGGACGATCTCCTTGAACCGTTCCCCTATCGTCCTGAACTTGTGGGACAACCCCAGCCAACCATCGTTCTGGGAAAGGGATCGGGACTCGACTCCGTGGCGCTCTGGCTCGGCAAATACGACATTAACGACGCTGAAATCAAAGAGATGGAGGCGATCTTGGCCGAAGTCAAAGGCAAATCGTTGGCCAAGAGGGGTCTCCTCGACGACGAAGAGTTCCTCGATATCGTTAGGGACGTCATGCCGGGAAGAGTTGAATGAGAGAACAATAAGCTGGGAGATTGACCTGTGAGAGAGGCATTCTTCGGTCTGAGCACCGATTGGAAAGAGGGAATCAATTGGGCGAATGTCCGTGATTGGAGACTAAAGCGAGCTCACGAGGCCATGGAGAGACACGGTCTCGGAGCCATGTTGTTGTTCTACGACGAGAACATGCGCTACGTCTCGTCCACCCTCACGCCAGGATGGAACCGTCTGAAACCTGGACTTCGCTACGTGGTTCTACCGAGGGGAAAGGCTCCCATCGTTTATGAACAGGGCGACATCGGTTTTCATCTCGCCGAACACAACCCCTGGATTCCCAAGGAGAACATTCGCTATTCCTATTCATGGATCAAAGGGGCAGTTGGCCCCGCTGCGGACCAACAAGTAGCCAAGTTCATGAACTCCCTACTCAATGACCTTGAGGATGCGGGAGTCAAAGGTGAGCCGCTGGGGGTCGACTTCATCGACATCAACCTCATACGTGCCTTCGAGGACCGAGAGATCAACTGGACTGACGCGATGACGGCAATGATGGAGGCTCGGGCAATAAAGAGTCCAGATGAGATCAAAGCGTTCTCGATTGTCGGAGCCATTTGCGACTACGTGCACTATGAGCTCACCAATTTCATCAAGCCTGGTCTCACCGAGAATGAGGTCGCAGCCTTCGGATTCGAAAAGCTGTACTCGATTGCAGGAATGGAAGATGTCGAAGATGTAATCGTGTCCTCCGGCCCGAACGCCTGGCCCAACTGGCGCAACTTCTCCGATCGAATGATCCGTCCCGGTGAACTAGTCATCATCGACCTGGCCGCCCTGACTTGGAACGGCTACAAGTCGTGTTGCTACCGAACTTATTGTGTAGGCGGCGCTCCGACGGCCGAGATGCAAAACACCTACGACACGGCGCACAAGTGGCTGTGGGACTCGATCGAGACGGTCAAACCCGGTGTGACCACGGCCGATGTAGCCGCCAAATGGCCGTCGGCCAAGGAAGCTTGGGGTTACGAAGAGGAAGACCAGGCTGCCGCCAACAATTGGGGACACGGACTTGGGTTAGCTCAGTATGACCCGCCCGTCATTTCACGAATCTGGTCACTCGACCATCCCGTCGAGATAGAGAAAGGCATGACCTTTGCTCTCGAGACCCAGCATGGCAAGCTCCACGATCACGGAGTTCGGCTCGAAGAGATGCTGTATGTCACTGACACCGGTTACGAGATGGTCACCACCTACAAACAGCATGAAATCATTTCGGTGACCTAGTGATGTGCAAGACAGACCACTAGCTGGATTGATACTCGACCTCGATCACGACGAGAGCCTCGACCCGACCCGGGTGGGGTTCAAGGCCTCTCGCCTGGCGAGTGGACGCAAGGCTGGTCTTCCCATACTTCCTGGATTCGTTGTCTCAGCTCAGGCCTCATGGCCTCACATGCGGCTCGGAGCCAAAGGATTGGCCCTTCGAGGATCAGGCGGAGCCCGCGTCGCGGTGACAGGCGAACCCGTGACTTTCGCTGCCGATCTGATCTCGGCAGGGACCGAACTCGGGTCCAGCCTGGTTGCTCGCTCCACGACTGCATTGGAAGGGTCAGGAGAGTGGGCAGGGGCATTCACGTCGTACCTGAACGTGTCGCCAACCTTTCTCCCCAAAGCAGTAACTGGTTGCTGGGCCGCGGCTTTCTCAGTTGATGCTCTCGAACGTCAACGAGCAGCCTCGATCCAACCCGGTTCGTTCCCAATGCCAGTTCTGGTGCAGTCGGCCCTCCGACCCAAAAGCGGCGGTGTAGCGGAATTGGATTCGGACGGGAATATGGTCGTCCATGGCGTGGAAGGCTCACCTGGACCACTTCTCCAGGGCTGGGTTGCAGGTCACAGGGCACATCTCTCTTCAGAAGAACGGCAGATGGGGTGGACGGGGTCCGACCTGATCGAACTGGTCGGCACCCCCTCCCTCGATGTGGTCGCAGCCTCACTTCACACGGCACAAAGGCTATTCGGGCTCAATCGATGCGAGTGGGCTGTCGACGGGGGTGTCTGGATCCTTCAACTCGACATGACAACTCCGCCAACATCGAACACCACGCCTATCCGGGTCACGAAGCAGGCCGATCCTGATCTTGTACGGATCGTTCAGACAGTAATGAGAGCGCCGGGGCGACTCGGGGAGGAACTCATCATGCCCTGGGCTCTGGCCGGTCTTCCCCGTGCGGACCGTTCCATAGACGATCATCCCGAGGCCACGATCGCCGAAGCGAAAAGGCTATCTGGTGAGCTCACGTCACAGGTGTGGGGACTGCCGCCCAACGATGCGATCCGCGCGGCGCGACTTTGTATGTCTGGGCTGCGAGGGTCGAATCCTTCCAAGGCTCTTGAGCGTTTACGCGATCTGAGGCCGCCAGACCCAAATGCGGCTGCCAGGCTGACATCTCTTGTCCAGATCTTGCGGGGCGACTTGGTTCGTCTTGGCGTAGTCACCCAGGCTCATGAAGCGTGGTATCTCTCCGCCAAGGAAATCGCCGACCTCCTCGAGCGAGGTCGGCGGCCGTCTTTTCCCAGGGCCGGGATCGACCGCTGGGAACCATTCGTGGCCTCGGTGGTTCTGACGTTGGGAGCTTCCCTTGCAGGTACACCAGCATCATCGGGTATCGGCGCCGGGGTCTATTCGAGGATCGACAACGCGGAAAATGCTGCTTCATTCGTCTCACGAAGCGTGATCGTTGCCGACCAAGCGGTACCAGGCCTTGCACCCTTGCTATGGGATGCGGCAGGTCTGGTGACCGAGACAGGAGGCTCAGCGGCCCACCTCTTTGAGTCGGCCCGCTCCCTCGGAATCCCGGCTGTGTCCGGGGTAAGCCTCCCTGGCGACCCGGAACATATCGTCGCCGTCGACGGGTACACGGGGCTCGTGGCCACGATCCCTCTCTAGAGAAAGGCGTGAGTCAACACTTGGATCTGCCCAAGATCTAGGACCTGTTTCGTATCGAGCCCGTGAGACATCCCCGTCCCGCATGAGAACGAACACAAACCAAAAGATCTCACTAAGAAGGGTCGAGATCCGATGTCTCCATCTACATCGTTCAGACCATCCGATCTGTCGGCGGTGATGTCAAGTTCGAATCGTTGAGGCGTTCCGCCGCTGCCTCATCGAGGCCGTCAAAGAGGTGGCCATACCGGTCAAGGGTGATCTTGATCGAGGAGTGCCCGAGGCGGGTCTGGATGACCTTGGGGTGTTCCCCCTGGGCTATGAGGGCAGCGACATGGCTGTGGCGGAGGTCGTGGAATCGCATCGGTTCGCCCGCCGAGGCCCGCACTGCTGGCAGGAACACGGGGCTTCGGAAGTTGTTTCTTCGTAGCGGCGCGCCGCTCGGAGAGGTGAAGACGTAGCCGTCAACCGGCGGGTGTGCGGTCAAGTGTTCGGCGAGCGTTTCGCCAAGCTCGCGCGGGAGTGCGATCTGGCGTCGAGATGCCGCCGTCTTTGGTGCCCGGATGCTGATCTCGCCGTTGACCTCGGAGAGCTGCTGGGCAACGGTGAGAGTTCCCCGCAGAAGATCTAGCCGGGACACGTGCAGTCCTGCTAGCTCGCCGAATCTTGCTCCGGTGTAGGCCGCGGTACCCACGAGCGCCGCATAGTGAGGATCGACTGCCTCGATCAAGGCAGAGATCTCGTCCTGATCCAGGAACCGCATCTCGGTCTGATCCGCTTGAGGAAGGTGTATCCCCCGGCACGGGGAACGCGCGATCAGGTCGGACTCGACCGCTGACGAGAACACGCCGCGCACGAGGAGGTAGCACTGTCGGCTCGTGGATGGTGCCAGCCCCTTCGACTGCAACTCGGCGACGAACGCCTGTACGTCGGTCCTGCTCACCGAACCAAGTGGGCGGTCCTCGAAGTAGGGGAGCGCATGGTTCAGCATTAGCGACTCGGCCGTCGCTCGGGTCG
>CAXMMT010000046.1:0-2253 GCA_964194555.1 uncultured Boseongicola sp. | reverse complement strand
GTGGGTCCCGTGGGAATCGAACCCACAACCTTCGGGTTAAAAGCCCGCTGCTCTGCCAATTGAGCTAGGGACCCCGGCCGGGACAGAGTACCTGTGCCTCTCCCGGTCTATGAGATCGGTCCCTCCAATCCAATTGGGTCGCAGCGCCCGATTTCGGGTGGGAGCGCTGCCGCTCAGGCCTCAATGGGTGCGGAGCGGCTGACACCGATTCCACTGAGGGTTTCGGCGCCGTAATTGGCTATCTCGGCGGTGATGTCGAGAGCTCGCGCGATCGGGGCAGCGCCGCCTTCAATCCGATCTGCCGGCACCAGCCATGCCACCTCGAAGTCGATCCCGTCGGGGTCTCGCCCGTAGAGAGCTTTGGTCCTTCCGTGGTCGGTGGCACCGACGAGGGCATTCTCGGCGGAGAGTCGGTCCGAGATCTCGGCCAGATCCTGGAGCGTGTCGACTTCCCAAGCGAGGTGATACAGGCCGACGGTCTGTCGTCCGGCCGTCGAGGGACCGGCGTCATCGCCTATCGAAAAGAGTCCCAGGTCGTGATCATTGCTCGACCCCTCGGCCTGCATGAATATCGCACCGGGGAGGTCGAATGGGAGTCTCCTGAAACCGAGGACTCTGGAATAGAACTCAGAGGACTTTTCCGCGTCTCTCACGTAGAGGACTGCGTGGTTGAGACGGTGAATGGGCATGTGCCCTCCAAGCCTCTGTCGAAGACAGATATTCCGCTACCCGTCCTTGATCCAGACTCCGATCGACGAGGGTTCGAGGGTGTCACTGACGGTGGAAATCCACGTCTCGGCTAACCGCTCTGGATCAACCTCATCCCGAACCAGAGATCCGAAGTCTTCGAGCACTTGGTGTGCGTTGTAGGGCTGGCGGTTGAAGACCCGGTCGACCCGGCGCTGGATCCGTTTCAACAATGGTGAGAACACGAAGAAGGCCATCAGAGTGGCGCCGGCCACGGCCAGGTTGCTGTCGAGACCTGCGACGTTGGGGAGACCGACGACGATGGTCGTGAAGAGGGCACCGACCACGATGACGATAAGCAGATACGACACCGTTCGGCTGATGACCCTGTCGATCTCATAGAGCCCATGACGGAGGATTGCGATGGCGGTTGCTATCGGGATCATCATCCAACCCACGAGGTTGAAGGCGAAGGAGACGGGTTGCGGTGTCGTGATTCCGAGGATCTGGTCGAGCAGGACATCCTTGATCAGCAGCGTCGCCAACCCGAATCCGAACGCGAGAAGAAGCAGCTTCATCTGACGCCGCTCCAACCCACCCGAGCGACGATAACGAACCACCATCGAGACAAAGGCGGCAGCGATGCTGACCAGAAGCAGAACCAGGAGGACTGATCCCCAGGACGAAAATTCGGCCATTTCGACGCCCTCGATCCCAATCGGATTGGCAGTGGCCATCAAACATGTCCCGTCATCCGGAGTCCCCTCGAGACCAAATTGGAGGCATATCTCACCCTGGAGAAGACCTCCGACAGCAAAGAAAAGCCAACTCACTGATCCGACCCATCCCACAATGCGCCACCTCGGAGTCAGGGCCCGGCCGGTGGGAAAGAGCAGCGGGTACACACCGAGAAACAGCCAGAACATTCCGAAGAAGAACCCCAGCCCTACCGCATTGAGGATTAGTTGGGCATCCGATGGATTGACCGTTCCATCAGGGAGTGCCGAGTCGGCTATTCCCCCAGCTACGCCAATGATCCCGATCCACGCCAGCAGCCAGCTAATCCGGCTGTCCGGTCGCTTCGCCACGAGATAGGCGCCCAGGATCCCGGTAAGACCGATCCCGATCGCGATGTCCCAATCGTCCTCGACGGCACCGGTGGCGTTGGCGACAGTTCGCTCGATGACGAAAAGAACCAACATGCCCACCGCGAACCAAATCCCGGCGGGGTGAATCGATCTGGGAGATCGGACCATCGTCATCCCCTACATCATCGCGCCCCTAGCGTTACGAATCCGTTACGAAACCGATCATCTCGTAGCCTGCTCGGGTGAGTTCGATCAGATTCGGGATATCTCGACTCCCTTCTGAGGGGTCAGACCACGCGCCGTTTCTCGATGACCTGGTCGGGAAGGGCCACCGAGCCTTGGAGCTTCCGTTTGTCGACGGTTTTCCCTGGAAGGAGAAGCAATCCCGCTCCTTTGGAGAGCTCGCCGCCGCCCGTGATCTCCGACTCTCAATCCACGCTCCCTACTTCGCCGGGCTCACCCTGCCCGATGAGGATCG
>CAXMMT010000045.1:0-26520 GCA_964194555.1 uncultured Boseongicola sp. | reverse complement strand
ATGTCTATGCGTTGAATCACGCCTTCGGCGCCATTGCCACTGAGGAGTTCGATCCTGGCGCAGCACGAAAAGCGATTGAGGCGGCGCCAGCGCCGGTGGTAACCGATACGACCGTCTACGACTTCGAGATAGTCGATCCTGACTTTGACGTGAACGCCGATCCCCTCGACCTGATCAACAGCCAGATAGAATCGATCCCGGATCCGAGGAATTTCAGCCCGAACTCATTTGGTGACCCGATTCCCGACGACATGTTCGAGTCGTACTTGCTGATCGGAACGGACGCCTCGGGTTTTCTTGCCGACTCGATCATTCTCGCCCTTCAACCCAACGGCAGTGGTGCACCCATCATGGTGAGTCTTCCCCGAGACCTTTACGTGTGGAATCTGTGCAAGGGAACCTTCACGCGGCTCAACACGGGGCTGGGTGGCTGCAAGGGCGTCGCCTCGGGTCCCGAACTCATGGCAATCATGGTCGAGGACTACACGGGCATTCCGGTGGATCATCTCGCCAGGATCAATTTCGGTGGATTTGCCCGGCTGGTGAACACGATGGGCGGAATCACCGTTTGTGTCGACTACCCGACGCGAGACGCCAAGGCTCATCTGGATATCCCGACGCCTGGATGTCAGCGGGTCGACGGAGCCACCGCTCTTGGATGGGTCAGATCACGTAACACCGAGGAGCTGAGAGGTGAAGGTGAGTGGATCCAGGTGGCTGGCTCCGACTTTGCCAGACAAAACCGTCAGCAAGATGTTCTTTTCCAACTTGCGGCGAGGGCAGCTCGCTTCTCTTCACCAGCCACATTGGCCAGTCGGCTCTCAGCCGTTTCTTCCTCTGTGCGGCTCGACTCTTCGTGGTCTTTTGGACAAGCAGTGTCGGCAGCTTGGAAGTATCGAGGAATTTCCAAAAGCTCGGTGAACCGCTTCACGATCGAGATCATCAACTACAAAACACCGCGCGGGAAAGCTGTCCTGATACCCGCCAGGCCGTTCTTGGAGCAGCTAGAGACCGTCTACGACTTTTGATTAGAGTGTTAGTCCCGCGAGCCTGTCGAATACGACGCCACTTGTCTCGCTCACCCTTTCGAGGGTGAAGCTTGCCTCGATGCGATCCCGATCGATCCCGATCTCCGGGTCGTCGGCCAGAAGATCTCGGAGATGACCCTTACCGTCCCACGCATCCATGGCGTGGCGCTGGACGATGCGGTAGGCCTCATCCCTGCTGAGTCCTGACTCGATCAGAGACAGGAGCACCGCCTGGCTGAAGATCAAACCGCTGGTGGCTTCGAGGTTGGATGCCATGCGCTCCCTATCGACGACGAGGGTATCCACCAGTCCCGTGAACTTCACCAGCATGTAGTGGAGCGTGATCGATGCGTCGGGAAGGACCACTCGCTCGGCAGACGAGTGAGAGATGTCACGCTCATGCCATAGGGCGACGTTCTCCAGACCAACCTGGGCGTAGCCCCGGAGAAGACGGGCCATCCCGGTCATGCGCTCTGAGAGAATCGGGTTGCGCTTGTGAGGCATCGCCGAGGAGCCTTTCTGTCCCTTGCCGAAGCTCTCTCGAGCCTCCGACACGTCGGAGCGCTGCAAGTGGCGGATCTCAGTGGCCATCCGCTCTATCGATGCCCCGATCAAAGCAAGGGTCGACAGATACTCGGCATGCCGATCTCGGGCTGTGACTTGAGTCGAGGCGGGCTCGGATGTGAGCCCGAGGGCCTGACAAACATGCTCTTCGACCGCGGGAGGCACCTGGGCGTAGGTGCCAACGGCGCCCGATATCTTGCCAACCGCAACCGCACTTCTGCCAGCTTGGAGTCTCTTGTGATCCCGGCTGAGCTCAAAGGCCCAGCCGGCCAACTTGAGACCGAAGGTGGTGGGCTCCGCCCAGATCCCGTGGGTTCTGCCAATCATGTAGGTATGGCGATGTTCTTCGGCCTTGGCCTTCACAATCTCGAACAACCCTTCCAAGGCAACGACGAGCAGGTCGGCCGCATCTCGTAGAAGGACGCCACCGGCGGTGTCGAGGACGTCGGAGGAGGTGAGTCCGTAATGAACCCAACCGGCCGCGCCCGGTCCTGCCTCGCCGCCAAGGAGATCCACAAACGCGGCAAGATCGTGGTTGGTTACTGCTTCGCGATCGGCCACTTCGCCCGGAGTAGGGCATCTGGCGGAGCGCGTCAGCGCGGCTGTCCCGCCGGGCACCTTGCCGAGTTGCTCCCATGATTCGAGAGTGAGGACTTCGACTTCCTTCCACGTCTCCAGCTTGTTCTGTTCTGTCCAGATCGCTCCCATCTCGGGGAGGGTGTAGCGCTCGATCATGGGTCAGATGATGCCACGCCGGTTAGCGTCGCCGTTCGATGCGACGGATAAGCAGGAGTCAGGCCAGGCGATATGCCCTCGCGGCGCAAGGTTTTGTTGAAGGACGTCCCGGCGGGCGTGTTGATATCCGGCACTTCCGCAAGGTTGTGAGTCGTGTCGGGCTGATCCAACTCGACTCCGTGAGTGTCTTCAGCCGGGCGCACTTCATGCCCTTCTTCTCCCGGTTGGGGTCCTACGACCGGGATGCCCTCGATGCATGGCTCTGGCGATCGGGAGAGATGTTTGAGTATTGGGGTCACGAAGCGTCTTTGATCCCTGCCGATCAGCACCGGCTATTCCAGTGGCGCATGGATCAGGAGCTCAGCTGGAGGGCGATGAAGCGCTTGCAGGAGCAGCAACCCGGGTACATCGACGAAGTGATGAGCCAGGTTGAGGCAGACGGGCCCTTACGGACCAGAGAGCTGGAAGACCCGGGGGAGAGACAGAACAGGACGATGTGGAACTGGTCGCACGGCAAGCTCGCCCTCGAGGTCCTCTTTCTCCAGGGCAAGGTGACCACCGCGGATCGTCCCAACTTCACACGAATGTATGACGTCACCGATCGAGTCATTGCTGCGAAGCACCTGGGCGGGCCGGGGCTGGGTGGCGATGACGCTCGAGCGACGCTTTTGGTACAGGCTGCTCGATTCATGGGAGTCGCCTCCGCTGCCGATCTGGGCGACTATTACCGGATTCGGATGCCGCTGGTACGGCCGCTGGTCCAAGGGCTGGTGGACCGTGGGGAGTTGGTGGAGGTCGAGGTCGAGGGATGGGACAAGCCCGGCTATCTCTATCCCGATGCGACCCTCCCCCGATCGGCACGGGGGACGGCGCTGCTCTCGCCTTTCGACTCTCTTGTCTGGTACCGACCGAGAACGGAGCGGCTCTGGGATTTCCACTACCGGATAGAGATCTATGTGCCGGAGCCAAAACGGGTCTTCGGCTATTACGTCCTTCCCTTTCTCTTCGATGGCGACCTCGTTGCAAGGGTGGATCTGAAAACCGATCGCAAAGCTGGTGTGCTTCGGGTCAGGGGAGCCTTTGCCGAGGCTGGCGTCGACAAGGTCGCGGTGGGCGGGGCTCTCCGTCACGAGCTGGAGTTGGTGGCCACCTGGTTGGGTATGGGAGACGTCGAAGTGGCCAGAAACGGAGACCTTGCATCCTTTCTGTGAAGATTCGCGCGGCCATAACCCGCGTAGATCTTCACAAAACGGTCAGGTGAAAGCGTTGAGACCGGTAATCGCCTCACCCATCACCAAAGTGTGAATTTCGTTGGTGCCCTCGTAGGTGTAGACCGTTTCCAAGTTGGCCATGTGTCGAAAGATGGGGTATTCGAGGGTGATTCCGTTGGCGCCGAGAATCGAGCGACCGCTCCTGGCGACGTCGAGGGCGTTGCGCACGTTGTCGAACTTGCCAAACGAGACCTGTTCGGGGGTTAGCGTGCCTTCGTCCTTGCGACGACCCAGGTGAAGGGCGACAAGGGTCCCCCGCTGTACCGCCACCATCATGTCTACGAGCTTTCGCTGTGTGAGTTGGAAAGAGGCGATGGGCACGTCGAACTGCACACGCTCCTTGGCGTAGGCAAGGGCCGTCTCGTAGCACGACCTCGCAGAACCCATCACCCCAAAGGCGATGCCGAAGCGGGCCTCGTTTAGACACGAGAGAGGTCCTCGCATCGAGGCGACGCCGGGGAGGACGAAGTCGTTGGGCACCCGAATGTCGTCGAGGATCAATTCCGACGTGACTGATGCTCGAAGGGATGCCTTCTTCTTGATCTCCGGGGCCGAGAAGCCGGGACTGTCGGTGGGGATGATGAACCCCCGAACCCCGTCGTCGGTTTGGGCCCAGATAATGGCTATGTCGGCAATCGACCCGTTGGTGATCCACATCTTGGAACCGCTGATGATCCAGTCCGAGCCGTCACGGCGGGCGTTGGTGCGCATCGACGAAGGATCGGATCCTGAGTCTGTCTCGGTGAGCCCAAAACATCCAATCACCTCGCCTCTGGCCATCTGAGGAAGCCAGGTTTGCTTCTGCTCCTCCGAGCCGAACTTCCAAATGGGGAACATCGCCAGTGAGCCCTGGACCGACACGAAGGATCGAATACCCGAGTCGCCGGCTTCCAGTTCGAGAGAAGCGAGCCCGTAGGCGGTGGCCGACGTTCCGGCGCAACCATAACCTTCGAGATGCATGCCGAACATACCGAGGTCGCCGAAGGCTTTCGCCAGGTCGGCGTGAGGGATGACCCCTTCGTCCCACCAATCTCCAACGTTGGGGGTGATCTCCTTTTCGACATAGGTGCGCACGGTGTCGCGCAGAAGTATCTCCTCGTCGGACAGAAGGGAACCGATGTCGAGGAAGTCGTGCGGGTCGGGTCTGTCCAATGAGATCTCGCTCATATCAACCTGATGGTATCGGGCCGCACCACCGATCAGCCGGCCAGCGTCTTGGCGGCGAGGTCCTTGCGGAATTGGGTCAGCTTCGCGGTCAATCCCTCATCTCCGATGGCGAGGATGGCCACGGCGAGAAGCGCGGCGTTGTTCGCCCCGTCGATGGCAACAGTGGCCACAGGTATCCCCGTTGGCATCTGCACCGTGGCGAGCAGCGCGTCCATCCCGTCGAGTGAGGCACTGATCGGAACGCCGATGACCGGCAGCAGCGACTTGGCAGCCATGACACCGGCCAGGTGGGCGGCTTTTCCTGCACCGGCGATGATCACCTCAAAGCCTTGGTCGGCTGCGGTTGTGGCGAAGTGGATGGCCTCATCAGGTGTCTTGTGTGCGGAAAGCACCCGGGTGTCATGCTCGATGCCGAAATCGTCCAGCATCTCCCCGGCCTTCTCCATGACCGGACGATCCGATCCCGATCCCATCACGATTGCGACCTTGTGGCTCATTGGACGTGACGGTAACCGAACCGGCTCTAGACGCCCATAGAGCGGGCGTAGAGGACATAGAGCGGGAATAGAGCGAGATTGAAGATCCTCTCGGGAGCCGTCTGACACCTTCTCGCTATCGGTGAACAAGCGCCGAAAGAGAGAAGGAGACGGAAATGACCGCCATAGAGAAACTAAGAGGAAGTGTTGCAAGCCAGAACAAGAGCCTGGGGTTTGTCAAGTATCTCGGTGTCGGGGTCGTCGCGGTGGCCGTGGGCGTTGGGGTTGTCTTCGGGATTAGCGCACTCACAGGACCGAGCGAGACCGCCGCACACAAGGCAGCCGTTGTCAGAGGCAGCCAGGTTGCCGAAAACGTTGATGCCCTCACCAGTTCGGGTCTCGCACAACAGGCTGCGATCCAAAGCCAGGCGGTACTCGAGAGCCGCTTCGAGGCTGGGCTTACTCAACGGACCGCAATCGAACAGCAGCAACTGCTACAGAGTCGGATGCAGGCCGGCCTTGCCCAGGCGGGTGCCATCGGCTCAGCTCGGGGTGCACAGGATGCCTGGCAGATGCGCGGAGCCGCGATGGCCAGCCATATCGACGAGCTCATCGTCTCCGGATTGGCCCAGCAGGCAGTCGTGGACAAGTAATCGGGAGAGGAAGGAGCTGCCGGCCACTTGCCATCAGCCAATGGCAAGAATAGGCAGGTACATTTGATGGCAAGGACGATTGAGAGCTCGGTGAGATTCCGTCTACTGGGACTACTTGGGGTAGATACGACAGAGGGCCTGATTGACCTGGGCCCTCCGAAACAACGATCTGTCCTTGCCATCCTCCTTCTTCACGCCAACGAGATAGTCCCCACCGATCGCATCATCGACATGGTGTGGGGCGAGAATCCCCCGAGGACAGCGGAGCACTCGGTGCAGATCTACATCTCTGACCTGCGCAAGGTGCTGTCCAACGGCTCATCGAACGAGTTGATCGATACACGGCCTCCGGGCTACGTGATCAACGTCCCCCCTGATTCGATCGACACCCTGAGATTTGAGAGACTGGTGAGGGAAGGGCTCTCGGCCCTCCGTACCGGCGACGTGGCCGGAGGACGGCCCAAGCTCGAGAAAGCGCTTGAGAGTTGGACGGCTGCTCCGTTGGCCGACTTTGCCTACGATGACTTTGCTCAGGGCTACATCCGCAGTCTCACCGAGCTCCATTCCGATGCGCTCGAGGCGATGGCAGATGTCGATCTCGAACAGGGTCGGCACGAGGAAGCGCGGGATCTTGCGCGACAGGCAATCGAGGCCGATCCACTGCGCGAGGAGCCACGTCGTCTCATGATGCTTGCTCTGTACCGGTCGGGGCGCCAGGCCGAATCGCTAAGACAGTTCGGGGAGTTTCAGCGGCTTCTCGCCGAAGAACTCGGAATCGAGCCCTCGGAGAATCTTCGTTTGCTGGAGGAGCGGGTGCTGCTACAGGACCCAACGCTCAACATGCAATCCCAGGTCATTTCGGAGGGAAACCCCTATCGGGGCCTTCGTGCTTTTTCTGAGGATGACGCCGACATCTACTTCGGTCGGGAGAGTCTTGTTGCCGAGGTCCGCGAGAAACTGGTCACAGGTCCCGGTTTCGTTTCGATCGTCGGCCCTTCAGGTTCTGGGAAGTCGAGTGCGGCGCAGGCAGGTCTCATCCCGACGCTTCGAGCCGAAGGGGAGACGGTCGTCGTCTTCCAGCCAGGCTCCCGACCCCTGTGGGAGTTGGCCGGTGCTTTGGATCGAGCCGGATTCGGCTCCCGCGCTGGGTTGCTGCGTCGTTTCGAGAGCGACGCATCTGCCCTGCTGCCGGTGATCGATCGATCCGTCGTTCTGATTGTCGACCAGTTCGAGGAGCTATTCACCCTGGCCGAACCCGATGTGGCGATTCGGTTCTCCGAGGTGATCGTTACCGCGATTCGTGATCCGGAAACACCACTTCGCGTCGTGGCGACGTTACGTGCGGACTACTACGACAAGCCATTGTCGATGCCGGCCCTGGCGGGCGTATTCACCGACTCGGTGGTGGGTGTCAAGCCGATGACTCCCCAGGAGATCGAACATGCTGTTGTTGAGCCAGCCGGTGCGGCCGGCGTCAAGGTCGAGCCTGCTCTACTCACTCAACTCGTCGCCGACATGGGTAACGAGCCTGGAGCGCTCCCGCTTCTCCAGTTCACGCTGTTCGAGCTGTTCGAGAGGACATCCAACGGGCTGACTCTGGCCGACTACGAGAGTCTCGGCGGAATCAACGGCGCCCTCACCGGTGGCGCCGACGCAGTCCTCGAGGAGTTCGACGCCGAAGGCAAAGAGCTTACCGAGCAGCTGATGATGCGAATGGTGCGGAAGGGACGCGCTCTCAGCACTTCTCGCCCCGTGCCTCTGCGTGATCTACTCGATCTTGGTGTCGATCGGATCGCGCTTCAAGGTGTGCTGGAGGCGCTTGGTGCCCATCGTCTCATAACCTTTGACCGTGACCCCTCCGGTGCCGCGGTGGTGGAGATGGCGCATGAGTACCTGATCTCGGAGTGGCCCCAGTTGGAGTCCTGGATAACGAACCACTCCGATGACCTCGATCGGCTCTACGCGTTGGACACTGCCGCTCAGGAGTGGATCGAAGCCGACAAGTCGGAGGACTACCTGCTCCGTGGAGAAAGACTCCAGCAGTTCGAGGACTGGAGCGACTCCACAACCCTGATGCTCACCGCGACCGAAACCCGGTTCATCGACGCGTCGGTTGAGATGCGTCGTCGCGAAAGAGATGCGCGGCTCGATCAAACCGCCAAGGAAGAGACGCTCCAGAAGAGTGCCCGGCGCCGGCTCTGGTACTTCGGTGGTGCCGTGGCGGCGCTAGCTGCCGCGGTGACCATCCTTATCGTGAGCCTGCTCCCGGAACCGCCACCGGACGTGATTCTCTGGGCAGAGCCGGTGCTTGGTTCGGGGTTCGCCGAAATGGTCGATTCCGGGTACAGGGCAGGGCTTGAGGCGAATGGGCTTACCGGCAAGGAGTTCGTTGACAGCCTGGCGTTTCTACCCGAGGTAGAGGCGCTGTTGGAGCGTGGGGCATCCCTGCTCATAATGACTGGCGCGGTGTTCCGCTCTGCCTCAGTGAGTGAGATGACTGAGAGATACCCCGAGGCGAGCTACATCCTTGTTGATTGCGACGTCGAGACAGCAGCGCTGGTGACGAGTCTCGAGAACACGGCCTGCATCGTCAGTAGCCACGATGAGGTCGGCTATCTGGCGGGTGTTACAGCCGGGCTCATGACAGAGACCGATCAGGTCGGAATCGTGGTGGGGACAGACTTCGATTTTATGCTGCCCTTCCACACCGGGTTTGAGCAAGGGGCCACCAGGGTCAACCCCGAAATTGAAGTAGGCGCGGTCTATTTGACGTCTATTTTCGACTTGAGTGGATACTCGAGTCCGACCATGGGTAGGTGGGCGGCTGAGATCCTGATCAATGAGGGCTCCGATGTTGTCTTCCAGGCGGCCGGATTCTCCGGTAACGGTGTTTTCGACGCAGTGGCATCCGTAGCCGCCGAGACCGGCTCGCCGATGTGGGCGATCGGTGTCGATGACGATGAATACTTGAAGGTACGTGCCACCCCCTGGTTCGAACCTGTTGCTGAGTTCTGGACTGCTCATATCGCGACTTCGATCGTCAAGAGAATGGACATTGGCGTCCAGGAAGCGATTGCCAGGTTCGCCCTCACTGGTGCGCCCCAGCATGTTGTCTTGAGTATCGAGAACGGCGGGGTGGACTATGTGACCACCGGCGGATTCATCGACCACATAGTCCCCGAGTTGGAGGCAGCAAAGGCAGACGTGATCAGTGGCTCGGTGGTTCTATCGACCGACCCACCGGATGAGATTCGAATGCTCGACGACGTGATCGGCCCTTAGCCGGCGATATCGGTCCGGAACTCGACTCCAGGCCAGGCAACCATGTCGGCGGCGTCATATGCTCTCGTCCTCGCTTCTCCGATCGTCGACCCTGTGCCGACGAGGTTGAGCACACGGCCACCGTTCGCGAGCAGCTTGTTTCCGTCTCGCTTTGTCCCTGCGTGGAAGACGATCACATCGTCGGGAACGCGGTCGAGGCCCCTGATGACAGCCCCTTTCTCCGGTGCGGTCGGGTAGCCCTTGGCGGCGAGCACGACGTTCACCGTTGCCAGGTCCGACCACTCAGGTGAAGCTCCCTCCAGCACATCCACGAGATCGCTCGTCATGCGAGGCAGAATTGCCTGACACTCAGGATCGCCCAGTCTCACGTTGAACTCGAGAACCTTCGGACCGCTCTCGGTCAGTGCCAGTCCGGCGTACAGGAAACCGGTGAAAGGGTTGCCGTCAGCCTTCATCTGCTCGAGTGTCGGGTCGATGACTTCGTCCATCACGCCGGAGACGAGACCTTCAGGAAGGTCATCCACGGGCGAGTAGGAGCCCATCCCTCCGGTATTCGGTCCCTCGTCTCCTTCGAACAAACGCTTGTAGTCCCGGGCCGGCTCCAGGGGCGCGGCGCCGTTCTCGGTGCACACCGCGAAGACACTCACTTCCGGCCCATTGAGATACTCCTCGATGATCACCGATGCACCTGCTGCACCGAATCCGCCCTCCAGGCAGTACCCGACCCACGATTCTGCATCGGTGCGGGACTCCGTTACCAGCACCCCCTTTCCTGCCGCCAGACCATCTGCCTTGACCACATAGGGGCCTTCGGTCCGGGATAGATGATCGATGGCGCGCTGATGATCCGTGAACATCTCTGATTCTCCGGTGGGAATGCTTGCCCGGCTCATCACATCCTTGGCAAACGATTTGGAAGACTCCAGTCGGGCGGCTGATCGAGTGGGTCCGAACACGGGAATCCCGAGTGAAGTAGCCGCATCGGCCACTCCGGCGGCAAGGGGCGCCTCCGGACCGACGATGACTAGGTCGACCTGGTGGAAGAGAGCCATGGCCGCGATCGCCCCCACGTCGTCGATGTCGATGCCCTCGACCGTTGGACCCAACTCGGCGAGGCCGGGATTGCCGGGTAGAGAAATCAACTCGTCGACACGAGAAGATTGCGCCAACTTCCATCCGATGGAGTGCTCCCGGCCCCCACCTCCGACCAGGAGGATCCTCATGAGATCTCGATCAATTGGGACCGTTCCGGGCCAACGGAGACCCAGCCGACGGGTACCCCGACGGCCTCTTCGATGTATTCGACGTAGGCTCGTGTCTCGTCGGGCAGGTCGTCGTACTCACGCACGCCGGTGATGTCCACCTTCCATCCGGCCAGTTCGATGTATTCAGGCTCACAGTGATAGAGCACAGACTGTTGAGCCGGAAACTCGTCGTAACGCTCGCCGCCCGACCGGTAACTGGTAGCTGCCTTGATGGTGTCAAAGGCAGAGAGGATGTCCATTTTGGTGAGGAACAGTTTGGTGAGGCTGTTGACCCTTGCCGCATAACGGAGAGCGAGAAGGTCGAGCCATCCGCAGCGCCGCCGGCGCCCGGTGACCGTTCCATATTCGCCTCCGAGCTCGATCATTGTGTCGCCGATCTCGTCGCGGAGTTCGGTCGGGAAGGGTCCTGTCCCCACCCGGGAGATGTAAGCCTTCGCCACGCCCACGATCTCGTCAATCGCTTTGGGACCGACGCCAGAGCCGACCAGCGCTCCTCCGGCGGTGGGGTTCGATGATGTGACGAAAGGGTACGTCCCATGGTCGACGTCGAGCAGTGTCCCCTGCGCACCCTCGAAGAGCACTTCGCTGCCATCGTTGATGGCGTTCCAGAGAAGAAGCGAGGTATCCGTGACGTGTGGTCGAAGACGCTCGGCATACCCGAGGTACTCCTCGACGATCTCGTCGGCATCCATGGGGAGGGTGTTGTAGACCCGCGGGAGAATCTTGTTCTTGTCCTCGAGGGCAGCCTCGACCTTCTCGGCGAAGATCTTCGGGTCGAACAGGTCCTGGACCCTGATGCCCACCCGCGAGTACTTGTCTGTGTAGGCGGGGCCGATTCCCTTTCTGGTAGTCCCGATCTGGTTCTCTCCAAGGTAACGCTCAATGGCGGTGTCGAGCTTGCGGTGATAGGGCATGATGAGATGGGCACTCGAGGACAGTCGAACCCGTGACGGGTCGAGACCCCTTCCTGCCACCATCTCCATCTCGTCGAGCAGGACCTTCGGGTCGATCACTGTGCCCGAGGCAATGACCGGAATGCAGCTCGGGTAGAGAATCCCGGAGGGGATCAGGGAAAGAGCGAGCCTTTGGTCTTCGACGACGATGGTGTGCCCGGCGTTGTTTCCGCCTTGGTACCTGACCACGTAGTCGGCCGTCCTCGAGAAGTGGTCAACCACCCGGCCTTTGCCCTCGTCACCCCACTGGGCGCCCAAAACGATGGTTGCTGGCATGACGTAGCGGGACGGTAGTCAGGTGGGTGCCGGGCCCCGACCCTTGCACATGCTGACTTCGGAAACAGAGTGTTCACACTTCAGCAACCGACCGGCAACCGATCGTATTTACAAAGATGTTGTCAACGATAAGTAATCGACCCGAGAGGAGTAATCGTGACTGAGACGGCTACCGACGTCTTGTCCCTTGTAGCTGACGAGGGATACGAGTTCGTCGACCTTCGATTCTGTGACCTGCCCGGCCAGGTTCAGCACTTCACCGTTCCCGCCAGGGAGCTGACGGAGGACTCATTCGAAGCCGGCTTTGGCTTCGATGGATCCTCAATCCGTGGTTTTCAGGACATCCAGGAGTCCGACATGCTTCTGATCCCGGATCCTTCCACAGCGATCGACGACCAATTTCGATCGCGGAAGACGTTGATCATCTATTGCTTCGTCAACGACCCGATAACGGGGACGCCCTACGACAAGGATCCCCGCTATGTGGCCAAAAAGGCCGAGGATTATCTGGTCAGCACGGGTCTCGCCGACACGTCTTTCTGGGGGCCCGAGGCCGAGTTCTACATCCTGGACGATGTGCGCTTTGGTCAGGACCAGAACTCGGGGTACTACTACATCGACTCCATCGAGGGCGCGTGGAACTCTGGAGCCGTCGAAGAAGGCGGAAACCTGGGTTACAAGCCTCGTTACAAAGAGGGTTACTTCCCGGTCCCGCCCACCGATCACTTCCAGGACCTTCGTTCGGAGATGACGGCCAGGCTCGAGAAAGCCGGTATTCAGATCGAGGTGCAGCATCACGAGGTCGGGACCGCTGGGCAGGCGGAGATCGACATGCGCTACGACACGCTGCTCAGGACCGCCGACAACGTCACTCTCTACAAGTACATCGTGAAAAACACGGCCTGGGAGGCCGGCAAGACCGTTACTTTCATGCCCAAGCCGATCTTCGAGGACAACGGTTCGGGGATGCACGTGCACCAGTCGTTGTGGAAGAACGGCGAGACGCTGATGTTCGATGAGGGTGGTTACGCCGGTCTTTCCGACATCGCCCGTTGGTACATCGGAGGGCTTCTCAAGCACGCAGCGGCCGTTCTGGCTTTCGCCGCCCCGACGACCAACTCCTATCGCCGCCTGGTGCCGGGGTATGAGGCCCCTGTCAACCTTGTGTACTCGAGTCGAAACCGATCGGCTGCCATTCGAATCCCGCAGTATTCGCAAGCTCCGCCGGCGAAGCGAATCGAGTTCCGGTGCCCAGATCCGTCGGCCAACCCCTACCTGGCCTTCGCGGCCATGCTCATGGCCGGCCTCGACGGCGTTCAGAACCGGATCGAGCCGCATGATCCGGTGGACAAGGATATCTACGACTTGCCACCGGCAGAGCTTGCAGGGCTGCCTTCGGTACCCGGGAGTCTCGATGAGGCGCTGGAGGCCCTTCAGCAAGACCATGACTTCCTACTCCAGGGTGGAGTATTCACCCAAGACCTGATCGACACATGGATCTCCTACAAGACCGTCCATGAGGTCGATCCGGTGAGATTGCGGCCTCACCCGCACGAGTTCCACCTGTACTACGACATCTAGCCGTCGTCGCGGCGATTAGGAAAAGGGCCTAGCGGCAGCTCGGCCCTTTCACAGGGAGAGGACCACTAAGAGGTGTCGTCTGCGGCGTTGTGGGCGTTGGTGACCTCGGTGTCGAAGTCTCCGGTGGCCTGGACGTAAGCCTCGACCGCAGCCCTTCGTAGTTCGCCTGTGTCGGTCGAACGAAGACCGTCGAGAGCGTCGCCCGCGGCAAGTGCAGCGAACTGGATCGCGGTTATCAGCGCATCGTGGTTGACCTCGAGCCCGGCAGGTACGGTCATGGCGGTGACCTGATCGGAGAGGTCGCTTGTGTCGTTTGCCACAACTTCGAGCCTTGCTTCGGCATCTTCGTACTCGATCTCTCGCGGATCGGCGTCGAAACCGTCATTCACGGTCACCATCTCGGTAGTCAAAAGCTGCAGATCGGCGTTGACTACGTCAAGCTCGTCGAGATAGGCCTGAGTCTCAGGGTCGAGCTCACTTCCATCGCCATCGACAGTCGTTTCGGTGCTGTCGAGTGTCGTGGTTGTGGTTGGCTGCCCCGCGAGTGTCGTGTCCGGGGACGCCTCAGGGAGCTCGCGAACGAAGAAGTAAGTGAACGCGATCATCCCGAGAATGACCAGGGGGAGGATCCAGCGTCCCGGCTTCGGATCGGGGTTGACTGCCATGTTCATTGAGACGATAGCTGTCGGTGCTTGAGTTCCCTGGTTGGAAGACTCCTGGCTCAACCCTCTTGAAGCGGCGCCCGGCAACCCATACCTTCGAGATATGGATGAGGAACGACAAGAGGTCTACGAGCGGATTCCGTGGGAGACCCTGGACAAGCAGAGTGGAGATCGACAATGGTTGGTGGTCGCTGTGGCGGGAGCCGTCGCTGTCGGCGCTCTCGCCTATTCCTTTGTGAAGAGCCAACCGGCCCCTCCGCCGCCGGCGGCTGTGGCCGTGACTGAACCCCCATCCGCGGCCGCTGTCGCTCCGGTTACCCCGACAACGACGCAGACGCCGCTGCTACTGGCCGAAGCTGATCTGTATGCGGTAAACCCTGAGCGCATCATCGATCAGGCGAAGGCCCTCGCCGGGTGGTTCGCTGTCGAGTATTTCGCCATGGACGGGTCTGACCAATCCCAGGAGACTCTGCGGTCACTCATGCCATCAGGTGTTCCTCTTCCCGAGGCTCCGGTCGGCATCCAGGTGTTCGTCGACTGGGTGGGGGTCCAGAGCGTGACGGAGACAGCGCCTCTCGTCTACGACATAGAAGTACTGGTGCGGTCGTTGATGGCGGAGGGTGAGGGTGGTTTCGTTCGTCAGCCAACCAGAGTTGCCACGATCAGTGTGATTGTTGGGGACGACGGAGTCTCCAGGGTCTCCCGCCCCCCGGTAATCACAACGCCTGAGGGATCATCCCCGATGAGTCTGACCCTGACCCCCCTTCCGGCAGCATTGCAAGAGCAGGTCGAGTCGACGCATGGACCGGTACTGGGCGGCGAACAACTCGAGGACGGACGCTGGCGTGTGTTTGCAATGGTCGAAGGCTTAGACGGTGTGCGGCGTCCCACAACCATCACCGTTCCGTGAAGTCAGACTTCGAAGTGGCTCTCTAGGATCGCTGTTGCTGATGGGGCGATGATGTCCCACGAACCGGTGGGAGTCTTTGAGATGGTGACGAAGTCTGCGGTCAGAAAGATGCTCGTCACCTCGTCGATAGCAAGCAGCTCGGCCACGAAGGCCTCCTCGGGCTCGGAACCCCTGACATATGTCCCCGGCCCTCCAACGGGTGACCCGACGCTGAACTTCATTGCGTTGGGGTTGGGGGTGGGGTCAGATCTGACTGGCATCGAGCGGCGAGCGTAGTCCGATGAGCCGGATCATCGCTGTGGACGTCGGCGGAACCTTCACCGATGTTGTTGTCTTCGACGGCCAGGACATCACCGGAGAGAAAGTGCCGACCAGCCTCGATCAATCAGAAGGCGTGGTGGCGGCGGTGACAGGTGGGCCTAATGACCTGTTTCTTCACGGCACGACCGCAGCGACGAACGCGCTCCTCGAGGGGAAGGGGGCGGTTGTCGCTCTGGTCACCGATGCCGGTTACGAGGACATCATCGAGATCGGCCGTCAGGATCGCCCTTCGCTCTACGACAGCAGTGTCGACCGCCCCGCCCCACTGGTGGATCGGTCGCGGAGACATGGGTTCGACGGAGACCGGCGAGCATTGCTGAAGAGTGTCATCGAGTCGTCTCCTGAAGTGGTCGCCGTGGGGCTCATCGAGTCCTATTTGGACCCGTCCGAGGAGCGCGCTCTGGCGAGCGAGTTGGAGGAGGCGCTGTCGATTCCGGTGCTTGTCTCGTCGTTGGTGTCTCCCGAGTTCCGTGAATACGAAAGACTGAGCACGACTGTCCTGTCGGCGTATCTGACGCCCTCGGTGGCCGACTACCTCCGGACACTCGATTCCCGGCTCTCGATGAGGAAGCGTCTTGTGATGACATCGTCGGGGGGGCTTCTCCCCTTCGCCCAGGGGCCAGAGTCGGCGGGCCGCCTGGTCCTGTCGGGCCCTGCTGGTGGGGCGGTTGCCGCCGCTGCACTGGGCCGGCATCACGGGCATGAGACCGTGCTGTCCTTCGACATGGGTGGGACGTCCACCGATGTCTGTCGAATCAACGATGGAGTGCTTGCCGTCGGGTCCGGCCACCACGTGGCAGGACGGGTCAATCGAGTGCCGTCAGTCCCGATTAGGACCATTGGTGCCGGCGGGGGGAGCATCGGGTGGGCGGACGCTGGTGGCGCTCTTCGGGTCGGCCCCCGCTCGGCGGGTGCCATTCCTGGCCCCGCCGCTTATGGCCGCGGCGGGCGCGAGCCGACAGTGACCGACGCCAACATCGTCACGGGAAACCTCCCCTCCGATCTGGCGATGGCTGGATCGGTCCCTCTCGATGCTGACGCCGCTCGTGATGCCATCGAGTCTTTGGGGGACACGCTTGGTCTCTCGGTGGATGCCACCGCTTCCGGGATGCTCGAAGTGGTGGACAGTCATATGGAGCATGCCCTTCGGTCGGTGTCCGTTGAGGAGGGTGCCGATCCGCGGGAGGCGGTCCTGGTGGCTTTTGGCGGCGCCGGTGGTCTCCATGCCACCCGATTGGCTCGTGGGCTCGGCATCGGGAAAGTGCTTGTTCCGCCGCTGTCCGGTGTGTTCTCCGCTCTGGGCCTTCTCCTGGCGGCACCAAGGGCTGACGCCGCTCGCACGGTGATGATGCGGGAAGACGATGACAGACTGGAAGCCGAGATCGGCCTCATGACTGCGGAGGCTTCGGACCGGTTCAGCGACGTCTTCGGTTTCGAGCAGTTGTCCACTCGTGTCACGGCGGATGTGCGATATGTCGGTCAATCCCATGAGCTGGAGGTCGAAGCCGGCCGGTCGTGGCCGGTGGTGAGAGATCGCTTCGAGTCAGCACATCTCCAGATGTTTGGCTTCGCCAGGCCGGATGAGGCAGTCGAACTCGTCAACTTGCGGGTCACCGTCACCGGCGGGGCCCCGTTGTCCTGGGACGACGTCCCCGGTCCCGGCAGCGATTCAAGCCCTGTGGTTCGTGATGGTGTGTGGGGCCGTCAGACTCTGCCCCCCGGATTCGTTGTTGAGGGGCCGGCCACGATCATCGAGGCGAACTCGGCCGTTCTGATCCAGGGAGGGGACCGTCTCGAAGTTCTTGGCGACGGCACACTGGAGATCTCCGTGTGAGTGTTTCGATCACCGAAGCCTGCGTCTATGTCTCCGGGGCCCTCGCCGCGGCCGCCAATCCGGAGAAAGCCGCCGGGATGCAGGCATACATGAAGACCGACATGCCTTTCTACGGGGTGCAGAAGCCGGGGAGGACACCGATTCTCCGAAGACTGGTGAGAGAGTTTGCTCCGGAGGACCGCGATGAGTACGAGAGCCTTGTTCTCGCTCTGTGGGCCCTTCCCCATCGCGAGGAAAGATATCTGGCTCAGGGTGTTGCCGTCAGTCACCAGCAGTACCTGGTCCCGGAGTCACTTCCGCTCTTTCGTAGGATGATCACCGAAGGGGCCTGGTGGGATTTCGTCGACGAGACCGCCACCCACATGGTGCGGTACCTCGTCATCAACTACGCCGACGGTACGTGGCCGACGGTGGACGCCTGGATCGATGACGACGACTTGTGGTTGCGGCGATCGGCGATCATCTGTCAAGTCGGCGCCAAGGAGCACACCGACCCCGAGCGATTGTTCCGATTCTGTGAGCGGAGAGCATTCGAGGAGGAGTTCTTCATCAGGAAGGCGATCGGGTGGGCACTTCGCGAGTACGCCAAGACGGACGCCGATCTGGTGGCAGGTTTCGTCAATGAACATAGGGAGAGATTGTCGGGGTTGTCGTTCCGCGAGGCCACCAAGCACATCAGTGAACTGGTCGATCGATGATCGACCCGATCACACTCGAGGTCGCCCGAAACCGTTTCTCGGCCATCGCAGAAGAGATGGGCGGTGTTCTTCGACGCACCTCTTTATCTCCGAATATCAAAGAGAGGTCGGACTGTTCGGCGGCCGTCTTCACGACAGGAGGGGAGATGCTGGCGCAAGCCGAGCACATCCCGGTGCATCTCGGCTCGATGCCGGAGTCGGTGGCGGCCTGTATCCGGGGTTTCGACCCCGAGCCGGGGATCCAATACGCCGTAAACGACCCCTTCCACGGAGGCACCCATCTCAACGATCTCACGATCGTTGCTCCGGTGTTTTCGGATGGTCGCCATGTCGCCTGGGTGGCTAATCGGGCGCATCATGCGGATGTCGGTGGTGAGGCTCCAGGGTCGATGCCTGCCCACGCGGTGACGGTCGACCAGGAAGGGCATCGGGTCCCTCCGACCGTCGCGGTTCGGGATGGAGCCTGGGTAGATGAGTTCGTTGGCCCGTTCGTCTCCGCGTCACGGACGCCATGGGAGAGGAGAGGGGATCTCGATGCTCAGATGGGCGCCAACGCGGTTGCGGTGAGACGTTTGGTCGAATTGGTGGAGACCGAAGGCTTTGACCGATACGACGGCGTCGCCCAGGCCTTGCTCGGTTATGGCGAGCGCCGTATGACCTCTGCCCTCGAGGTCTTGCCGGACGGATCCTATGAGTTCGAGGATTTCATGGAGCATGGGGCCAGAGACGTTGCGATCCGTGTGAGGGTGACCATCGACGGTGGGTCGCTGACTGCCGACTTCTCCGGGTCGGATCCCCAAGTTGAGGCCAACTTCAATGCCGTGGAGGCGGTAACGCGCTCTTGTCTCTACTACGCGGTTCGGGTCGCCACCGATCCGACCATTCCTGCCAACGGTGGGTGCTATCGGCCTCTTTCCCTGCTGGCGCCGGAGGGCTCGATCGTGAATGCGTTGGCACCCGCTGCCGTGGCGGCGGGCAACGTCGAGACAAGCCAGCGAATTGCGGATGTTCTGCTCGGGGCTCTCAGCCAGGCAGCACCGGACCGCGTTCCAGCGGCGTCGCAGGGGACCATGAACAACGTTCTCATCGGCGACGACGAGTTCGCCTACTACGAGACGGTGGCGGGAGGCCAGGGGGCTCGCCCATATCGGGACGGCCAATCGGGTATCCAGACCGGGATGACCAACACCCAGAACACACCGATCGAGGCTCTGCACACCCACTTCCCGTTCCGGGTGACTGCCTACACCTTGCGGAGGGGGAGCGGTGGCCTGGGTCGCTATCGGGGTGGCGAGGGCATTCGCCGTGAGATCCTTTTCGAGGTGCCGGCGACACTGTCATTGATGGGTGAGCGACGCCGCATTGGGCCATGGGGCCTGGCCGGGGGCCAGTCCGGCGAGGTCGGCGAGGACTGGCTGATCCATCGCGGCGGCGAGAGAGAGCGTCTTCCCGGCAAAGTGACTGTCGATGTCGAACCGGGCGACCGACTCGTCGTGCTGACACCAGGCGGCGGGGGTTGGGGCGCGTCTGACGGGTAAGCGGTACCCTCACGACATGACGCTGCTCGCGGATCTTCGCCAGGCTCTCGGGAAAGAGAACGTCCTCGAGGAGCCGCTGGAGCTGCACATCTACTCGAAGGACGCCTCGCTCATAAGAGGCGAAGCGACATTTGTTGTCTTCCCTCAGTCGGCTGAGCAGGTTGCGACCGTTGTCCAGATCGCCGCGTCGCATAGTGTCCCAATCGTGGCCCGTGGGGCCGGGACGGGGCTCACGGCCGGTGCGAGCCCGACGGAGGGCGGCATCGTGCTGACCACCACAGCCCTGAATTCGGTGGAGATCGACCCGGATAACAGAACCGCATGGGTCGGCGCTGGTGTCATCAATCTCGACCTCAGCGCAGCGGCGGCACCGTTCGGTCTGCACTTCGCGCCCGATCCGTCGTCGCAGTCCGCCTGCACCATCGGCGGAAACGTGGCCAACAACTCCGGAGGTGCGCACACCCTCTCTGAGGGCAGCACGACCAGTCATGTTCTCGGTCTCGAGGTCGTCCTCGTCGATGGTGAGATCGTGGTTCTAGGCGGGTTGGCTCCAGATTCACCGGGTCTCGATCTCAAGGGTCTGATCGTGGGGTCCGAAGGAACGTTGGGCATCGTCACCCGAGTCCTGGTTCGTCTCCTGCCCATCGAACCAGAGGTAAGGACGCTGCTTCTCGATTTTCCCACCATGGAAGGAGCAGTCACCACGGTCTCGGAGATAATCGCCGCTGGCATGGTTCCGGCCGCACTCGAGCTCATGGACCAGCGCATGACAACGGCGGTGGAGAACTGGCTGCATGCCGGACTGCCCACCGATGCCGCCGCCGTGCTTCTGGCAGAGGTGATCGGTGAGTTGGAAGGCGTGGACTCCCAAGCCGGCCAGATTGGCGAGATTGGTCGTGCCAACGATGCCAGAGATGTTCAGGTTGCCACAACCGAGGAGCATCGTGCTCTTCTCTGGAAGGGCCGAAAGTCTGCATTCGGAGCGATGGCCCAGCTGGCGCCCGACTACTACCTTCATGATGCCGTCGTGCCCCGGACCAAGCTCGTGGAGACGATGAAGACGATCTACGAGATCGCCGATCGTTACGACCTTACATTGCTCAACGTTTTCCACGCCGGCGACGGAAACGTTCATCCGCTGATCGCCTTCGATGCAAGCGAGCCGGGCATCAATGAGAGGGTCCACAAGGCCGGCGATGAGATCGTGACATTCTGCCTCAAGGTGGGAGGAGCTCTTTCTGGCGAGCATGGAATCGGTCTCGAGAAGCGAGACCTGATGAGAATGGCTTTCACCGAGATCGACCTCGATGCCCAGGCCCGTCTCAAAGAGGTCTTCGATCCGACGGGATTGTTCAATCCGAGGAAGGTCCTTCCCGACGGGTCTCGATGTTTCGACTTTGGTGGAGTGCGCCGCGAGGTTCCGGAGGGCGCCTGGGTTTGACCTCCCACCCGCCACACATCACCCGACTGGCGGCCGAACTCGAGGGCGCTCCAGACGCGGAGCTGGCAGTCGCACCGAAGAGCGCCCACGATGTGGCCTCGGTTCTTCACCACGCCACCGAGAAGGGTCTCAACGTCCAGGTCTGGGGTGGTGGCACCCGGTCCGGGTACGGAGCACCGCCTCCTCCGGACATTGTGATGTCGATGGAGCGTCTCGGTGAGGTCGAGTCCTGGGTGCCGGGCGACCTGACTCTGGTCGTAGGGGCCGGGGCACCCATCGCCGACCTCGAGACCAGGCTCGCCGGTGAGAATCAGACCGCGGTGTTTCCAGAAGTTCCGGGAGCGTCAACCGTTGGCGGAGCGATAGCGGCAGGTGCGGCGGCTCTTCGCCGCGGGCGTCTGTATGGAACTCGGGAACGGATCCTGGAGACGACGGTCGTCACCGGTGACGGTCGGATCGTTCGCAGTGGTGGCCGTGTGGTCAAGAATGTCACCGGCTACGACATGCAGAAGTTGAGCGTGGGTGCATTCGGGTCGCTCGGTGTGATTGTGTCGGTGTGTTTGAGACTCTGGCCGATGCCTCCTGCGGGAGTGACCGTGACCGTGGACAGCCCGGATGAGGTCTCGGCGATTGCCCGACCACTGGCCGTCCTGGAGGAGAACGGCTCAACACGGGTGTTTCTCTGGGGCACTCAGGAGGTTGTTTCGGCCCTGTCCGATCGGCTTGATGGCGAATCTGCCGACGGCCTGGACTGGCCGGCTGATCCGTCCGGTTCTCATAAGTGGTCGCTTCGAGTTCCTCCGGCACTCACCGGCCAGGCAACCGCCTACCTCGCTGACGACTGGCGCTACCTGGCGATTCATGGGGTCGGCGACATCCGGGCAGCGTCCGATGACGCCGAAGCAGCGATCGAGATACGGGCATGGGCCGAATCCGTTGGAGGGCATCTCGTCGTAGTGGAGGCGCCGCCAGACTTTCAAAAAGAGTTCGATCCGTGGGGTTCCCCTCCTTCGGGGCTGGATCTGCAGCGTCGGCTGATCGCCGAGTTTGATCCCGCACGGATCATCAACCCGGGTCGACTACCCGGGGGAATCTGATGACCTGGGTCACCGTCGACCGCCCCACTTCGGAGGAGCTGGATGCGTGCGTGCAGTGTGGGCTTTGTCTGCCCGTCTGTCCCACATTCAGGCTCACCGGGCGCGAGACGGCCTCGCCGCGTGGTCGTCTTCAAGCCATGTCGGCGGTTGAGGAGGGGATCGTCGATGTCGACGAGACCTTCGCCGGCATCATCGATTTCTGTCTCGGATGCAGGGCCTGCGAGCCGGTGTGCCCGGGGATGGTGCCTTATGGACGTATGTTGGAGGGAACCAGGGCAGAGATCAATGAGCAGGTGTCGGGTCGACAGCGCCGGCGTGGGTGGATACAAGGCTCGATGATTCCCTCGCGGGGCGTGATGAGGGTCGGGGCCGGGATTCTTTCGATGGCCCAGTCACTCGGCCTGACGAGGCTGGCCCCAAAGAAATATGAGCGGATCGTCGGAGGTGCGCGTCGTCTTCGTGGCCGTCCCGGCCCTTCAATTGGGCACATTGGTGGTAGCGGCGAGGCCGGGACCATTGGTCTTTTGAGCGGCTGCATTCAGGATCAGTGGTTCAGGCCGGTGAACCGGGCTGCTATCGATCTTCTCGAGATGGCGGGCCATCGGGTCGAGGTGCCAAAGGCCCAGACCTGTTGCGGCGCCCTCGCCGCCCACGATGGAAAGGCCAAGGAAGCTCACCAGATGGCGGCCATCAACGTTGGAGCCTTCGCAGACTACGACATGGTGGTTGCCACGGGTGCCGGCTGCTCGGCCCACCTGGGCGGCTATGAGCATTGGGACGCCAACGGAGAAAGCGTTGGTGAGGTGAGTGTTGATATCACCGTGGCAGTCGCAAGAGCCATCGATGATGGTCGTCTTCCACAACTCGACAAGCCCCGCGGTCAGATAGCGATTCAGGATCCGTGTCATCTCCGCCATGCTCAAGGCGTCATCCGTGAGCCGCGGCGGATTCTGGAGGCTGCCGGATATGAGGTCGTGGAGAGCGATGAGGTGGCCTTCTGCTGCGGTGCTGCCGGGCTGTACACAATCCTGCAACCTGAAGCATCGGCACAGTTGGGAAACCAAAAGGCCGACCAGATACGTTCCACCGGTGTGACCCGGGTCGCTTCCGCCAACCCGGGTTGTGAAATGCAACTCCGCAGCTACCTCGAGGACGACTATGAGATCGCACACCCGATCGAGTGGTACCTGGCTGCCCTCGTGGAGTCGGACTGAGGACCACTAGCGAATGACCGAGACCACTCCCCCGAAGACGTCGATGCTTTCGACACTGAAACGCTACGCCATTCTTGCGTACGGCGCCTTTGGCACGATGTTGGATGTTGGCCTGATGGTGCTCGGCAGTCTTCTTGTCGGACTCTCACTGGCGGTGCTGCTCGCCGGCTTTGATGTCGTGGACGTGTCCGGGGACCTGTCGACGGGGACCACGCTTGTCTCGGCGGTGGTGCTTGCCGTCACGGGCTTGTTCTGTCTGGGAGTCGCTTCGGAGGGTCCGTTGGGACGCGGCAGACGTCTGGTCGGGTTCCGGCTTTGGGAGGTGGGAATCGGCCGAACGCTGGCCGTTTTTGCCATCGGGTTTGGTGCTTTGCTTCTCTATGGGGTCATGGGGAGGGTTCTAGACGGTCTACCCAAACCTCTTCTTCAGGGGGCCGAAACCCTGCGGGCCGTGGGAGTGGCCGGAATGACCGCTATGCCCGTGATCGGTGTTCCGCTTTCTCTTGGCGTCCGATGGCTACCGGTGGAGGCCGAATGGGTTCATCGAGTGGATGTGCCGGCGATGTTCATCGTTTGGGTCGTGGCTTCGATGAGAATCCTCATCTGACTCACACCGCGAGCGAATAAACGACAATTTCCCTGGGGTCTCCGCCCCATCTCGACAATGCTTCCATGACCCACGGGATGTTCGGCATCTTGACAGCAATCTCGCTGGCGCCGCGTTGACGAGCCAGTTCGATGAGATCGACGAGCAGTCGAGGTGCCTCTTCTGACGTTGTGGCTATCCAGAGTGTCTGGATCAGGTCGTTGTTGGACTCGTCGATAACCACCCAGCCACCCGGGGACTGAAAGAAATTGCTGGCCCCGGCAGCGTCGGCGAGGTCTTCCGGCATCGCCTTGCGCCACTGCCATCCGTGGGCAAGCAGCCCGCGACCCACATGGGACAGCTCACTCGTCGACCAGAAAATCCAAGCGGCGTCGATATCCGATCGTGGCGCAGGTTTGAGACCAGGGTCACTCGGGCCGGCCGGGGTCGATCCGATCACATGTCGGGCATAGCCCCAGCTCGAGGTTTTCCGGTAGCCGAGGGTCTCTACCTGGCGTCGCGCATCATCGTTGTCGGCCTCGGTTGCGAGCCGGACGACCCTGGCGCCGAGCTCCCGCGCCCAGACCACCCCTGCATGATTCAATGCGGATCCCATGCCGGAGCGCTTGTGGTCGGGGTGCACACGGGCTGCTTCCAGCCACCCTTCCGTTTCGGAGAGCATCAGAGCATGAACCATGGCCATTGGTGTCTCAGATGCATCCACACAAACGACGACCGCGGAGTTGGGATCGTCGATCCAAGTGTCGAGACGGTCCGGCACGTAATCCCCCCACTCAAAGGTGTCCGTGGTCCACGGGACTATCTGTTCGGCATCTTCAGGGCGAGCCATCCTCACCGTGAACGACATGGCTACATTCGATCCGGTATCTCGATGCCGAGCAGGTCGAGAAGGCGCTCCAGAGCGGCGAGGGTCCAGGTGGAGAGTTGCAGCCAAGACGCCTGCTGTCGCGGGTCGGGCTCGGACAGGATGTGACAGGCGTCATAGAAGCGGTTGAACCGACTGGCCAGCGCGTAGGCGTACTCGGCGACGTGGTTCGGCGCTCGCAGATCGATGCTTCGGTCTATCACCGGGGGGAGGTTGAGTAGTTCGAGAACCAACTCGCGTTCGACATCGACGGTAGGTCCGATGATCTCACCCGTCGAAAGTCCCTGCACCGATGCCTTTCGGAGGATTGACTTGATCCGCACCGCGGCGTACTGGAGATAGGGTCCCGTCTTGCCTTCGAACGAGCTGAACTTCTCCAGATCGAGTACATAGTCCGAGCTCCGGTTGTTGATCAGGTCACCGAATTTGAGAGCTGCGACTCCGACCGTGGTTGCGATGGCCTCCCTCTCCTGCTGTGGGTATTCTTCGGCGAGATGGGCTTCGTTCAGGCGATCGAGGGCTGCGTCCTGAACCATCTTGATTACGTCGCCGAGTCTGACGACTCCTCCCTCGCGAGTCTTGAATGGCTTTCCGTCGGGACCGTTCATCGTTCCGAACTCGATGTGCTCCAGTCCAACCACGTCGGAAGCGATCTCTCCCTTGCGCGCTGCACGGAATACCTGGGTGAAGTGGTCCGCCTGACGCCGGTCCACCACATAGAGCATGAGATCGGCGCCGAGATCCTTCACTCTCATCTCCACGGTCGCCAGGTCGGTGGTGGAGTAGAGAAACCCACCGGCCGATGACTGGAGTATCAGCGGTGGCCACTCCCGATTATCTTCGGGCTGGTCCACTCTTACGACAAGGGCCCCGTCCGATTGCTCGGTGACACCTGAGTCTTTCAGAGCGTCGACCATCGGGGCGATCCGGTCGTGGACATCCGATTCGCCGTACCAAAGATCGAAGGCCACGCCGAGTGCTCGAAAGTCGTCCCGCTGGGATTCTTCCGAGACGGACTTCATGTGACGCCAGAGGGCTCGATACCCGGGGTCGCCCTGCTGGAGACGAACAGTCGCCTCTCGGGCGCGATTGGCGAAGTCCTCGTCTTCCCGTCCCCTGGTCGCTGCCTCCGGGTAGATGCGCTGTAGGTCCTCGAGGGTCACTGGCGACTCATCCGGATATTCAGTGGCCTCAGCCTCGAAGTAGGGGAGACCGGGAGTCCTCTCCTTGATCGCGGCGAGGAGGAGACCCATCTGAAACCCCCAGTCGCCGAAATGGGGATCCCGAATGACTTCGTGGCCGGCGAAGGAGAACAGGCGTGCGAGGGAATCACCGATGATGGTCGCCCGAAGATGCCCGACGTGCATTGCCTTGGCGACGTTGGGACCTCCGTAGTCGACGACCACGGTCAAGGGTTGACGGGCGGTGTCGTAACCGAGGTGGCTGTCGTCCGCGCTCCTGTTGGCCCACTCGATGAGCGCCTCGTCGGTGAGGCGGATGTTGATGAATCCCGGCCCCGCAATCTGCGTTGAGGCAATCTCCGGCGCCTGCGCCAGACGCTCGGCCACGGCCGAAGCTATCTCTCTCGGTTGTTTGCCCGCTTCTTTTGCAGCGGGCATTGCGCCGTTGCACTGGAACTGTGCCAGCTCTGGTCGCTGGGAAGGGACAACCTGTCCGTAATCAGACGACAGACCGATGTGGGAAAAGGCCTCTCCGCCCAGATTTGTGAGATGAGACTGCAGCGACATCGTTTCCGGAGGTTAGGTGACAGCCGCCAGGACATCGTTCCCGGTTGTAGTCGCAATTCGTGCTCAAGTAGGGAGCCACGCGGGGGACACCCCGCCTGGTCCGACCGTCGTTACGACGGAGTCGGACCCAAAGACCCGCTCCCTCGATGAGGGAAGCTCAGATGGCGTCGAGTACCACTACAGGAATGCGGTCTCTCGCTGTCTTTTTCTCGTACTGAGCGAAGGTCGGATACCGCGTCGTTTGGGTACTCCAGATCAGGTCGTGTTCGGCACCCTCAGCGACCCTGGCTTTGACTTCTACTACCTCGGTGCCCACCTCAACCTTGGTCACCGG
>CAXMMT010000044.1:0-12513 GCA_964194555.1 uncultured Boseongicola sp. | reverse complement strand
TCGCCGATGCGAACTTCGTCACCTTCCTTGGCTCCAGCGTTGGTCAGGGCGTCATCGACGCCGAGACGGGTGAGACGGTGGGCAGCCATGTCGGCCGCCTCCAGCACCGTGAGATCTGCGAATCTGACTGCACGCTCTGCTGCTTGGCCTTCCACCCTCCATGCGTCGCCCTCCCTGAACACCGAAAACGTCGACCCCAGAGGTCTGTGCAGGACATAACCCCTTCTCTCAGGGGCGTCTCGCCCCGCCTGGTCCACGAGGTCGGCAATCGCGTGCAGGGCGTCGGTGATTCCTTCGCCTGTCAAGGCCGATACGGGAACTGAGCCAGTGGCATCCACAGTCGGGATGACACCGGAGAGATCGCACTTGTTGACCAGAACCAACTGGGGGCGCTCAGACAGCTCCCTGGAGTAGTCCGCGATCTCTCTTGTCAGGATCTCCAATTGCTCCGATGGTGTGTTGAGTTGGGTTTCGGCCGGGTCGAGGAGGATCACCAGAACGCTGGCTCTTTCGGTGTGGCGAAGAAACTCGTGGCCGAGTCCCTTACCCTCGGCTGCCCCCTCGATGAGACCGGGGATGTCGGCGAGAACGAATTCACGATCTCCGACTGTGACAACACCGAGGTTGGGCTCGAGCGTCGTGAAGGGATAGTCCGCGATCTTTGGCTTCGCCGCTGACACTTTCGAGATGAAGGTGGACTTGCCCGCATTGGGAAACCCGATGAGGGCGGCGTCGGCGAGCAGCTTGAGCTCGAACGTGAACCACTCTTCTCCGCCGTACTCACCTTGCTCCGCGACGCTGGGAGCCCGGTTGGCAGGACTCACGAAACCGGCGTTGCCTCGACCGCCTCGACCGCCTCGAACGGCCAGCACCTCCTCGCCCTCACCGACAAGATCCGCAATGATCGTTCCGTCCTCGTCTGTTACGAGCGTGCCGAACGGAACAGGAAGAAAGAGGTCCTCTCCACTCTTCCCGTGACGTAACTCGCCCTGCCCGTGTGTCCCGTGGCCGGCTATGTGGTGGGGGTTGCGCTTATAACGCAGAAGCGTCGCAACGGAAGGGTCGGCGCGAAGAATGACCGAACCACCGGGTCCCCCGTTGCCCCCACTGGGCTTGCCCTTCGGCTTTCCCTTCGCCCTTACGAACGAGACAACCCCAGCCCCGCCATTGCCGGCTCGAAGGCTGACACGAACCCGGTCAACAAACATGACCGGTGGAACCTGGTTGGAGGAACCTACTCCGGGAGAACGGAGACGAGTCGTCGGTTGGCGCGCATCCCGTACGAGACGGTGCCGGCAGATGTGGCGAAGAGAGTGTCATCTCTCCCCTTGCCGACATTCTCACCTGGGTGTATTCGGGTGCCACGCTGACGCACGATGATGGCACCAGCGTTGACGAACTCGCCATCGAAGACTTTGGGGCCGAGTCTTTTGGCATGTGAATCGCGGCCGTTCTTCGAAGAACCGCCTGCTTTCGTTTTGGACATCTCTACTCCTCTTCAGAGGCCGCCGACTTCGCAGACTTCTTGGCTGCTGTCTTGGCAGATTTCTTGGCTGGGGCACTTCCCAGGTTGATCCCGGTGATCTCTATACGGGTGTACTTCTGTCTGTGACCCTGACGACGACGGTATCCGGTCTTGTTCTTGTATTTGAAGATGTCGATTTTGGGCCCGGCTGACCCACCCAGAACCTTGGCTGTCACGCTGGCCTTGTCCAGATCGTCTCTATCCGAGAACGCAGCTCCATCGTCGTCCACGACGAGCAGAGGAGCGAATGTCAGCTCCTCGTCATCGGTCTTGACGCGTTCGATGTCGATCACATCACCCGACTGCACCTTGGCCTGCTTGCCGCCGGCGCGAATAATGGCGTACATGGAAATCCTCTTCCAGAAAGGGGGGAATCGGTCTAAATCCTACCGGCAGACCGGTCTTGCGCAAAGCTGAGTGCTCTCCAACGTAAATAAAGTCGCATGTTTCGGCGAGACAGAGGCGTCGCCTCGCAAGGACGCAGGACGAAAGCGCACCCGCAGCGGTGCGTCGAGGGCGAGGACACCGCGAGCGGCGTCATCTGTCCGTTGAAACGTCATCGTATTTGCGTTGGGGGGCACTAGAACTTCACGAGGCTTCGACCTCGGAGACAGAGTCCATCTGAGACGTCCGCGGGCTGAAAGACTCGTCGATGACCACGCCACGTCCCGAGCAATGCTCACACTTGTGGGAGAACTGCTCGAGGAGACCGGCTGACACGTTCTTTCTTGTCATCTCGACGAGTCCGAGATGGGAAACATCGAAGACTTGAGTTCGGGTCTTGTCCTTGGCAAGAGCCTCCTTGAGACGTCGCAGGACCTTCTGCTGGTTGCCCGTCGACTCCATGTCGATGAAGTCGATGACGATTATCCCGCCAATGTCTCTCAGGCGAAGCTGACGGCCTAGCTCCTCCGCCGCCTCGAGATTGTTCTGGAGCACCGTCTCCTCGAGATTGCTCGACCCGACGAATTTTCCGGTGTTGACATCGATCACGGTGAGGGCTTCTGTCCTGTCGATGACGAGGTGACCGCCCGAAGGCAGGTAAACCTTCCTGTCGAGAGCCTTCTTGAGCTGGTCGTCAACGTGATAGCGGTCGAATAGCGGAATCGAGTCTTCGTACGACTGCACCTTGGAAACGAGATCAGGAGCAGTCGACTCCAGATAGGAAACCACGGTGTGATAGGCCTGGCGGTCATCGATGAGCAGTTTGCGAAAGTCAGACGTGAAATGCTCACGGATGACCTTGATGAGCAGTTCCGGCTCCTCATGGATCAGCCGGGGCGGTCGTCCCTCAGCTGCTTCGGACTGGATCTTCTCCCAGTCCGTGAGAAGACCCGAGATGTCGGCGGCAAGCTCCTCGGCCGAAGCGTCCAGGGCGGCCGTTCGAACAATCACGCCGTAGCCGTCCGGCCTCACCTCGTTGATCACCTCGCGGAGTCGTGTGCGGTCTTCGTCGGGCAGCCGTCGGCTGATGCCGACATTGTCGGAATCGGGAACGAGGACAAGATATCGACCTGGCAGCGAAGGCACACCGGTGAGACGCGCCCCTTTGGCGCCCATTGCGTCCTTGGTGACCTGGACGAGGACTTGATCACCCTCCTTGAGTATCTGCTCGATCCGTTGCTGGTTTCGACCGTTGCCCCGACCTTCGGAAGCAATATCCGACGCGTAGAGAACGCCGTTCTTGTTAGCCCCGAAGTCGAGGAACGCAGCCTCCATTCCAGGCAAGACATTCCTGGCGACACCGAGATAGATGTTGCCGGCCAAAGAGTCCGAGTCCCTGCGTGCCACGAAATGCTCGACGAGGACCGGCCCTTCGAGAATGACGATCTGAGTCTGTTCTCTGCTGATACTGACCAGCATCTGTTTCCGCGCAGACTCCGTCGGAAGGATGATCTCATCGTCAATAGGCCGACGAGACCTCGTTCGGGAAGTGGAAACTCCGTTGCGTGACCTCCCGCTCCCCTGGGACCTGCTCCTGCGTCTATTGGATCGTTGCCTCTGCTGGGTTGAGGCGTTGACCCATTTGACTTCGACCTTTTGGCCTCTTACACGAAGGGTCTTTCGCTCCTCGACTGTCTCCCCTGCCGAAGACTTGCGGATGATTTCTGGGCCCTTCTTTCGGAATAGAGCCATACAATTTCACTCCTCTGGGAATTCGCTATGTGGTAGGACGGGATCGCCCGGTTCCTGGTGGGCACCCGATCCATGAATTCGTGGTCCGGCGCGCGCGCAAGCAACCGCCACTGTTGGAGGTGGGTGTGCTTGAGATTTCTACTGGTCGAATGTTGCGACCGAGGACTGGTGGCGTTCATCAGCGATGACACTCCAGAGAAAAAGAATTCGTCGCGTCCGGCGGACTGAGAAAAGGCTAACAGACGACGGTTGCTGGACCTATTCACCGGTCAACCCGAGCTCGGGCTGCTCGGGCTCTGTCGGGTCGTAGCACATCCGGCACCGAGCCTCATACGCGTCAAGGGCTCCCAGCACCACCAGATCGTCGGACCGAACGATTCGCTGCGTGTACATGCCCGGGCCGCCGCACCGATGACAGACTGCCAGCATCTTGGTGACGTACTCTGCTCGATCGCAAAGTGACGGAATCGGCTCGAATGGGCGGCGGAGGTAGTCGGTGTCCAACCCGGCGACGATCACCTGTTTTCCGGTGGCTGCAAGGTTGTCGACGATGTCCACCAAACCATCATCAAAAAACTGGCCCTCGTCGATCCCGATCACCTCGGTGGCGTCGGCAATGGTCTTGAGAAGCTCGAGGGACCCGCTCACCGGGGTTGCCTCCACCTTCATGAACGAATGGGAGACGACCTCGTTGTCGGCGTATCGGTTGTCGAGCTGAGGCTTGAAGACCTGAACGGGGATCCTGGCGATCTTGGAGCGGGTTACCCGGCGTATCAGCTCCTCGCTCTTTCCGGAGAACATCGGGCCACAGATCACCTCTACCCATCCACCGGTGCTCCTTCTCAACATGAGATGCGAGGCTAACAAGTACAGGAGCGAAGAATCGGCGCGCTGTCGCGGACGAGTGTCCTGTCCGGTTGTTCCGTTGATGAAGTCGGCGAGGGCTGGGCGTTGGTCGCAAGACCGAGGACGCAGGCGCACCGGCCCGTTCGTCGAGGACGAGGACACGGTCAGGGGCGTCACTGGACGTCCTGAACGCGGCGAACGTTTGTGGTCGGGGCACTAGGTCAGCTGGTTCTCGCTCGGGACCGGGGTCCTCATCAACCATACGGAGTTGGCGATGCCGAGAGCGAGCGCCATCGACATGTAGAAAGACCCGCCCTGGCTCAGGAACGGGAGCGGAAGACCTGTTACAGGCATTATTCCGATGGTCATCCCAATGTTGACGAAGACGTGGAACATCACCATCGCGGCCACCCCCGCAGCTATGAGGGCGCCGAATCGATCTCTGGAGTTGACCGATATGACCAAGAGACGCCACACGATGACGCTGAACGCTGCCAGGACCAGCAATCCGCCAATCAAACCGAGTTGTTCACCAACCGCCGTGAAGATGAAGTCGTTCTCTTGCTCAGGCACGTAGTTGAAATCCGTCAGCGTTCCCTCGCGGAACAGGCCTTTGCCAAATAGCTGGCCTGATCCGATGGCACTCTTCGATTGCCGAAGCTGGTAGCCGATCCCCTGCGGGTCGATGCTCGAATCGAACAAGACCCGGAGACGGTCCATCTGATGCTCCCTCAACAGGCCTAGCTGTAGAACAGCCACCACACCGACGACAACGACAGCGAACAGCGAGATCAGCTGTCTCCAGGTTGCACCAGCAACGAAGAGCATCGCAAACAGGATGAAGCCGAACACGACAGTCGTGCCGAGGTCAGGTTGCATGTAGATGAGGGCAGCGGGGATCGCGGCGATCCCAACAGCCTGCAACACCTTCTGCCAGCTCATGGCTTTCGGTCCGAGCTCGTCCCGGCTCGACGGAGCGAGCAGGCTGGCCAGGACCACTATCACCACCACCTTGGCGAACTCCGCAGGCTGAAGATTGAAGAACCCCAGCGGAATCCATCGTTTGACGCTGTTTACAGGATCAAACACAAAGACCGCCAGCAGCAGGACCAGCGTCACCAGCGAGATGACAGGGATGATCCCCCGGTATTCGCGATAGTCGATGTTGGAAGCCAGCAAGTAGATGATCAGTCCCGCAGCAACAAAGATCATCTGGCGCTCCATCGAGAACGTGCCGGATTCCCGAGTCGCCGAATAGATCATCAGCAGCCCAAATCCGGACAGGGCGAGCATCGTCGCGAAGAGAATGCGATCGAACTTGTTGTCACGTCGGACAACCGCGACCTCGCGGATTCTGGTGAGAACTGTCATCAGTCCGTCTTCTCGCCTTCAACGATCGGGGTGGGCTCATTGCCCATCAGGTACTGAAGGATGTGCCGGGCCACGGGTGCGGCGATTCGCCCCCCCGAACCGCCCTCTTCCACGAGAACCACCACGATGAACCGCGGGTCGTTCAGCGGAGCAACCCCAACGAACCAGGCGTGGTTGTCTTTGTTGGCGGAAATCTCGGCAGTGCCTGTCTTGCCGCCAATCTGGTCGAGACCTTCACCGAAGTCGCTAAATGCCGCTCTAGCCGTGCCCGAGCTCACCACCCGACCCAGGTCGAACAAAAGCGCTGTCCGCGTGGCTGAACTGATCGGGACCGTCCGAACCTGCGGCGAACTGATGTTCCGCACGGTGTCACCGGACGAATCGATCACCCGACGAACCACTCGTGGTTCCATCACCCGTCCACCGTTGACCAGGGCCGCATAGGACACCGCAACCTGAAGAGGGGTGGCCTCAAAGGCTCCCTGGCCGATGGCAAAGTCCATCAGATCTCCGCCCTGCCAAATGGCGCCATCCTCTTCGAGGCGGCTTGGATGCAGCAGACCGGCGTTGGGGTTGTCTCTTTGTATTTCAGCCCTACGTTCGAATTCCGCTCTGCTCGGGATGGTCCCGTCTATTTCGCCACCAAGATCGATACCCGTTGCCGATCCGTACCCGACGTCGCCGGCCCAGTCCTGGATAACAGTCTCTCTCACCGTTCCGTCCAAAGCTAGATACGTGCCGAGACCGGCCGCCCAGAAGAACTTGTTGCAGGAGTTTTGTAGGGCGCCGTGAATGTCGAGCCAGCCGAAATTGAAACGACCGTCGTACCAGTCACGCTTCACCTGTTGAGAGCCATCGGCCAACTCGGGAAGAATGAACTTTCCGTCGCAATTGACCAGACGTTCGCTCAAGTCGACATCGTCCCGATCGGGGAAGGGAAGATTCTCTTCCTCGATCACCGTGTATGTGATCGCCTTGAATGTCGAGGCGGGCGGATAGCGACCGCCGATTGCCCTGTTGAACAAAGCCTCACGCTCGTTCAGATCGGCAAAGGTCTCAGCATGTATCCCGGCCACAAACAGGTGTGGATCGAAGTCCGGCACTGAGGCGAGGGCCAGGACCTCAAACGTCTTGGGGTCCAGGACAACCGCCGCGGCCTTCTCCGTCACGTTGAACACCTCATCCCCGGCCTCGCGGTCTGCGTCCTTGACCGCGTTCGACAGGGCAATCCCCTCTTCGAGTGCAAGCTCGACGAGTTGCTGCAACTCGAGATCGATAGCGAGCTCGAGGGAGTTGCCGGGAAGTGGGTCCACGGGAGGTCTTTGGTCGATGATCACGCCGCGTCTCGCTCGATACTCCAGGATGCCTGACGTCCCCTGAAGAAACTGGTCGTATGTACTCTCGACACCCAATCTGCCAATGCGGAGGTTCAGGTCGATATCGGGGTCGGCCTCCACGTCACCTTCGTCGGGAAGCCCGAGATGACCAATCACATGGGCCAGTGTTGGGCCGGACAGATAGACACGCTCTGGAACCATGACGATCTCCACCCCAGGAAGAACATCAAGCTGCTCGTTCACTTGATATGCCAGTTCGTTGGATACGGTGGCTATTTGAAAACGGGCGTTGATTCCTTCCTTCTCATAGAGGGCGTCGAGCTCCTCGCCGTCAATGGCGAGCATCGCCGAAAGACGCCTGATCAGCTCCTCACGCTCATCTGGCTGAACGAATGTGCGGTCTATCAGCACTGCGGGAACCATGCGGCTGGTGGCCAGGAGAACTCCGTTGCGGTCTTTGATGTCTCCTCTTGGGGCATAGGTCGTCTTCTGGATCCAGGTCTGCTCCTCGGCGGCCCGTGCGATTGCCGGGCCCTCGGCGACCTGGATGAACCACAATCGGAGCCCCACAACCGAGAACATGACCACGAACGCAATCCCGAGAATACCGAGCCTGACTGCAAATTTCATGAGAAGCGAAAGGCGGTTGTATCTCCGTCAACGAGCCTGACGAAGAGGGGACCGAGGAGACCCCCAAGCAGCATATTGGCCAACGGCACCACCAGTATCAGACGTGCCACGTTTGGACCCAAGAGGCTGGTCTGCCCGAACAGGGTTCCTATTAGAACGAGAAGGACAACACCGATGAGAGTCAGCATCCCTGCCCACAGCGCTACCGCGAATCGGCCAATCTCGGCGCGTTCTTTGGTCCGCAATGCGATGTAGGCCACAGTGACGAAAACGATCGCCCGAAGCCCGAGCAAGGACGATCCGAGAAGATCGACGACCAAACCCGACAGAAACGCTGTGCCCAGAACGAGCTCAGGACGTATTCGAGTGAGAGCAAGGAGGATCACGACCAACATCACCAGATCGGGGGCAATGATGCGGATTTGACCGAACAGGGTGATTTGGGTCACGACCGCAAAGAGAAGAACGGTGGCAACGATCAGGCCCTTGGGAAGTCTCACGAGCCATCCCCTTCAATAGTCGTTGTGGTTGTGGTTGTGGACGTCTCCGCTGGGAGGACGGTCTCACCGCTACTCGCCGTGATGGGATCCGGTGGCCACGCCAGGACGACGACCAGTCGCAGCGTGTCGGGACTCACAAACAGGTTCACCTTCGTGTGCAGTACATCGATCGAAGGCGCCGCGTCTTCGATTACCAAACCAACCGGCAGGCCGGCAGGAAAGCTTGCCGAAACGGCCGATGTGAGAACCTCATCGCCTGCCAGGACGGGTTCACGAGCAGTGAGAATCTCGAGCCTCATCTCATCGGTTGCCACCTGTGACAGAAGAGAACCGATCTGATCTCCCACCATCACGGTCAAGGCTTGACGGTCTGCTGTGATGGGAACGATAGTTGCGCTGCCCCGGGTGACGCTTCTCACAGTCCCAACGACATAACCGTTGGTGTCGACTACAGGCTGACCGACGACAATGCCATCGAGAGTTCCCTTGTCGATGATCAGAGCGGCATCGAAGGCATCCGGCCTGCCGATCACATTTGCGACAGTGCGGCCGATCTCGTGACCCGCAACCTCCATCCCGTAGAGCTGCTCGAGGTGCTCGAGTCGGGCGAGTTGGTCCTGGACTCCGACCAGCGAAGCCTCGGCTTCGGCGAGTTCACGTCTGAGAACGATGTTCTCCTCACGGAGATTCGAAAGGTTCGACAGCGAGTCGATCATGTCGGCAACCGGGTTCACGGCATAGGAAGCAGCCTGTTGCACCGGGGCGAGAACCGTTTGGGTGCCTGTCCGAAGTACACCGACCACTCCACCACCTTGAAGTCGAACATCGAATGTCATCAGAAGCACCCCAAGGATGATCAGGGATACCAGGAGCGGGAGTGTGTGGCCGCGGGGCTCCCTATTCACCATAGAAAGAGACGGTGGTAGGGAATCATGGCCTAGCAGACGACGCCAGCACCGAGTGCAGCGCGTCGAACTCCTCCAGGCACTTCCCCGAGCCAAGCACCACCGACTGCAGCGGCTTGGCCGCAGTCACAATGGGCATCCCCGTCTCATGGGCCAGACGATGGTCTATCCCCACCAAGAGTGCTCCTCCTCCAGTGAGCACGATTCCACGCTCGACGATATCCGCCGCCAACTCGGGAGGCGTCTTGTCGAGTGTGTATTTGACCGCGTCCACGACTGCCTGGGTGGGCTCCTCGATGGCCTCTCTGATCTCGGGACTGGACAGAAGAATCGTTTTGGGAAGGCCTGTCACCAGATCGCGACCTCTGACTTCTGCCGAAGGCTCGTCCGCATACGGCCATGCCGAGCCAACTGCGAGCTTGAGCTGTTCGGCCGTTCTCTCACCGATGAGAACGTTGTGCTCTTTCTTGATCCAGTCGATGATCGCCGTGTCGATTTCGTCACCGGCGACCCGAATCGAACGAGATACAACGATCCCACCGAGCGAGATGACCGCAACTTCTGTGGTTCCACCACCGATGTCAACGATCATCGACCCGGACGGCTCACCGATCGGGAGTCCCGAACCGATGGCAGCGGCCATCGGTTCCTCGATCGTGTATGCCCGGCGGGCACCGGCGTGGTAGGCCGCCTCCTCGACGGCACGACGCTCGACAGGGGTGATCCCGGACGGGACGCAGACGACTATTCGGGGACGGGCCCACTTGCGCCTGTGCACCTTCTGTATGAAATAGCGCAGCATCTTCTCTGTGATGTCGAAATCGGCAATGACCCCATTGCGAAGGGGACGAATCGCGGTGATGTGGGACGGGGTCCGGCCGATCATCCGCTTGGCCTCCATGCCTACGGCCAGCGGCTTGTTGTTGGTCGAGTCGATGGCGACCACGGACGGCTCATTGAGCACGATGCCGCCCCCGCGCACGTAGACGAGCGTGTTGGCGGTACCGAGGTCGATGGCCATGTCCTGGCCGGCAAAAGAAAAAAGGGTTTCAGCCATAGCTGGGGAAGCTCCCGGGGCAGATCCAGGAATTGTAGGTGCGCTGCCTGACTTGTGCCATAGGGAGCTCCAAGACTCAGCCGAAGAAGATCTCCAACTCCCGCGCAGCGCTCTCCGGGCCGTCCGATCCGTGAACCAGATTGTTGGTCACCACTGTGCCGTAATCACCTCGGATGGTTCCGGGATCTGCATCCTTCGGATCGGTGGCGCCCATCAAAGTCCGGCAAACCGAGATCGCCGATTCTCCCGACCACTCCATGGCTACGACCGGACCTGAGGTGATGAACTCGATCAACTCCGGAAAGAAGGGCCTCTCCACGTGCTCGGCATAGTGAAGTCTGGCGAGGTCCTCGTCGATGGTGAGCATGCGGATCCTCTCCAGGTTGAGACCCTTGTCCTCGAACCGGGAGATTATCTCGCCCACAAGACCTCTCTCAAAACCGTCGGGCTTGATCATTGTGAAGGTGTGTTCAACTGGCATACGGTGATAACGCTATCCGGACGAAGCCGATTGGGCGAAGTCACCCGGTGAGAAGATCCCTCACCGCTCCCACCAGATAGAGAGAGCCGGCCACCAGAACGGCTCCGTCGGAACCAGCCTCCGCCTGCGCCATGTCCAATGCCTCCTCGACTGTTTCGCCGGCCAGAACTGAAACGTCGAGAACCTTCGCTGCACGATCGGCGAGACTGAGAGCATCGACGGCTCGCTTGTCGTCGACCGCAGTAGTGATGACGCCGTCGAGGACCGGCTCTAGTCGTTCGATCATCAACTCGACGTTCTTGTCTCCCATCACACCGAAAAGGAGTTGCCATCGGGTTGTCGGAAACTCCTCGAGAAGCGACTCAACGAGGGTGTAGATACCGTCTGCGTTGTGGGCGCCATCCACCAAAACCAGTGGAGAGTTGGACAGAGGCTCCATGCGTCCTGGCATGGTCGCGGCGGCGGCGGAACTCTGGACAGCCTCAGAGTCGAGTTTGCCGCCCAGCATCGCCTCGGCTGCGGCAACAGCCATGGTCAAGTTGATGAGCTGAAACCTCCCAAGAAGGGGCAGAAACACCTCCTCATAATCTTCCTCGGCGCCGTGAATGGTTGCCAGCCAACCGCCAACCCCTCGCTGGCTCTCACCAAGGGAGTAGTCGACTCCGAACCTTCGGTGATGTATGCCCAGCTCACGACTCTTGTCATTTGCCACATCCAGCGCAGCGTCTGGAAGTGGGCCGGTCACGAGTATCGAGTTTGGGCCGGCGATGGCCACTTTCTCGGCGGCGATTGATGAAATGTCCTCGCCGAGATACTCGGAGTGGTCAACACCTATCGATGTCACCACACAAACCTCGGCATCGACGACGTTGGTTGCGTCGAGCCGGCCACCAAGCCCGACCTCGAGGACAGCTGCGTTCACCGCCTGGTCCGCGAAAAAGGCGAATGCGCTGGCAGTGGTCAATTCGAAGTAGGTGTTCGGCTCGCTGCCTCTTGCTTCCCGTACATCGGCGAAGGCAGCCACGTCTGACATGGCCAGGGCGAATTCGTCGGCAGTGGCGAATCTGCCGTTGATCGCCAATCGCTCCTCTACCTTCTGGAGATGTGGCGAGGTGTGAGTGCCAGTGGTCAAACCATGGGCAACGAGGATCAACGTGGCGAGACGAGATGTCGAGGTCTTCCCGTTGGTTCCGGCCACATGGATGATGGGATAGCCCTCATCGGGTCTGCCCATATGGTCGAGAAGATCGTTCATGCGGTCAAGGCCGGGTTTGCCACCTAGACGAATGTGACGATCGAGATATGTGACAGCTTGTTGGTAGTCCATGAGAAGGCCCCGGGAGGTTAACCCCGGGGCCTTCGATTGCTCAGCGGATCTGTTCTTGGTTGCCTACCTGGCCCTACTCCTCGTCGGCCGCCCGAACGGACCTTGCTCCGACGAGTGCCAGGGCACCACCAGCCATCAGCAACAAGGCCAAGGCCGCCGTTGGCCCGCTTTCGGCACCGGTGAACGGCAACGTCTCCTCGGTCGAAGCCACGATCGAAGTGGGTGAGACCTCGGCCGGCGGTTCCTCCGTGGTCGTGGTCGACGGCTCAGTAGAACTCGTCGTGGTCGACGGCTCAGTAGAACTCGTCGTGGTCGACGGCGCAGTAGAACTCGTCGTGGTCGACGGCTCAGTAGAACTCGTCGTGGTCGACGGCTCAGTAGAACTCGTCGTGGTCGAC
>CAXMMT010000043.1:0-18723 GCA_964194555.1 uncultured Boseongicola sp. | reverse complement strand
ATCGGTGGTTCCTCCTTGGGACCAGTGGACAATGTGGTGAACTTGAAGCCACTGTTTGTTGTCACATCCATGAAACCGACAGGTTCCTCCGTCACGGTGGGTTACCAGTCTTCTCAACCATCCGGGAACCGTTCGACTGTTCCTCCCCACCCCGACGATTTGGGATCCGTTGGTGATCACCGTTTCGAGGACACAGTCACAGGAAAGTCGTCTTGCGGTCTCGTTGGGGATGAGAGCACCGGAACCGAGTTCGGTGACACCAGAGGTTTCGGTTACCAGAGCGTCGAAGTCGGCGTGAACCACAATCTGAGGAGGAGTGGTGGTGGTCTGGTCTCCGGTAGTGGCACACACTTCGACCAGTCCGTCTGCCAAACGTTGTGAATAGACGTCGAACAAACCTGTTTCGGGGTTGACAGGTATCCGGTTAGCGGCCTCCTCGACGGCTTTCTGAACGATTTCGCCTCCAACCGCATCAAGATTGGCTCGCAGGTTCAACTCTGACTCGTCGAGGTTCCACTGCAAATACAAGGCCCGCCGGTCAAACACTGTCCGCTCATCAGAAGCAGTAGGAGGATTCGCCCGACGAGCCTTGCGATCCAAAGCAGGGTTGCTGAGACCAAGAGCCTCTTCGATCAGCCCAGCCTCGGTATCGGCAGTAGCCATCTTGGAGATGGCGTCGACCTGGTCCAACGAAAGGTCACCCGACGTAAACCGTTGAGACAACACCGGAAGATCCGACAGGCTCCGAGACACCCGCACAAGTTGACCAGCGGTATCGGAACGGACCCGCAACCGGACAGAAACCCAATCAGACAAAGACCGGGCGCCGTCCCGCATCCACGACTGACGGACATCGGCAGCCCGAATCAAAGAACACAACTCGGCGTCGGTAGCGGCGCGCAATCCACCGAACTGATCGAAACCCCGATCGATCTCACCTGCTGTGGCGTCAAACCAATCCATACCTACGAACATACGTTCGACCGGAGACAGATTCAAGAGGTTTGACCCAAGAAACCAAAAGAATCTGAATTACTGCTCATTCCCCTAATCTCGACGACCGTGAAGGAGATAATCGTCACTGTCGATGGCCCCAGCGGAACCGGGAAAAGCACGGTGTCTAAGGCAGTGGCATCCAAGGCCGGCTTGCCCCATCTCGACACCGGGGCCTTTTACCGTGCTGCGACTCTGGCAGCTCTCAGAGAGGGCATCGACCTGGCAGATTCGGATGCGGTGGTGGACGTCGTCGGTGCAATGCGACTGGATCAGGACAATGGTCTCATGTTTATCGACGGGGAGGATGTCTCCACCGAGATCAGAGGAGATCGCGTCACCAATTCCGTTTCTCAGATCGCCTCGCATTCAGAAGTTCGTCGGATCCTGGTCAACCGTCAACGAGCCTGGGTTGCCGATCATGGTGGGCGAGCAGTCGTGGAGGGTCGCGACATTGGCTCGGTGGTCTTTCCGGCTGCCACGCTGAAGATCTACCTGGATGCCCGTCCCGAGGTCAGGGCCATGCGACGTGCCACCCAAGTGGGGAAGGACCCGGAGCGGATAATCGAGGACCTCAACAGACGAGATCATCTCGACGCCTCCCGTGATGCTTCGCCGTTGACCATTCCAGATGGGTCGGTGACGATCGACACTTCGGACTTGACGTTCGACCAGGTCGTCGAGCGAGTCCTCTCGCTCATCTCCGCGAAGTCCTGATTTCCCGAGGCGCTCCTACCATTGAGCCTCATGACTGTTGAACGTGTCCTTTTGGCGGAGCCTCGAGGCTTCTGCGCCGGAGTTGAGATGGCTATCAAAGCTCTCACCTGGATGACGCGCATCTTCGACGGACCGGTTTACTGCTTTCACGAAATCGTGCACAACGAGTGGGTTGTTGGTGCGTTCGAACGTGTCGGCGTGGTGTTTGTCGACGACATCGCCGAGGTTCCTGAGGGTGCTCCGATCATGCTTTCGGCACATGGCTCAGCTCCGGAAGTGGTCGAAGCGGCCGGGGACAGGGCAGCCGTGGTGATCGACGCCGTTTGCCCGCTGGTGACCAAGGTGCACCATGAGGTCAGGCAACTGTCGAAGAAGGGTTTCGACATCATCTATGTCGGTCATACGGGCCACGACGAGGCGGTGGGGACGATTGCCGAGGCTCCGCAAGCCGTCAGTCTCGTCGAGCCAGAAGTGGGGCTGGGGGCCTTCGATCCGGAGGATCCGGAAAAGGTGGCGTTGGTCGCCCAAACGACGCTTGGGCTCCACGAATGGCAGAGGGTCATGGACGATGCCCTGGAACGGTATCCCGAACTGAAGACCGCACGTAAGTCTGACCTTTGCTACGCAACAACCAATCGTCAGGAGGTGGTCGAACAGCTCGCCTCCGAGTGTGATTTGGTTCTTGTAGTCGGATCACACAATTCGTCAAACACCCAGGCTCTGGTGCGTGTGTCTCATGAGAACGGCGTGGCAGCCCACCGGATCGACTCCGCAGCCGACATAGAGGACGAATGGCTGACCGATGTGGCCACGGTTGGGCTCACCGCAGGCGCTTCAGCGCCAGACCACCTGGTCCGACAGGTGATCGATCGGCTTTCTCCGGTTAATGGTTTCGATCTGTGGAGCGCCACAGAGGAGGAGGAGTACTTTCCGCTTCCCCCACAGCTCCGCGCATTCGTGACCACGCTCCAACAGCTCGTCGAGGCCGGTGTTACTGCGCGGCGGACGGGCGGCGAATCCTGGATCGAGAAAGACCGCCAATGGACAGCGACCGAGGCACTGGACCTCATCAGCACCTGATGGCGCTCGGCTATCGAACGTTGTGATCAGGAACCCAGAATGAGCGTCAAGCCTGTAGTGGCGGTGGTGGGAAGGCCGAACGTTGGCAAGTCCACCCTCGTCAATAGGATCATCGGGTCGCGGTCCGCGGTTGTAGAAGAGCTCTCGGGGGTTACCCGCGACCGTCGGGAGTTCGAGGCAGACTGGGCCGGCCGCGAATTCATCCTCGTTGACACCGGCGGCTGGGAAGTCAAACCAGGAGGCGATCTCAACCGGTCGATTCGCGAGCAGGCCGAGGGCGCAATGTCCGGCGCGGATGCCGTGATTCTGGTGGTTGATGGCACCACTGAGATCACCAATGACGACACAGGCGTGATTTCGATTCTTCGATCTGCCGATATCCCCATCGTCCTCGCCGCCAACAAGATCGATGACGACACCGCTGAGTGGAACATCGACCGCTTCTGGGGTCTCGGACTCGGAGATCCCCAGGGCATCAGCGCCTATCACGGCAGAGGGGTGGGTGATCTTCTCGACGAGGTAGTTGCCGTGTTACCCGAAAGCGGAGCGTTCGACGAAGAGGATCAGCTCGCGAGGATCGCGATCGTTGGCCGGCCAAACGTCGGTAAATCCACCCTTCTCAACCATCTCCTTGGGGAAGAACGGGTGATCGTCTCCGAGGTTCCCGGAACCACGAGAGACCCGATCGACGTCAATGTTGAGATAGACGGTGAGACCTATCGCATCGTGGACACGGCCGGGATCAGACGTAAGCCGAAGATCTCCGAGGATGCCGACTTCTACGCTGTTCTCCGTGCTCGAGAGGCTCTCGAAGAGGCCGACGTGGCTCTTCTCATAATCGATGCGGGAGAGGGCGTGACACATCAGGATCAGAGAATCGCCAGCGAAATCGTTGCCGCGGGTGCCGGGATTCTGATACTCCTCAACAAGTGGGACGTCCTTGATGAAGAACAACGTGAGTTGACCGAGATATCGCTTCCCGACAGGTTCGGCTTCATCTCATGGGCGCCCGCTCTGAGAATGTCAGCGTTGACAGGTGCCCGGGTTGGCCGACTGGGTGCTGCCATCAAAGCAGTGTTCGAGACCAGAGTGAAGAGGATCCCCACCGGCCCTCTCAATCGAGATATCCGCGCCTGGACTCAGGCCCATCCACCACCGGTGCGAAAAGGAAGGCGACCGAAAATCCACTACGTCGTTCAAGCTGGAGTGTCTCCACCGACGTTTGTTATTTTCATCTCCGGTGGAGACCTCGGTGAGGACTATCTTCGGTTCCTGGAGAATCGTCTGCGTGACAAGTACGACTTCGTCGGCAACCCAATTCACTTCGTAGCGAGGAATCGGTCCAAGAGATGAGTGATTCAGACCACTCAGGCCAGGGAGAGGTCAAGACGCCGTTTTCATTCAAATTGATGATCGTGCTGGTGGTGCTCTACCTGGGATGGCGACTCGTCCAGGGGATCGTCTGGTTGGTCGACTGGATCTCGTGATCATTGGTCGACATACGACTGGTCGTTCAGACGATCACCCATATCGCGACGGTTAGGGCGATTCCGATGGCAACGGCCAGCATCACCGTCACACCGGTTCTGGTGAAGACAGTGCCGAAGACGCGTGCGGAACGACGTTGCCACAGCGAAGGGGCGCTGGAACTGCCGCGCAAGGGCTCTAGATCCGGCTTGTCGGTCATTCTGTTGAGAGGCTGCTCGTGCTTCATCAAAACTCAGTTCAGATATCACCAGAAACGGTAGTCGGACAATCAGAGAAGACTTCGCGTGGTGAGAGCGATTGTCAACGTGAGGATGATTGTGCCGAGGATGATTACCAGAATGCCTGACCACTTCAGCTCAGGTGGTCGCTGTCGAGGTGCCCCAGCCCAACGCTCGCCGTCCCAATGACGCTGAAGTCCACGATTGCCTTCAGGGTCGTCGTACCAACCGGGCTCCGAAGGTGTTTCTGAGGGTGGCATTCCGGTTGAATCCTACCGCTGCTCACCGGTTTGGCCTCCTATTGCTTGCAACCTCCGCAAGGCGAACACAGGAGCGAACAGAGAGACCCCCTCTACCAGGGGGTTCTCGTCGGGCTGGGGAGATTTGAACTCCCGACCTCGTGACCCCCAGTCACGCGCGCTAACCAAGCTGCGCCACAGCCCGTGGCAATGAAAGAGTAGACGTCATATGGCGACTTGCGTCATTCGCCCCCCAAAAACGGGTCGCACTCAGATTGACGACTTCTGCGTTAAGACCCCTTCCATACCTGCCGATCCTTGGACCGGGAGGTAAGCGCTTTGCAGGACAGGACGACAAGAACAATCGGCGCCACCGTGGTGCTCCTCGGTATCGCTGTCGCGGCCATCATGCAGATCGGCCCCGGAGGGGATCCGAGCGCGATCGCTCTTCTTCCTGATAGTGCTGACCCCACGTCAAGCGTTGTCAGCACATCTGCGACAACCGAGCCAGTGGCGACGACGGAGCCTGCGCCGTTTGTCTATCGAATTGGTGTTCTCACAGGAGTGACTACCGACAACTTCTGGGCTTTCTATGGAGGCGAGGCCTCGGTATGGAACGCTTACATTCTCGGACCGACCAAACCCGCCCTGTACAGCCTCGACCCCGTCGACGGATCCCTCGTCCCCGAGTTGGCCATCTCAGAGGCAAGCCCTTCTCCCACTTCGGATGGATGGCAGGTGATTGTGCCATTGAACGATTCGCTCCACTGGAGCGACGGCGAGCCGGTAACCGCCAATGACATCGTGTTCACCTTCGAAACAACTCGTGCTCTTGGACTCGGGGGGAGTTGGAGAGAAGCGTTCCCGGCAACGATCGAGTCGATGCATGCCAACTCCGACTACGAGCTTCGCATCGAGTTCAGCGAGCGCCCGAATCTCGGTTCGTGGCCAAACGGACCGGGTCTGGCGCCCATCATGGCCACCCACGTCTGGCATGCCTTGGTCGGAGACGTTGATAGTGAGGAGCTCTTTGCGCTCCCCGGATCTCACGATGTGGGAGGTGGACCGTTGACGCTGGCATCGGTTGGCGACAGTATGGTGACCAGCGTCGCCAACCCGGGATATCCCTTTGCGACATCGCCAGATGTCGTCGAGTACCACATCTATGACGACGAGGCCGCTGCGGTGCTCGCTCTTGGGGAAGGGCATATCGACTCCATCCTCACACCGAAGGGCCTGACCCAGGACCACCTGAACACTGTGATCTCGGATCCGTCGATCGTTGTGGAGACGAGCCCTGCCAACGGGGTCAAGTATCTGGGCTTCAACCTGACTCGAGAGCCCATGTCGGAAGGCGCCTTCCGTTCGGCGTTGGCACTGCTCCTCGACAGGGAGGGGCTTGCCATTTCGATCCCCACCGGAGGTTCTGTCGCCCACAGCTTCGTCAGCAATGCGAATACGAAATGGTTCGATCCCGAGGCCGCTGAGCACAACGCTGAGCGCTATTCGGGGAATCTGACGACTCGTCTCGAATCTGCCCTCGCCGGCCTCCGCGATGCCGGATACACGTGGTCAACGGACCCGATCGTGGGAGCAGACGGAATTGTCCTTTCTGGAATCGACCTGAAAATAGGGGGACTGGAGCCTGCTCCTTTGACGATTCTCACCCCGGGCGACGCCTATGACCCCGCTCGTCCACTGTACGCAGCGGCAATAGCCGAGACTCTGGGTTGGTTGGGTTTCGACGTGAGACCGGTCGAGACCGACTTCGACAGCGTCGTCGACCTCGCGTTCACCCCAGGCGACGACGGGTTGCTGCACTACGACATGTACCTCCTCGGTTGGTCTCTCGGCAACCCCGCCCTACCTGGCTACTACCGGACTCTTTTCAGTGTCGACGGACCTATGAACAACACCGGGTACTCGAGTGCCGATTTCGCACAAGAACTCGAGGCCTACGAAGGCTCATACAGCTCCGAAGACGCCCATCAGGCGCTGTGGGCCATGGAGAGCACTCTCTCGGCCGATCTTCCCTATCTCCTGTTGTACACGAGCGCAATTGCCGAGGCGTACCATTCGGACCGGGTCGCTTTCGATATCGCCGCAGGTCTTGGAGGTATTCAGGGACGACTTGGTGGCATCGCCGACGTCAGGCCTGTTTCCTAGGGCCGGCGGTACGCTCATCGCGTGCCAGACACCCAAGTCTCCGATCGCATCCTGACGGTTCCCAATCTGGTCACCTTTGTCCGGCTGTTGGGAGTCGGCGTTTTCTGGTGGGTGCTTCTCGTGGAGGAGAACATCGGTCTGGCCGCTGGTCTCATCTTCGTGATCGGCTGGACCGACTGGATCGACGGCTACCTCGCCCGCAAACTCGGTCAAGTCTCCAGGCTCGGCACAGCGCTCGACCCGATTGCCGACCGTCTGATGATTGCCTCTGCCGTCATCGGAGGGATGATCGTTGACCCCCCCGTTGTGCCGCTCGTCATTGGTCTAGGACTCATCGCCCGTGAGCTGGCAATGGGCGCGGTGGCATTGATACTTCTCTCCCAGGGCGGTGGGACACTGGAGGTTCGCTACCTCGGCAAGGTGGCGACCTTCATCCTCTACGGCGCCATACCCCTGTTCTATCTGGCGGCAATCGACCTTCTCGGTGTGGTCATGGTCCCTTTGGCGTGGGTGTCGGGCCTCGTCGGGCTCGCTCTGTACTGGTATGTCACGTTCCAGTATGTCGGTGACGCGAGAAGGGTTCTTGCGGAAGTAAAGTCCGCACCCAGGACCTAGTGTCCGACTCAGGACACAAGGAGAGTCGAGCTGATGCAAATACCCGAAGACCTGCTGTACAACGATGATCACGAGTGGATCCGGCGACGGGCCGATTCTGTGGTCAGGATCGGTATCTCGGACTATGCACAGGATCAACTCGGCGATGTGGTCTATGTCGAACTGCCCGACGAAGGTTCGACCGTTGCCAAGAATGATCTGCTGGTGGAGATCGAAAGCACCAAATCGGTGGGTGAGGTGTATGCCCCATTCGCAGGCACCGTGGTTGCCGTCAACCAGGCCGCAGCGGACGCACCCGAGCTGGTGAACACGAGCCCGTATGGCGACGGGTGGCTTGTCGAGATCGATGTGACGGGTGAGTTCTCTGAAGTGGGACTTCTCGACGCTGCCGCTTACAAGGACTTGACCGAGTAGGAGATAGCCGGCACATCTGCCAGCACTACCTATCATCTGGAAACGATGACGGAGAAGCCCGGCCAGGAGCCGACCGAATCGAAGCCTGAGGTTGAGGTCGAGACTGACCCCACCGTCCTATACGTCCCCATTCCCGATCGTGCGGGACACCCGTTGAGCCGTGACGAGGCTTCACACATCGACGGTCTCACCGGATTCGCTCTAGTAGTCGAGCGTGGCCCACGAACCGGAATGACCTACATGCTTCGAAACGGAAACACCACAGTCGGTCGCCACCCCGAGAGCGACATCTTCCTCAACGACGTGACCGTTTCGAGACACCATTGCCGTCTCGTGGTGACCAGTGAGAAGATCAGTATCGAAGACAGCGGATCGACGAACGGCACTTACGTCAACGACCAACGGGTCGATCAGGCACAACTCAGTGCCGGCGACGAGGTGATGGTCGGGCGATTCCACTTTGTTGTCGCCCACGGGGATGCCTGACACCAAGGCACTCAGCATCGGTGAGGTGATCAACCTCCTCAGAGAGGACTTTCCCGACGTGTCCGTCTCGAAGATCCGCTTTCTCGAAAGCCAAGGTCTCATCGATCCGGGACGATCGTCGAGCGGTTATCGCCAGTTTGACACTGACGACATTGCACGGCTGCATTTCATCCTCGCCCAGCAAAGGGACCATTTTCTCCCTCTCAAGGTCATCAAGTCCAAACTCACACTTTGGGAAAGGGGAGAGGAGGGCAACGCTGTTGGGGATGCGGGCCCGACCCTGCTCGATGAGTCAGGCGAGCCTTTGGACAGGGCAGATATCATCAAACGCTCGGGTCTGACGGAGAAAGAACTGCAACAACTCGTCGAGGTCGGGTTGATTCGCCCCATCCTCCACTCGACGGTGTTTCCCCCTGAGGCCGGTGTCGTCGGGGCAGAGGCCAAACGTCTGATGGACCACGGGTTGGAGCCGAGACATCTTCGATCCATACGACTGTCCGTCGATCGCGAGTCCGATCTCTTGATCCAGTTGGCGGCGCCCCTACTGAGGTCTTCCAACTCTGAATCGAAAGCAAGAGGAAGGGACATACTCGAGTCCTGCTCCGATTCGGTGAGGGCCATGCATCGTGCTCTCATGACTGCCGAGTTGAGGCAACATATCTCCTCATGACACGTCTCAGCAGCGTCGCCGCTTCGGTGGCGGTCATGACATTGGTGCTCGCTCTACCCGCCGCCGGTGCTCCGCTCACCTTTCCAACCAGGGTCCAGGACGGTTTCGCCAGCCCCGCTCCACCGCTGATCACTGCCGCATCATGGATCCTCTTCGACGAGTCGAGCCAAACGGTGCTGGCCTCTCACCTTCCCACACAGGAGAGAGCCATGGCGTCGACCACGAAGATCATGACCGGGCTCCTGGCCATGGAGCGATCGAATCTGACCGACGTCGTGACAATCTCCAAACGAGCCGCCGACACCGGAGAGCGTGAGATCGATCTCGTGCCAGGAGAGCAGCTGACGATGAGCGCTCTTCTCAAGGCGGCGATGATCCATTCCGCCAACGACGCCGCCACGGCGATCGCCGAACACGTTGGAGGCTCGGTGGAGGGCTTTGTCGACATGATGAATGCGCGAGCGAATGAGCTCGGTCTGACTGAGACCCACTTCACCAATCCCCACGGTCTCGATGCGCCGGATCACTACTCCAGTGCCCTCGACCTTCTCGACCTGGCCAGGGTCGCTATGGCCTTTCCCGAGCTCAGTGACAACGTCCGCTCACGTTTCTTTGTCTTTCCCGATGCGCCGGACGGAAGCAAACGGACCGGGACCACGACCAACCTGCTTCTTGGTGACTATGAGGGTGCCGGAGGGATCAAGACCGGGTTCACCACTCGGGCACTCCTCACCTTCGTGTCGACAGCCGAGCGAGACGGAAGACGGCTCTACGCCGTCGTGCTCGGCTCGGTAGGACGTAGGGGGCATTTCGCCGATGTCCGGGCCCTGTTCGACTACGGGTTCTCCCAACTTGGTATCTATGGGACGGTCTCAACCGGCAAGCCTTATGTTTCTGTCAAACGGCGAGTCGCACCGGGACCGCTGGTGGCGACTTCGAACATGGAGACCCTCATACATCTGGCGGGCCAGGGACTCATGACCGATCCTCCTTCGCCGACGACGATCTTGCCGGAACCGGCCCCTCCTCCAGTGATCCTCGTGAGCCGTCGGCCTGTGCCCCCACCCGAATCCCTTCAGGCGGTTTTCGCCTTCTGGTGGGATGAGATCGTCGAGAACTGACATGACGGACTACCCGTTCGCCACCGAGGTGATCACCGAAGCTGACCTGAAGTCGAGGGTGGTCGAATTGGGCCGTGCAATCTCGAACGATTATGAAGGCCGGTCTCCGCTGTTCGTGGTGGTCCTCACCGGGTCGGTTCTGTTCGCGGCGGATCTCGTTCGCAACGTCGAGGCGGATTCCGAAATCGATTTCCTGGGTCTGAACCGATTCGGTGAGAGCGGTCGAATCGGCATCGCCATGGATCTGTCGGCGCCGGTCTTCGACCGTAATGTGATCATCGTCGAAGACATCGTCGACACCGGGCTCACATTGAAGGTGCTCCGGAGAATGATGACCGATAGGGGAGCAGCATCCGTGTCGACCGCAGCACTGTTCGACAAGACACGTCGTCGGGTGACCGACGTGCCCATCGAATACCGGGGGTTCGAGGTAGGCGACGAGTTCCTGGTCGGGTACGGACTGGATTGGCAGGGTGTCTACCGCAACCTCCGATCGATCTGGGCCGTGATGGACATTGAAGCCTTTGTCCGGGATCCCAAAGTCCTCTCCAAACAACTGCATTCGGGCTGACCACTCCGCTGTATGCATCTCCGGTGATAACCTCGTCCTATGTCCGGTAACGGTGACCTGATCCCGATGGATGTGGTTGGAGTGAGAGTTGAGCTGCCTTCCAATCAGCCGATTGTCCTGCTCCGTGAGAAAGAGGGTTCTCGTTACCTTCCTATCTGGATTGGCGCCAGCGAGGCCACCGCAATCGCGACGGCCCTTGAAGGCATCCAACCTCCACGCCCTCTCACTCATGATCTGATGAGATCTGTCATCGATGCAGTCGGGGCACTCGCCGTTCGAGTGGTGATCACCGAGATGCGTGACTCCGTTTTCTACGCCGATCTGGCCCTCGACGTTTCTGGCGAGGAGATCCAGATCTCGTCCCGGCCCTCTGACGCCATCGCACTGGCAGTTCGGACCGGTACCCCTGTTTTTGCAATTCCTGAGGTGCTCGAAGAGGCAGGGGTCCACTTTGAAGAGGATGACGAGGAAGAAGAAGTGGCCCGGTTCCGCGAGTTCCTCGAGGAAGTAACCGTGGAGGACTTTCTCACCGGCGAAGGCTCTGACCAATCGGAATGAACCCAAACCAGCGTCGGTGATCGCCTCATCAAGGACTACCAGTGGTCAGAGTTTTCCACAGGAAACGTTGACACGACGATGGTATCCCCGTTAGCTTTCCTTCCGGCGGAGTTACAAGCATGTAATCCGGAGGATTGAATGACCCAAGAGCGAGAACTCGGTTACCGCGCCCCGCAGGTTTGCAACCTGGTTGGCATCACCTATCGCCAACTGGATTATTGGGCGCGAACCGACCTGATCGTCCCCGCCCTTCAGCAGGCGAGCGGTTCAGGCACACAGAGGCTCTACTCATTCACCGACGTGGTCCAGCTCAAGGTCATCAAGAGGCTTCTCGATGCTGGGATGAGTCTCAAGAAGATCCGATCGGCGGTGTTGATCCTCCGAGAGCAACTCGACTCCGATCAGCCGTTGACCGACGTCACCCTGCTGAGCGACGGTCAGACCATCTACGCAGTTCACTCCGAAGAAGAAGTCGTGGACGTCTTCCGCAGAGGTCAGGGAGTTTTCGGAATTGCCATAGGGCCGGTTCAAGATGAGGTCGAGGGAGCAATTCACCAGCTATTTTCTGAGAATGTCGAATTGGCCGGAGCTATCGAGGCAGGAGCCCCCTGAGCACAGAACGCCCCTCGGCGCATCAGATGGAGTTCGCTCACAACAGTGAGCGGCAGTTCGCCCTTCTTCTCGACTTCTACGGTGTCCCATGGGATTTCGAGCCGAAGAGCTTTCCCATCGAGTTCGACTCCGAAGGCGAGCCGACGAAGTGGTTCACTCCAGACTTCTATCTTCCCGACGACGACTTGTACATCGAGATCACGACGATGAACCAGAAACTGGTGACCAAGAAGAACAAGAAGGTTCGTCGTCTTCAAGCCATTCACCCCGACACGAAATGCAAGGTGTTCTACCAGCGAGACTATCTCCATCTCGTGGTCAAATACGGGCTCGAGGAGCCGGACCATTTCGAGGAAACCGCCGCCCTCACTCGCATCCCCGGTCCTCCGGAGATAGTGCGGCTGGAAGAACGAGGTGAGCGCCTCATCGGATGAGATGGGGCCTCATCGGATGAATCGCTCACCGCTCCACCAAACCAACGCGGCACTTGGAGCACGTTTTGTCGATTTCGGAGGCTGGGAAATGCCGGTTCAGTACGATTCTGTTCTCGCTGAGCATCGCTCTGTGCGGAAGTCGGTGGGATTCTTCGACGTCACCCATCTCGGTCGTTTCGAGCTGACCGGCCCGGGTGCCCATGACGCCATTCGGCAGTTGCTGTGCAACGACGTGAAACGAATCGACCCGGGTCGGTGCCAGTACACGATGATCCTCAACGACAGCGGGGGGATAATCGATGACATGATCGTCTGGTGGTGGGACCCCGACAGGTTCTGGGTCCTTCCCAATGCCGCCAATCAGCACAGGGTGATGAAGGTCTTTGCCGCCCAACCGGGCTGCTCCGTGACCGATCTACAAGTGTCGACCGTGCTGATCGCAATCCAGGGACCTGACGCCAAAGGGGTATTCGAGGACATACTTGGAGTTGCGCCCGGGAGGTTTCGGCTTATCCAAACCGAATGGGAAGGGGGCGAGGTCTCGATGGCCGGGACCGGCTATACGGGGGAGTCCGGAGGAGAGATCTGCACCGATCCGAACACAGGCGTGAAACTTGCCGAGGCTCTGGTGGAGGCGGGAGTCACACCGTGTGGGCTTGGTGCCCGTGACACGCTTCGTCTCGAGGCTGGTCTCGCTCTCTGGGGCGAGGACATCGATGAGACGACAACTCCCTACGAGGCCGGGCTCGGATTCGCGGTCTCCCTGGATCACGAATTTGTTGGCCGCTCGACATTGCTCGAGCAAGAAGAGCGCGGAGTTGAGAGAAGGCTGACCGGTTTTGTTCTCGAGGATCGCGGGATACCGCGCCACGGACACAAAGTGCGCACGTCCGGTGGCGGGATGGGTGAGGTGACATCGGGCAACATCAGCCCAATGCTGGGCACCGGCATCGGAATGGCCTACGTATCCCCGCCGCCAGACCTGGAAGAGGATCGCATCGAGGTGGAGATCCGCGACCGTTGGGTCCGGGCTCGGCTCGCCAAACCGCCATTTCACAAGTCCTGACATGAGCGTTCATAGTGTGGACCAGCCGGAGCTATCTACTGGGAGTGGAGTGAGGCCCCCCTTGCATCATAGCATCATTAGAGACGGTGCTATGATGCAGCCATGCGAACAACCGTCACGCTCGACTCCGACACAGAACACATTCTGCGTCGGCGAATGCGTGAGCGGAACATTTCGTTCAAGGAAGCGCTCAACGACGCCATTCGAGATGGCGTCGTCGAGCAGGGGAGTCGGCAGGCATTTACCACCGAAACCGTGTCGATGGGGGAGTCGCAAGTAAATCTTGACCGGGCCCTTCAGGTGACCGCGGATCTGGAAGATGACGAGCTTCTCCGCAGGATGCGATCTGGATCATGAAGCTGGTCGATGCTAATGTCCTTCTCTACTCGGTGAATTCCGACGCGCCCCATCACGAGACATCACGTAGCTGGCTCGACGGTGCACTGTCCGGAAAGGCTACGGTCGCCTTCGCGTGGGTTGCGCTCCTTGCATTCGTGCGTCTGTCGACCAAGGTTGGACTCTTCCCCTCACCGCTTAGCATCGATGGCGCAATGGATCGTGTCCACGGGTGGTTGCAGGCTCCCCCGGCGGTCGTAGTCGAACCAAGCGTCGACCATGCCCGAATCTTGCGTTCCCTGTTGGGCCCTCTCGGCGCGGGGGGAAACTTGGTGAACGATGCCCACCTCGCAGCACTTTCCATCGAGCATCGTTGTGTGATCGTCTCTTACGACCGTGACTTCGCTCGTTTCGAGGGCGTGAATCTTGAGCAGCCCGGCACTTGATGGCGGGTTGCGCATCGGCACCGAGGAGCACACGCTTGTTCATGAGATTTAGGATCGTCTGGTCAGGATAAGGAGCGGTATTGGAAAGCATCGCCGAACCATTGGCCCACGAACAGATCGGCATCGAGTTGGTTCGGGAGTGGACCCCTGCCGGCGCGCCCAGAGCGACCTTTGTGCTGGTTCACGGATTGGCCGAGCACTCAGGGAGATACGAGAGAACCGGCTCGCTACTCTCTGACGCCGGTTTTCATGTCCGGTCCTTCGACCTCATCGGCGCTGGCGCAAGTGGAGGCGACCGATGGGACATCGACGATTGGGGTCGCTATCACGATCAGATACGCACTCACGTCGAGTGGGCCAGGGAACAGGGACAACCGGTTGTCCTGATGGGACACTCCCTGGGAGGCAATCTCGTCCTTGGTTATGTGACCGGTGACAGGCCGGCACCCGACCTCGTAGTCGTCTCCGCTCCCGCCCTCGGCGGGGGAGCGGTGTGGCAGAAGGCTGTTGCTCCGTTCGTCGCCAAGATCGCGCCAACTCTGTCCCTGCCCAACAATCTCGACGGTGAGCACCTTTCGCGCGATCCAGCTGTTGCAGAGGCATATTTCGCTGACCCGCTCGTTCACATCAAATCAACGACCCGACTCGGTGCCTCCTTTTTCAAGGCCATGGACGACGTAACGGAGAGTTGCAGCAGTCTTGACCTGCCAACACTGGTACTTCACGGGGGAATGGACTCGCTGGTCCCCCCGCAATCAACCGCGTTCCTGGGGTCTCTTCCAGGTGTCGAACGCAAGCTCTACCCCAACTTACGTCATGAGATCCTCAACGAGCCGGAGGGGCCGGAAGTCGTTGCCGACATCATCGAATGGGTTGATGCCAGGATCTGATGCCGCTTCCCAAGGGTCTGGCCCGATTCAACCGATCTGTCACCAACACGATCACAAAGCCCGCTGCCAGACGTCTCAGCGGGTTCGGGGTTCTCCATCACACCGGGCGCCGAAGTGGAAACGAGTATGAGACCCCGCTCAACGTCTGGGGACACGGCTCCGAATTGGTGGTGGCTCTCACATACGGGTCGGATGTCGATTGGTTGAAAAACGCCAGAGAGGCGGAGGCCTCGATCTTGGTGATAGCTGGCAAGGAGGTTCGGGTGGGACGTCCCCGGAGAATTGCAGAGGACGAGGGACTCGACAGGGTTCCCAAGACTGTTGGAAGAATCCTTGGGGTTTTGGGCGTCGACGAATTCGTCGTCTTTCCGGTTCTTTAGTCCGCCCACCCCAACAGCACCTTGGCCGAGTCGCTGCCCTGGACTGCTGTGAAAGCGTCCTCATAATCCTCGGCGTCGAAACGATGTGTGATGACGGGCGAAATGTCGAGCCCCGACTGAACCAAGACGTTCATCTTGTACCAGGTGTCGAACATCTCCCGCCCGTAGATCCCCTTGAGATTCAACATGTTGAAGATCACGATCGTCCAGTCGATCGGGAACGGCTCGGTGGGGATCCCCAGAATCGCCACATTCGCTCCATGAATGGTGTTATCCAGAATGTCCTGGAGAGCTTGTGGGTCGCCTGACATCTCGAGGGCCACGTCAAAACCCTCCGTCATCCCCAGATCCTTCTGAACCTGGCGGAGATCCTCGGAGCGCATATCCACGGCCCGGCTTGCCCCCATCCGCTCGGCCAGATCGAGGCGAAACGGATTGACGTCGGTAACGACGACATTCCTCGCCCCGGCATGACTGACGACAGCTGTGGCCAGAAGTCCTATGGGGCCGACACCTGTGATGAGCACATCCTCACCCAGCACCGGAAACTCGAGGGCGGTGTGCACCGCGTTGCCAAACGGATCGAAGAGTGCGGCTACTTCAGGGTCGAGACCTTCGATGTGACGCCAGACGTTGCCCTTGGGGACCACCAGATAATCCGCAAAAGCTCCCGGGATGCTCACACCGATACCCTCGGGCTGCCGGCAGAGGTGTCTTCTACCCGCCAGACAGTTGCGACAATGCCCACAGACGACATGTCCTTCGGCACTCACCAGTTCGCCCTCGACGAAGCCGGAGACATTCGAGCCCACTGCGGCGATGTAGCCGGAAAACTCATGTCCCACAGTCAGTGGAACAGGAATCGTCGCCTGGGCCCACTCATTCCATTCGTAGATGTGGAGATCAGTTCCGCATATGCCGGTGGTATGCACCTGTATCAAGACCTCGTCGGGTCCTGGCCGGGGAATTGTCACCTCATCGAGCCGAAGACCGTTCTCGTCCGGATGTTTCACCAATGCGCGCATCGTCATCTCCAAACCGGATCCAGGCTGAGGCCGGTGGTTATGTCCGTTCCGCACGCGCCTGGCAACAGCCGCAGACCGCCGTCGAGATGATCGTGGAGTAAGACGGAGGGCAGTGCCATGGAGACACGCTAGTGCTGCGTCAGGACACAGGGTCTTGTGGTGTGCCACGATTGGGGGATGATCGACGCCTACGGAGGAAAACTCTTGATTGCGACGCCGCAGCTGATCGATCCCAACTTCTACCGCACCGTCATCCTGATGCTGCAACACGATGAGGAGGGAGCTGTCGGCATCGTTCTCAATCGCCCAACCGAGGAGCGGGTTGAGGCCCATCTCCCGGAATGGGCAGGGCGCACGGCTGACCCGGGCTTGGTTCACTACGGAGGGCCGGTCGATCCTGATATTGCAATCGGCGTCGCTTTGGTTGCGGATGGAATGCCCACTGGCGTGCCCGGTCTCAGTCTGGTCGATCTGGCAGAGTCTCCAGGTGAAGAGGACGCACCGGTTCGTGTCTACTCGGGCTACTCAGGCTGGGGGTTGGAGCAGTTGGAGGGCGAGATCACCGTCGGCTCCTGGTATGTGGTTCAGGCGTCACCCGACGATCCGTTCGACGACCCCCGTGCACAGTGGCAGAAGGTTCTTCGGAGACAGTCGGGGTTCCTCTCACTGGTGGCCACCTTCCCCGACGACGTCCGTCAGAATTGAACCCGTGCAGCGGCTGTGTCGGGCTCTACCCTGGACACTCGTGACCACCGGCACCACTCCCCGCCTCAGGCCAAGTCTGAGGAGACAAGCACCAGGTCTTGTCGTGGAGAGAGGGCTCTGGGACACCGAGTCCACCATCGTGGTGGGTGTCGACGAAGTCGGGAGAGGGTCGTGGGCAGGCCCGCTTACTGTGGGTGCAGCCGTCGTTCCCAAAGACCGTCGGGTTTACAAGATTCGCGATTCGAAAGTGCTGACAGAAGTGGAGAGGGAGGCCCTGTTCGATCGTGTCGCCGACTGGTGTGCCCGATGGTCAGTGGGACACGCTTCCTACCTGGAGTGCGATGAGCTTGGAATGTCGGCTGCGCAGAAGTTGGCCGCAAGCCGAGCGATCGAAGGGTTGGGTTTGGCGCCGGACCACGTTCTGGTCGATGGCAACTGGGACTTCATTGGTGGTGCGCGCACGATCGTGAGAGGCGACAGCACTTCGCTTTCCATTGCTGCTGCTTCAGTCCTCGCCAAGGTGACTCGTGATCGCATCATGCGGGCCCAGGCCGATCAGTTCCCCGCCTACAACTTCGAGGCAAACAAGGGTTACCCCTGTCCGATCCACAAAGCTGCCCTCCAGGCATTTGGCCCGACGGCGATACACAGGAGGTCGTGGGTGTTCATGGACCACCTCATGTGGAATGGGTTAGAGCGGTTCCATCGTCCCGACGCCCAAATGCAGATCCCTTTCACGCGCTGACTCGCTGGCACGGGGACAAGGCGAACGGCCAATGGGTTGAGCTCTAACGTTGGTTAACGCTCAAGGAGACCTTGTTATAGGTCGTGACAGGCGATAATTGTTGCCGTATGGTCGAACGTCTGTTCGGTGATGCCCCTCCGGTCGGACTCTTAGCGGGGGAGAGCCACGATGAGGACAGGCTCTATCAGTTGACCCGCGACGCCGAATCGGACGACCGGTCCGACCAGGATCGTCATGTCCTCCCTGGTGGTCTGGAGAATATTCCTCCTGGCCCATATCTGGCTGCGATCGCCGCTTCGGTGGACCGCACCAAACTCAATGGTCACGACGCTGTCCGGTTGATGCAGACAGAAGCTCGTCTTTGTTCTCATCATGATGCCGGAAAGCTGGCGACCATGGTCGAAGTGGTCTACTCACCCGGAGGGGACGGTGACGCACCCGTGGAGAGAAGTGTCACCGAGGTGGAGTACGCCGCTTTCGAGATCGGCTCGGCGTTGACCCTGACCCGGCGGGCCGCCGAACGTGGACTTGAGTTGGCGTTGACTCTCACCGGGAAGTTACGTCAGGTGTGGGACAGGTTCCGTCGGGGGTTGATCGATCTCCGTCGGGTCAAGATATTTGACAGCCAGCTCGGTCATCTTTCATCGGACACCATCGAAACGGTGTCCGAACAGGTTCTTGACCAAGCAGACGATCTGACTACCGGTCAGCTTGGGGCACGTCTCACCCGAAAGGTGATGGAAATCGA
>CAXMMT010000042.1:0-2028 GCA_964194555.1 uncultured Boseongicola sp. | reverse complement strand
TGGGGCGTCGTGACCACGATCATCTCGGCCTGCGGGAGCATCCGGGTGAGTGCCATCTGAATATCGCCGGTGCCTGGCGGCATGTCGATGATCAGATAGTCGAGCGCCCCCCAGCTGACCTGTTGGAGGAACTGTTCCAGCGCTTTGGACAGCATCAGACCTCGCCACATCAGAGCGGTCTCCTCCGAATCGATGATCAATCCTGTGGAGACCAGCTTGACTCCTTGAACCTCAACCGGGTGGATCAATCGAGTGTCGTCATCCGCAAGGAGGCGGTCGTCGGCGCCGAGCATTCTCGGCGTGGAGAAGCCCCAGATGTCGGCATCGAGGAGACCTACCTTGAAATTCTCCCTCGCCAAGGCGACCGCCAGATTGACCGACACCGATGACTTGCCCACCCCACCCTTGCCGGAGCTCACCGCGACCACACGTGTGATCGGGGAGACTTGGGTTGGCTCGGCGTTCTCCCTCACTTTGCGTCGGGCAACCGACATCAGCCCGGCCCGCTGCTTCTTCGTCATGGCGGTGGTGTGAAGGTTGACATCGTCGACACCCGGCAGGGCGCGAACCCGACGCAGCGTGTCGCCTTCGATCTGGTTCCTGAGGGGGCACTCGGCGACGGTGAGCGCCAGTCCTACATCAACGGTGGAGCCGTCGACCCGGACGTGCGAGATCATCCCGAGTTCAACAACGTTTCCGCCCAACTCCGGGTCCTGCACTCCTTCGAGTGTCTTGAGAACATCATCTCGAGTGACCATCCTCGCCAATGATAATTTGCACTACCGCCGTATACAGGTCGAATCGGAACCACCGGTTCCGGTGATCGTGGGGACGGACGAGGTTGGGGCTGTTCCCCCGGCTTTGTCGCGAGCCCACCGTTTGGCTGTAGTTGCCGTTGTGGCAATGGTGGTTGTCGAGATTGCGGCTATCATTGGAGCCAGCCATCAGGGACAACATGACTCAAATCCTCAGTATCAAGTCGACCCAACCCGATAAGACCGTCACCTTGACCGACCTTGCCGTCGTCAAGGTACGGGAGATGATTGAGGCCGAGTCCGAAACGGACCTCGCCCTTCGGATGGCGGTCCGTCCCGGCGGTTGTAGCGGTTTCTCGTACGAAATGTACTTCGACAGCCAGGTCGATGATGACGACCTCGTCGAGGTTTTCGATGGCGTGAAGGTCGTGGTCGATCCCCAGAGTGCCGAGATGGTGAAGGGCTCGACTCTTGACTTCAAAGAGGGCCTCATGGAAACCGGGTTTTCCATCAACAACCCCAACGTGGAACGTACCTGCGGCTGCGGGAACTCCTTCTCCTGAATCAAACGCTAGGACGATCCCGGCTATCGTCCCCTCCTCTCAGCAAGTTCTAGGAGGTATTTGTGATCGATGGATTCTGGGACGTCATCCTATGGATGCTCGCCCTCTTTGTGTTCATGATGTTCTTTTGGCTGTTCATCATGGTCCTATCCGACCTTTGGACGGACCCCGATGCCAGCGGCGGGTCGAAGGCCGGATGGACCTTCTTCGTGGTGATCCTCCCCTGGTTGGGCATTCTCGTCTATCTCATCGCACGCGGCGGCAGCATGGCTGAGCGCGGTATGAAGAAGCAGAAGGTCCAGGATGACTACATCAAGTCTGTCGCCGGCGGTGGCGGCTCGGCCGACGAGATCGCCAAACTGGCCGATCTCAAAGAGAGCGGACATATTTCGGACGAGGAGTTCAACACCGCAAAGGCGAAGCTGCTCGCCTGAAGCACACCGTGTTTGGAATGAAGGGGACCCGGGCTAGCCCGGGTCCCCTTCATTCCGACCTTGATGGCAGGTTGTTTGATACGGGCCAGCTTGGTGCCTTTCCGAATCAGTTACTCTCAGCGGGTTGGATCTCAAGGAGCTTCTCTTGCCTAAAACCGTTCCAAATACGCCCTCCGCGCCCGATGCGGTAGGCCCTTACTCGATCGCAACCGAAGCCGGCGGCCTGGTGTTTCTCAGTGGCCAGGTGGCCCTAATCCCTGAGACGGGAGGTCGTTC
>CAXMMT010000041.1:0-24874 GCA_964194555.1 uncultured Boseongicola sp. | reverse complement strand
AACATCAGTCCACTCTGCCGCTACCACCACATGGCGCAACACCACGCACCCTGGGGACTGCAACGACTATCCAACGGCGACCACTCCTGGACCAGTCCACTCAGCCACACCTACATCAGACGACGAGCACCACCAGGTTGAACAGTCGCTTCCCCGCAAGCTTGGCGGTCGACGGCGACAAGTGCATTGACCCAACCAAGCTAATACCTTGAGATGGTGCAACTCTCCGAAAGAGATCGATCGCTGCTTGCCGGCGAAATGGGCGACGCCCAGAGGATCGCAATGGAGCTGCTGATCGCTGTCGGCGAGACCGATGGCGCCAAGAGTCTCATAGACATCGAGGCGGCGCATATCGACGGATGCTCCTACCACGGCCGGGCGGGTGTCGACTTTGCCCAAATGCTGGTCGATGGCGACGGCCGGGTGCAGGTTCCGACGACCCTGAATGTCGCCTCCCTCGATCTGCTCCACCCGGATCTCTACAAGGGCGATTCGGCTGTGGCCGAGGCCGCCAAGGATCTCCTGGACCATTACGTCGCCCTTGGGTGTCGGCCTACCTGGACCTGCGCCCCGTATCAGCTTCATGATCGACCGTCGTTCGGTCAGCAGATCGCCTGGGGGGAGTCGAATGCGATCGTTTTCGCCAACTCTGTTCTGGGCGCTCGCACCAACCGGTACGGCGACTTCATGGACATTTGCTGTGCCCTGACCGGTCGGGGGCCCTATGCGGGTTTGCACACAGATGAGGGACGACTTGGCACAATCCAGTTCAACGTCGTAGTCCCCAGCTCGATCCTCGACGACGATCTCACCTATCCCCTGCTGGGCCATGTTCTGGGTCAGTTGGCCGGTAGCCATGTCCCGGTGATCACGGGGCTCGATGAGCGCGCCACCGAGGACCGGCTGAAGGCACTCGGCGCAGCGGCGGCCTCCTCCGGTGCGGTGGCGATGTTCCACGCCGTTGGCATCACACCCGAGGCCCCCTCGCTGAACGAAGCCCTCGGCAACCTGGCACCGCAAAATGTGACGGACCTATCCGTTGACACCCTTCAAAACGCCCGCCGGGAGCTCACGACCGCCATCGGAACGCTTGGCGCAGTAAGTGTGGGAACCCCTCACATGTCGTTTGACGAATTCGTCTCCCTGGCAGCTCTGGTCGAGGGTCAGAGGACAAGTGTTCCGTTCTATGTGAACACCTCCCGCGATGTCCTTGACGAAGCCGAGAGGGCAGGAGTGATGATTCCGATCGTGGCTTTCGGTGTCACCGTCGTGACCGATACCTGCACCTACATCACACCGATCATGGGGGATATCGAAGGGGATGTCATGACCAACTCCGGCAAGTGGGCCTTTTACGCACCGGCGAATCTGGGCGTCAGCGTCGTCATCGGATCCCTGGCCGATTGCGTCGCATCCGCGGTGAGCGGATCGGCCGTGTCGACGGGGGAGTGGTCATGAGGGTCGACCAGGTCCTGGTTGATGGAGTAGGCACGGGTGAGGTCCTCGCCCTTGATGCACCTCTCTCCTTCTGGGGCGGGGTCAGTATCGAATCTGGTCGGATCGTCGACCCATCCCATCCCCAGTCAGGTGTATCGGTGGCAGGCAAGGTGCTGGTTCTTCCCCACGGTCGCGGCTCGAGCTCATCCTCGTCGGTGCTTGCCGAGATGATTCGGATCGGAACCGCTCCGGCCGGAATCGTTCTGGATGAGCCTGACTCGATTCTTGTGATCGGGGCTCTCGTGGCCGACCGTCTGTACGGAACCCGGTGCCCGATCGTGGTGGCTTCGACTACTCCCGAACGAGAGAGTTTCTGGCGTATCAACGGTGCTGATCTGGAGTTCATTTCCTAGGGGTGTTCCCGGTCTGGGGGAGCGTGGGAACGGAACTGGAGAAATGTCTCGAACTTGCCGATACTCTCGGCGGAATGCCGCGCATCGAAGAACTCAAAGACATGTTTCGACGCATGCCTGTCGCTCTCTATCGCACATCAGCGCACGGCGAGATCCTCGCGGCCAACACTGCATTGGCAAATCTGCTCGGATACGACAGTATTGAGGCGATGATGGCCGGTCTGACCACCGTTGAGTCCGTCTATGTCGACCCCCATCAACGCAGTCGCTGGCTCGACGAGATCTCGGAAACAGGCACTGTGAACGAACTGGATGTGGAGTTGAAACGTCCCGATGGCACAACGGTCTGGGTCCAGGACACCGCCAGAGTTATTCGAGATCCTAAAGGACGGATCGCCTACTTCGAGGGCGCACTCATCGACCAGACGGAGAAGATCAACGCCCAAAGGGCCAGAGACGAGTTTCTCGCCACCGTCTCTCACGAGTTGCGCAACCCCATTGCTGTCATGCTCGGAATGGGTGAGGAACTGGCAAACAACTACGACACGTTCAGCGATGAAGACCGGCGGGATATGGCGCAGTTGATCGCACGACAGGCCGATGATGCGTCCTGGCTCATCGAGGACCTGCTCGTAGCCTCCCGCGATGACATCACCAAGGTTGCCGTAGTTTCACAAGACTTCGACATGACCAAGGAGGCGGAGAGGGTGCTCGAGGTCTCTGATCAACCCATCGAGCTCGAAGTGCGAGGCGAAGAGTCCTCGGTTCATGCGGATCCACGTCGGACCCGTCAGATCATAAGAAATCTGGTGAGCAATGCAGTTCGACACGGGGGAGACCAGGTCTTGATCCGGATCGAACCGATAGGAGACCGGGTCGAGCTTCGGGTCTGTGACAGTGGAGAAGTCATCCCGTCTCAGGAACTCGAAAGGTTCTTCGAGCCCTTCGAGACCGGCGCCGGAAAGGGGCATCCGAAGTCCGTGGGTCTCGGACTCTCCGTCGCCCGAAAGCTCGCTCGCCTCATGGAAGGTGATCTCACCTACCGGCATCAAGACGGGTTCTCCTGTTTCGTGCTTTCTCTGCCATCTGTTTCAGATACACGACTCCTAATCTGACCTCGATGCGTGTCTTGATAACCGGCGGAGCCGGATTCATCGGAAGCCACACCGTGGTGGCTCTTCTCGAGGCGGGTCATGAACCTGTTGTCGTGGACAATCTGTCCAACTCCCATCGATCCGTGCTGGCGAGGATCGGTGAGATCACCGGCCGTCACCCGGAATTCCATGATGCCGACGTGCGCGATCGCGACGCGATGAAATCGATCGCTTCCTCGGGTTTCGACGCGTGCATCCACTTCGCAGCGCTCAAGGCGGTAGGTGAGTCGGTCGAGAACCCATTGCTCTACTACGACAACAATGTCGGGGGAACAATCTCCCTTCTCGAAGTTCTCATCGCCGCTGACATAACCACTTTCGTATTCAGCTCGTCGGCCACAGTTTATGGCGACCCGACCATGCTTCCCGTCACCGAGGAGATGCCTATTGGTGTGGCCACCAACCCGTACGGCTGGACCAAGATCATGATGGAGCAGGTCCTGCGAGACGTTCAGGATGCCAACCCGGAGTGGAGCGTGTCCCTGCTTCGCTACTTCAACCCGGTTGGCGCTCACCCATCCGGCCTGATGGGAGAGGACCCTCTAGGCACACCGAACAACTTGATGCCATATGTGGCCAGGGTCGCCGACGGCCAGTTGCCGCGGCTACGTGTGTTCGGCGGGGATTATCCGACCCCTGATGGGACAGGGGTTCGCGATTACATCCATGTCGTGGATCTGTCCGAAGGACATGTGGCAGCCCTCAGCACTCACTCGGGAGACGAGGGCGTTCACACCTACAATTTGGGGACCGGGCAAGGGAGCAGCGTTTTGGAGGTTGTCAAGAGTTACGAAGAGGTCTCCGGCAGACCGATTCCCTACGAGGTGGTGGAGCGCAGGGAGGGTGACGTTGCCGCTAACTGGGCAGACGTGACCCGAGCCGAGTCTGTGCTGGGATGGAAGACAACCCGGGATCTCGCCGATATGTGTGCTGATTCTTGGCGTTGGCAACAGGACTCCTCCTAACCCGCTGCCCGTGACCGACCTGATAAGACGTGCCGAGCAATGGATCGATGGGGACCCCGACCCGCAGACACGAACCGAGCTCCAAGCTTTGATCAATGCGGGGGAGACCACTGAGCTGGCGGGGAGACTCGACACTTCGCTCTCGTTTGGCACCGCCGGTCTCCGTGGAGAAGTTGGCGCCGGCCCCAACCGGATGAACCGATCCGTTGTCATCAGGACGACCGCCGGGCTGGCCACCTCCCTGATCAGAAAGCACGACGGTGTGCCTCAGCGCCCGGTCGTGGTCGGATTCGATGCGCGACCGACGAGCCAACGGTTCGCTGAGGACACTGCGGGCGTTCTGGCGGCCGCCGGCATCTCGGTTCTCTATTTTCCAGATTTCGCCCCGACACCCCTGGTGGCGTACGCCGCCAAGCATTTTCGGGCCGCTGGTGCGGTGGTGATCACGGCGTCGCACAACCCACCAGCCGACAACGGCTACAAGGTGTATGCCGACAACGGTGCTCAGATCATTCCACCTGTCGACGGCGAGATAGCCACTGCCATAGAACTCACCGGTCCTGCGGTCGACGTGCCCCGCGTCGAGTCGGTCTTCGCAGGGGGCGCGCCACTGGTCACCCCGGTACCCGACTACCTCCTCGACCACTATTGGGGGGAGGTGAATGCCAATCGCCCCGCGCCGATACGTTCCGACATGAAGGTGGTCTACACGGCGATGCACGGTGTCGGTGGTCGGATTCTGGAGGAGATCTTCCGCCGGGCAGGACATACCGGTCTCCTTCCGGTGCCGCTCCAAGCCGAGCCGGATGGGACGTTTCCCACAGTGTCGTTTCCCAATCCGGAAGAGGCAGGCGCTCTCGACCTGGCAACCGAACTCGCAGGGGAAGTTGAAGCGGACCTGATCATTGCCAACGATCCTGACGCTGATCGTCTGGCAGTTGTTGTGCCATACGAAGATGGCTGGCGCCCACTCTCTGGTAACGACATCGGTGTGCTACTCGGTGACTACATCCTTCGTAATGTAAGCGCCGAGAACACGCCGATCGTGATCAACTCGATCGTGTCGAGCCCCATGCTCGGGCATATCGCCAGAAAGAGGGGGGCCCATCACGAGGTCACTCTCACCGGTTTCAAATGGATCGCCAACGCCGGATTGGCTCTTGAAGCAAGTGGGGCCGGCCGTTTCGTCTTTGGTTACGAGGAGGCGCTCGGGTACACCGTCGGGTCGGTGGTCAGGGACAAGGACGGCATCTCTGCGGCTCTCGTATTCTGCGACCTGGTTACCGGATTGAGGAACGAGGGCCGAACCGTCCTCGACCAACTTGGCGACCTGTGGGACGAGTTCGGGCTCTGGGTGAGCGCCCAGCACTCCATTGTCAGAGTCGGGTCGGAGGGACAGAGGGCCATCCAATCGGCCGTCTCGGCCCTGGCGGGGGACCCACCTGCCACGTTGGATGGCCACCAGATCGATTCCATCACCGATTACAGCATTGGCGCCGAAACGCGACCGATGTGGCTCGGAGCTCAAGCGTTGGTGGAACTATCTCTCGGTGATCGAGGGAGGATTCTGGTCCGTCCCAGCGGCACCGAGCCAAAACTGAAGATCTACGTGGATCTTCGGGGCGAGACCGGGGTTGACGCTGAGAAGACGCATGAGGAACTAACCCAGTCAGCGTCTGCGCTGGCCCAAACCCTCGCCGGGCTTCTTTCAATCTAGTGCTCTGGCCACGAACGTTGGCGATGTTGAGGGCGAGGCAGAGGCGTCTCTGACAAGGACGCAGGACGAAGGGCGCACCGGCCCGTTCGTCGAGGACGAGGACACGGTCAGGGGCGTCACTGGACGTCCTGAACGCGGCGAACGTTTGTGGTCGGGGCACTAGGTCCACGTTCCGTTCGGTAATGTGACCCACAATGGATTTCGCCCTGGTTGTGGTTGCCTTCGGCTTCGGATTCGCCGCCTCCCGGGCGCGTTTACCGGCCCTTGTCGGCTATCTGGTAGCCGGTTTTGTGCTGGCAGCCGTCGGTTTCGAGACCACCGGGACGATCGAGATCATGTCGGAGCTTGGTGTGTATCTGCTGCTCTTCGGGATTGGACTCAAGCTGAGAGTCGGTTTTCTGGCTCGTCCTGAGGTATGGGGGACGGCCACAATCGGAGTTCTTGTCACCACCGCCCTCGTGTCTGTTGCATTGCTTGCCGTTGCAGTGGTGGGATTCCCGATGGTCTCGAGCCTCGATCTAGGACACGCCGCCTTGTTGGGCTTTGCGTTCTCTTTTTCGAGCACAGTCTTCGCGGTCAAGATCCTGGAGGAGATGAACGAGTCTGGATCTCTCTCAGGACGCGTCGCGGTTGGCGTCCTCATTGTCCAGGACGTGTTTGCTGTGGTGTTTCTCGCGTTCGTGGCTCGTGAGCTGCCGACGATATGGGCGATTCCGATGGTCCTTGCAGTCCTCGCGCTGCGTCCCGTATTCGGATGGCTGGTGTCACACAGCGGACATGGCGAGCTTCTCGTCCTACTCGGCTTCGCACTCGCCGTTGGCGTCGGTGCTGGTGGCTTTGGCTTGGTGGGCCTAAAGCCCGAGCTGGGTGCCTTGGTGGCTGGGATTGTCGTAGCTTCTCATCCCCGAGCCGGCGAGATGGCAGATCGGTTGCTCGACTTCAAAGACCTCTTTCTGGTCGGGTTCTTCCTGTCGATCGGGCTGGCGGGTACACCTCCGCTTGGGGCATACGCGGTCGTGGGCTTGATGCTGGTCCTCATACCGCTGAAGACCGCCCTTTTCTTTGTGTTATTCACCCGATTCCGCTTGAGAACTCGCACGGCGCTTCACTCCTCGTTGACGTTGTCGACGTACAGCGAATTTGGACTGATCGTTGCTGCGGCCAGTCAGGCGAGCGGGTTCCTTGATCAAGAATGGGTGTCGGCGATAGCTGTTGCGGTGGCGGCATCATTCGTACTTGCCGCGGCTGCCAACACTCTCCGATACCGCTTGTATGGCTCTTTATCGGATCGGTTGGCCCGCTTGCAACGTCATCCGCTCCTACTGGATGACGACATTGTCGATTGCGGATCTGCGCGCGTCATCATCTTCGGGATGGGACGGGTCGGGACCGGTGCTTACGACGAAATCGCTGAGCGCCGGGGCGCAGTGGTTGTTGGGGTGGACCGAAGCGCGGAAGTCATCAAACTGCTTGGCGATCAGGGACGCAACGTGGTGCGTGGCGATGCGCTCGATCGAGATTTTTGGGAACGGCTACGTTTTCGCGAGGATCTTGAACTGATCGTCATTGCCATGGACAATCACCCATCGAATCTCCTGTGCGTCGAACGGGCGAAAGGGTTTCTGCCGAACGTGCCAATAGCAGCCATCGCCAGGTATCCGGACCAAGTCCTCGCGCTTCAGGCTGCCGGTGTCGACGTGGCGCGGAACCTGTACGAGGAAGCCGGACAGGGTCTTGCCGACGACGCTGTCGCCGCGGTCTGGGCAACGCGACGAGAAACAGATAGCCCAGGCGATGCCGACCCGGGAAGCGGGCTCGGCGACCACTGAGCAGCGACACTCCGGCCGTCACGGCCGCTCTTCCTTTGACGGAGCCGCTGCACTGACTGTGGACATCGGTGTGGGGGTCGGTGAAGGCCTGCCTATCCGGGCTCAGCTTCGGTTGACGTATAGATAGAACCACCCGAGTCCATGAACGGCCACCCCGACCATCAATAGAGCACCGGCGCCGGTGAAGCCGGCGAAGAAGGCAGCAAGCGAGGCAAAAGCTGCTGCGGATACGAGGGCGACCCGGGCGCCGTTGAGTGGACCAAACATGACCACACAGTATGTCGCCAGGCGAGGAGTGCCAACGTGAGCGGGCCTTCGCGTCTTCGAGGATCCCGAGCTACCGTGCCGGCTCATGGAAACAGCAGCCGTCGTCGCCGCCGCCGGGATAGCCCTGATCACGGTGTTTCAGATCTCCCTCGCATTGGGTGCTCCGGCGGGTGCCGCCGCCTGGGGAGGAAAGTATCCGGGGGTGCTCCCCACCCGTCTCCGGGTGGCAAGTGGATTTGTCGGGGTGATCTTTTATCCGGTCGTATTCTTCTTCGTGCTGGATGCCGGGGGAGTAGTGGAAACCGGACTCGCCGATGGCGGCTACGCCAAGTGGTTTCTGTGGATTCTGGCCGGACTGTTCACTCTTGGTGCTCTGGCCAACTTCGCTTCGAAATCGAGGGCCGAAAGATATTGGGGGCCTGTCGCCCTTATCGTCGCTGTCTCCATCGCCATCGTCGCGGTCGGGTTGTAGACACTCGTCTCTTAGGCGAGAACTCAAACCACGACTATTGAGAGGTCCCTCGTTCCCACGAGCTGTACAGCTTGGCGTAGACCCCACCGTCGGCCCTGAGTTGGGTATGGGTGCCGTCCTGGACGATTTCGCCGTTATCGAAGACCAGAATCCGATCGGCCGCTTCCGCCGTGGACAAACGATGGGCAATCGTCACCACGGTTCGCCCCGTGGCGAGCTCGTTAAGCGCCTGGCTTATCCGCACCTCCGTTGCAGGATCGACAGCCGAGGTCGCCTCGTCGAGGATGAGCAGATCGGGGTCAGCAATCGCGGCGCGTACCAGTGTGACCAGTTGACGCTCGCCCACAGAAAGAGCGCTGCCCCGCTCGCCGACCTGGGTGTCGAGACCTGTTGTCAGCTCGCTGAGCCAATCGCGGAGACCGAGATCCTCGAAGGCTGCGATCAACTCTTCGTCAGTGGCATCGAGTCGCCCCATTCGAACGTTGTCCCCAATCGAGCCCCGAAACAGGACTCCCTCTTGGGGCACCATCACCACCCGATCACGGAGCGACGCGAACCTGAGTTTGCTGACGTCGATGTTTCCGATCAGCACCGTTCCCTCGGTCGGGTCCATCAACCTGGAGAGGAGTTTGGCAAACGTGGTCTTGCCTGATCCTGTCTCGCCCACAATCGCGACTCTCTGCTCCGGAGGAATTTCGATCGTGGTGTTACGTAACGCCGGCGATGCGGTGGCCTGGGCGGCTTTCTGACCTGATCGCGGATAGCGGAAGGTCACCCGCTCGAAGTGGACCCCTACGGGCTCGCGCGGAAGATCGACACCGTCAGGTCCAGGATCGGCAACGTCGGGGGCGATGTCGAGTATGTCGAGTACCCGTCTCCAGCCGGCGACCGCTGTCTGGGCCTCATTGACCGCCTCTCCCATGATTTGCACCGGCTGGATGAACAACTGAACCAGGAACAGGAACGCAACGACGGTGCCTATGGTCGTGGTTCCCTGAGCAGCGAGGATCGTTCCGACCACCAGGACCGCAGCAACAACCACAGACGATGTGGCCTCGCCTGCACCCGAGAAGGCAGCCGACAGCGTCCCTGCCTTCACTGCGGCACTCCGATGGCTTTCGATTGCCTCTTCCAGACGCTCACGGGTCCCTGACTCGATGCCATAAGCGCGTATCACGGGGGCGCCGACCACCGTCTCCGCTAGAAGCGCAAGCATGCGGCCGATCCGCTCACGGACCGTGAGGTAGGCGACCGAGAGTCGGCTCTGGAACCAGCGAATCACCAGAACTATGAATGGCACAAGCGCAACGACAATCAGACCGAGCGGTACTGAGAGTACGAGCATGACAATGAGGGCCAGGATTGCCTGGCCGCCGTTGATGATGATCATTAGTCCGGCCCACTGCATGAAACGGCTTATCTGGTCAACATCAGAGGTGACCCGTGAGACAAGCACACCTCTCTGCTCAGAGGCCTGGTGGAGCATCGATAGGTCATGGATGTGTCGAAAGGCGCGGATGCGGAGACCCGATAGGGCGGTTTCGGCAACTTTCGCAAGGCGGATATGCATCCATCCGGTTGCGCCTGCCGTGATCAGAACCGCCACCAGCGCAATGAGAGTCATCTGGACGACGAAGCCAATGTCGATCGCCCCGTCCTCAAGACCACCGTCGATTATCTGCTGGATCGCGATGGGGACGATCACTTTGCCGGCAGTCGCCACCAGGGCAATGGCAATGGTTCCTCCAAGCCCGCGACGAAGCTCAGGCGAGAGACTCAGACCTCGACGGATGGTGGCCACGGCGCCGGTCCGAGCGTCCCGATTCGGAGCGGATTCGACGGCTGGTCCGGCGGTCACGCCGGCTCCTCCATTTGGTCGTACGCATCGATGAGGCCCCGATACGCGGGCAGTGACCTGTAGAGCGCCTCGTGAGTGCCGCGGTCCATGATCCGGCCGTCCTCGATGTAGATGACCTCATCCGCCAGGACTATGGAGGAGCGCCGGTAGGCAACGATGACCACACTGGTGTCCAATTGCTCCAAACCGTCGAGTATCGCGCTCTCCACGGCTGGATCGACAGCGGAGGTGGCGTCGTCCAGGACAAGGAGTCTTGGTTCTCGCACTAGGGCCCGCGCGATGGCGATGCGTTGCCTCTGCCCTCCAGAGAGTGAGGCTCCGCGCTCACCGACCACCGTGGCGTACCCATCCGGAAGTTGATTGATGAAATCGTCCGCCTGGGCAAGTTCGGCTGCCGCTACAACGTCGGCCTCGTCGAAGGGCTCACCCAAAGTGATGTTGTGATAGACCGAGTCGTTGAAGAGGAACGTCTCCTGGAAAACGATGCTCACGGCATCGGCCAGAGCTGCACGATCTAGATCGACGAGACCTCGGCCGTCAAGACAGATCTCTCCCTTCTCGGGGTCGAAGAGTCGCACGAGCAGGTGGGCAACAGTCGACTTACCCGACCCTGTTGGGCCCACCAGAGCAACCCTGGTGCCGGCGCTGACATTCAGGGTGACCGATTCGATTCCGCGACGCTCGTCATCGCTCGGCGGGCTTTCGACACTGCCGCCGGTGGCGGACAGGTCGGCGTGCTCGGTTTCCGCATAGAGGTATTTCACTGCCTCCGCTGAGGTTTCTGCTCCGCCCTTCTCCAGTGATAGCTGAGCCCCGTACTCCACCTGTGCCTCCTCGTTAAGGACTGCTTCTATCCGATCGAGCCCGACCACCGAGCGAGGGAGCTCCCCGAGCAACCATCCGAATACCCGCATCGGTAACGCGACAAGCCTGAAGAGATAGGCAAAGGCGATGAGGGCCCCGGCGGTGAGGACTCCCTGATCAACCCTCCACGCACCGACTGCCAGAACCGCCAGGATCCCGATGCTCGGCAGTGCCTCTATCACAGGATCAAAGACCGCCCTGATACGGCCCACCTCGACCATGCGGTCTCTCAGCGCGGAGGATCTCTCCCCAAACCGACCTACCTCGGCATCCTCCCGGCCCAGGGTTTTGACCACCAGAGCCGCATCGAACGATTCGTGGGCGATGTCGGCCACCTCGGCACGAAGTCGTTGCGCTTTGGCAGCAACAGCCCTCATCCTCCGCTGGAAGGTGTAGTTGACGATCATCAAAGCCGGACCTACGGCGAATCCGATCAACGCCAGAAAGGGATCGGTCAGAAGGAGAAGGATCGCCGTGACGATGAGCATGATGATGACCCCAAAGGCCATCGGTAGGGGAGCGGCTACGAAAGAAGCAGCTTCGACGTCTTCGTTGACATTGGCCAGCAACTGTCCGGTGGAATGACGACGATGCCATTCAACGGGCAAATCGAGATAACGATCGGTAACGGCGATTCGGTCCCGATACTGGATTCTATGTTGGGCGAAATAGGCACCCATGCGGCGCAGAGTGATCCCAACGGCTCGAGCAGTCGCGACTCCGATGACGAGAGCGGCGGCGGCGGCCAGGGTTGCCACAGCCACCTCACCGGTATCTACGGCCGGCAGCAGCACCGAGTCCATGATCCAGCCGATGACAAAGGCCGAGACGATCGTCATCGCGGCGAACAAGAATGCCCCAACACCACCGACGGCAAACTCCCGAGGAGCTCTCCGCAGTTGCCGGCCTATCAGATGCCAGCTCTGACCCATCGACGCAACGTCCTGACGTTCAGGGGTCTCCGAATCGTTGCGTGTCATATGTAAGTGAGGCTACGACTGGTTGCCTTCTAGCCAAATCTGGCTGAGCACGCCCCGGGCCGTCGTCTCAAGAGCGCTGGTGTTCAAATGCGGAGAGGACCGCTAGAAGCGAGGCTGTGGTGATGTTGGAGTCGACTCCGATTCCCCATCGGAGGAGCCCTTCTTCGTTCACACTCTCGACGTAGGCGACGGCCTGAGCATCTGCACCGCGTCCTATGGCATGCTCGGAATAGTCGACGACGTCGAAGACCTCGCCCCACTGCTCGCAAAGAGCGTGCACGAAGGCTTCCACGGGCCCGTCGCCTTCGCCGCGGACGGTTACCTCTTCCCCGTCGAACTCGAGATGGGCGCTGACACTGGTCCGGCCGCGCCCCTCGTGGGTCGTCGTGTGCAATTCATGGCTACGCAAACTGAGCCTGGGCGCCGATGGCAGATACTTGGCCTGAAACGAAGCCCACATCGAGTCGGGGGTTATCTCAGTGCCGCTGTCCTCGGTGATGTGTTGGATGGTCTTGGAGAACTCGATCTGCAGTCTTCTCGGCAGGTCGAAGCCATGCTCTTCCTTCATTACGTAGGCCACGCCACCCTTGCCAGACTGTGAGTTGACCCTGATCACGGCCTCGTAGCTGCGCCCGGTGTGCTTGGGGTCGATGGGCAGATAGGGCACGCCCCACGAGTCGTAGTCATCTGCCAGCGCATCGAAGCCCTTCTTGATCGCGTCCTGATGCGAACCGGAAAAGGCTGTGTAGACCAAATCTCCGACATAGGGATGTCGGGGGTGCACCGGTAGACGGTTGCAGTACTCAGCGGTTCGTCGGAGAGAATCGATGTCGCTGATATCAAGCTCAGGATCGACTCCGTTGGCGAATAGGTTCATTGCAAGATTCACCAGATCGACGTTGCCGGTTCGCTCGCCATTGCCGAACAGAGTGCCTTCAACCCGGTCCGCTCCAGCCATGACCCCAAATTCGGCAGCGGCGACAGCGCATCCGCGGTCGTTGTGGGGATGAAGACTGACGATCACAGAATCTCTGTCTCGGACAGTCCGCCCAAACCACTCGATCACATCGCCATAGACATTCGGGGAGTAACACTCGACGGTGGCCGGCAGGTTGAAGATGATCGGGTTGTCGGGTGTCGGATCCATGACATCCATCACCGCCTCGCAGACCTCCACTGCATAGTCAGGCTCGGTGAGCGTGAAACTCTCCGGTGAGTACTCGTACCGGATGACGGAGTCCTCCATGGTCTCTTCCAGCTTCCTACAGACCTTGGCGGCATCGACCGCGATCTCCTTTATGCCCTCCTTGTCGAGCCCGAAGACAACGTCCCGCTGAAGGGGGTTGGTGGAGTTGTAGAAGTGAACAATTGCCTCTCGGGCACCCTTGATGCAGTCGTAAGTACGCTCGATGAGCTCGTCCCGGCATTGAACCAGCACTTGAATGGTGACATCCTCGGGCACGAGGTCGTCCTCGATCAGCCGACGCACGAAGTCGTAGTCGGGTTGGCTCGCCGAAGGGAAACCCACCTCGATCTCCTTGAACCCCATCTCAACCAACGCTTGGAACATGCGGAGTTTGCGGGCCGGGTCCATCGGGTCGATCAGAGCCTGATTCCCATCCCTCAGGTCGACCGAACACCATCTGGGCGCTTTTTCGATGACGCGGCTTGGCCAAGTCCGGTCTTCTAGGACAAGAGGCAGGTATCGACCGTATCTCTCGAACGGCATCTTCTTTGGGGTGACATTGGGAGGAGGCATCAGATTGTCCTTGATAGGTATGGATGGGATGGGAGAAATGGGCGGGAAACGAAAAAGACCCCCTGGGTGGGGGCGGGCAAAAGCGGGATTGTGCGCCTTGCCCTACATGAGAAGAAGGAGGTCGGAGCGCTTTGCACGAGTCACGTCGACCATTGTAACCCCCCAGGGCATCGACCCACAAGGAGGGGCAAGTCGAGAGCAACCCACCTCAAACCAACTGCCCGGGTGGCGTAGCATGCGGGCATGAACCACCGACCCCGCATCATCATCGTCCTCGCGCTGGTCCTCGCAGCCTGCGGAGGCGCCTCAGAGGTCGCGACGACCACATCCTCCACCCTGGACTCTGACAGTGGGGGAGTGGAGACGACCACAACTGTTCCCGTCACCATCGCAACCACCACGACTGCTGCGCCGGATACGACTACCACCGAGGCGGCGTCAGACGTCGATGCAAATGCGGTAGTGGCCGCGAAAACTGCAGCCGCCGAAGCGGTGTTCGATGACCAATGGACGGTCACCACTGGCCCGACCGACGAATTCGACGAGGGCGACGACATTGTCTACGAATCGTGCTTGCAGACTGATGAATTCGATCTCGCCAATCTCGATGGTGTCTCCGCTGCAGCGCTCGTCACCGACTTCCAGGGGCCTTCTGGCAGCCCACCGTTCCCCGGTCAGAGTGGCTCGCTCGAGGCGCGAGTGTTCAACAGCGAAGCGGAGGCAGCCCAAGCGTTTGCGGTCTTCCAGCGGATCTTCGCCAGTGAGGAGGGCCTGGAGTGCATGACTGAAGCTGTGATGGAGATTCTCACGGATGACGTTCCTGTGGACGACTTCACATTCACCATCGAGGAACTCACCGTGGCCGGATCCCAAACAGGCGCTCGTTTCGGCATAACGTTTGACGTCTCCGGTTTCGAAGGAGGTTTCTTCCTCGAATTCCAGGGTGCGCTCATGGGCGAATGCACCGTGATCGCCAGCTTCCTCACGTTTGACGAGCCCTTCGATCGTGACATCGCCGACGCAGTGTTCAGTGCTGCGGTGAGCGCCTGAACAGAGACCGAACGAGCGCGATCCCACTCGTGATGATCCGACTAGCCAACCGTCATTGTTGTTGACGATACGTATCTAATGTAGTAACATTGCTACATTTGGAGGGTTAGGAATGGCAATCAAGAAAGTCACCAGCCGGGAGTTCAATCAGGACACGGGCGGCGTCAAGAGGGCCGCTCGATCCGGACCGGTGTACATCACCGACAGAGGACGTCCCTCCTATGTCCTTCTCACCTTCGAGGACTATGAACGGCTTGGACCGAACCAGTTGAGCGTGATCGATATTCTTTCGGAGCCGCCGGGGGTGGAGGATGTCGACCTCGAGATTCCGGTCACTCGGGAAAAGGCCCACCCCGTTCACTTCGACTGATGTTTCTGCTCGATACCAACGTGGTCTCGGAGCTCAGGAAAGCCAAGACAGGAAAGGCGAACCGGGGCGTCAACGAATGGGCCACTGGAGTGCCGGCCGCACTCTTGTTCCTGTCGGTGATCTCGCTTCACGAACTCGAGTACGGTGTGCTACTCGCAGAGTGGAACGACCCACCCAAAGGTGAAATCCTTCGAGAATGGCTCGACGGGAGCGTCATGCGCACCTTCTCGGACCGCATTTTGGATGTAGACCCGCCGGTCGCACTGCGAGCTGCTGGCTTTCATGTTCCCGATCCGGCACCGTTAAGGGACGCACTCATCGGTGCTACAGCCATCGTTCACGGGATGGCAGTTGTGACTCGCAATGGTGGCGACTTCGAACGTTTCGCCGGGCTGGAGCTGGTCAATCCTTGGACTTAGTCGGGGGACTGACGGACCCGCTAGCTTGACATAACGTGGATTATGGGCGCTTTGTGAGAACCCGTCTGCTACTCGCTCGCCGTGCCCTTACTTGAGTTCGATTCTGATCAACGGTTCCCGTCCCCACGTTCTCAAGCGAATGGGTTGTGGCCGTCGCCCAGCAAGTTGCTTCAGCGGTAGAGTTATTCAGTCTCGTGACGTTTCTGTAACGCCGATTGCTCACGAGTTGAGGGTTGGAGCCGACTTGGTTCCGAATAGAGCACCCAACTGAGGCAGAACCAATGGACCACGACGATCCTGCATATCCCGGCCAGGCGGGATACAACCCTGGGCTGTTGGCAATCTACGACCCTTGGGTACTGGGATTCATGGCCCGAGCGGTATGGCGCTGCCCAACCCCACCCGCAGTGGACCGCTATCGCCGCCACATGGGACAAAGACACCTTGATATTGGCCCCGGAACCGGGTATTTCCTTGACAAGGCCGGGTTACCTCCTGAGACGGAGGTGACCCTGTTGGACCCCAATCCCAACGTGCTCGCTCACGTCTCCCGTCGGATCGCGTACATGAACCCGACCACCGTCGAGGCCGACGTATTGAAACCACTACCAGTGGACGGTCCGTTCGACTCAGTGGCTCTCAACTACGTCCTTCACTGTCTGCCTGGTCCGCAGTCTCACAAGGCTGTTGCAGTCAGAAACGTCGCCGCCGTGCTCGCCCCGGACGGTGTGCTGTTCGGGGGTACCGTCCTGGGAAGCTCCGCAGGACACACAACGCCCGCACGGACAGTCCTTTGGATCTTCAACCGGCAGGGCGCCTTCGACAACCTTGGGGACACCAGAGAAGGGCTCCACGAGATCCTGGAAGAGTCGTTTCAGGCGATCGAGATCGACGTGGTCGGCTCCATCGCCTTCTTCACTGCCACCGGCCCTCACTAAAGCCAACTCGGTGTCAGGCGTCGCTCACCGTAATCTGCCGCTCGAGGGTCATGACTCGTTCAAGACTATTCTCGTCGAAAGTGTCCTAGCCGGCGGATCTTGTTCGTAGAGAGGGTGAACGCGGGGAACGCCCGCAGCAAACTGAGGAGTAGCTCATGAGTCAATACCTGTTGTCCACATACGCCGTTGAGGGCGAGACCCGTGCGGCAATGTCATCCGAGGAAATGCAGACATTCATGGAGCGGGTCTACGCCCTTGAAGCGGAGATGAAGGAGAGCGGTACGTTCGTATTCACTGGCCGACTCCATGACCCCGACGCTGCCACCGTGGTCCACTCGAGCGATGGCGACCTGGTCATGACCGACGGTCCGTTCGTCGAATCGAAAGAGCACATCGCCGGGTTCTACATCATCAACGCCGAAGACCTCGATGCGGCGTTGGCCTGGGCGGGCAAGGTAGTCGACGCAATCAACCATCCGATCGAGGTCACCCCATTCTTCGAGATGCCGGACGCTTGATCCCATGACCCGTGTCGTCGCCGCCCATCAGGATGCGACCGAAGTCGAACGTGTCTTCCGTGAGGTGTACGGCCAGGCGGTCGCAACTCTGGTCCGTATCTTCGGCGACATCACTCTTGCCGAGGACGCCGTCCAGGAGGCGTTTGTTGTGGCAAGCTCACAGTGGCCGAGCGACGGCATCCCACCGAACCCGGCGGGGTGGATCGTTACGACAGCGCGCAACCGTGCCATCGATGATTCTCGGCGCTCGAGCCGCGGCCGGGAGCTTCATGATCAGCTCGGTGCGCTTGCAGACACATCGCGCGCCCCGAGCGTCGCTGACTCGATACAGCACGAACCTGTGAGTGACGACCAACTCCGACTCATCTTCACCTGCTGTCATCCAGCGTTGCGGACGGAGCACCAGGTGGCGTTGACTCTCCGGCTACTGGGTGGCCTGAGCGTGGACGAGGTGGCCCGGTCATTCCTGGTGAGCGAGTCGGCTATGGCGAAGCGACTCGTCCGAGCCAAGTACAAGATCAAGGCCGCCAACATCCCCTATCGAGTGCCATCAGACGCCGACCTTCCCGACCGACTCAGCTCAGTCTTGTCGGTTGTGTATCTCATCTACAACATCAGGGTGGACGATCCGGACCGTGCCTCGTTGCGGAGTGATGCAATCCGCCTAGCCCGCTCCCTGGTCGAACTGATGCCCGACGAACCCGAAGCGGCGGGGCTGCTCGCGCTGATACTGCTCAACGAGTCGAGGGTGCCGGCTCGCACGGACGGAGTCAGCCTTGTACTCCTTGGTGATCAGGACCGGGCCAAGTGGGACCAAGCCATGATCGAAGAGGGACACGCCATCGTTCGCGCTTGCATTCGCCGCAACCAGCCGGGGCCTTATCAACTCCAGGCCGCTATCCAGGCCGTGCACTGCGACGCCCGTTCGTTCGTGGCAACCGATTGGCCTCAGATTCTCACCCTTTACGATCATCTGTTCGAGGTCATGCCCACAGCGGTCGTTGCACTCAATAGAGCAATCGCTGTTGCTGAGGTCGAGGGCCCAAATGCTGGTCTCACTGCACTGGACTCAATAGGACCAAGCCTCGAGAATTATCACCTGATGCACGCTGCCCGGGGTGCAGCTTTGCGCCGCCTGGGAAATCGAGACGCCGCAAACGCCGCCTACGAATGCGCTTTCCGTCTCGCCGAAACGGAGTTCGACCGGCGGTTTCTGGCGCAACAGATCGATGAGTTGTCCCACAACGCCTAGTGCGCTGTGGGTAGGCTCCCCGACCTCCCACTACCCTCAGCAATAGCCCTATATCTGGACCGAAATGCATTGGTTGTTCATATACATGGTGTGGATGGTGTACATGCTGCTCGCCATGGGTGTGCTCGAGGCCGCCTCAGATCGAACCCAGAATCTGCGCGGAGCGCGAACAGCCCTCGTTGTTGGGGCAGTCCTCGGCGCCGCCATGACGCTGGCGATTCTCTGGTTCGGTCCGATCGATCCGTTCGCATGACAAAGGCGAAGATCGCCGGAAACCCTAGAATGCGCTCTGTCGTCAAATCAGACGTGGAATAACCTGCAGCCCTTCATGGGTTGTACCGCCAGAATCCCGTCGCCAGGAAAGGTTTATCAACGATGGCCACAGTAGCCCTCACCAAAGACACATTCGATCAGACCATTCGTGACAACGAGACGGTCATTGTCGACTTCTGGGCCGAATGGTGCGGTCCGTGTCGCTCATTCGCCCCTGTTTTCGAGAGTGCCTCGGAGACACACGAAGGCATCGTTTTCGGCAAGGTGGATACCGAGGCCGAGCAAGAGCTGGCGATGCAGTTCGGGATTCGCTCCATCCCCACTCTCATGGTCTTTCGAGATCAGATCGTTCTCTACTCCCAGCCAGGCGCCCTACCTGGTCAGGCTTTCGAAGACCTCGTAGGTCAGGTCAAGGGGATCGACATGGAAGACGTCCGGGCTCAGATCGCCGAACAGGAAACCTCGGACGATCATGATCACGAGCACGAGCACACTCACTGACCTCATAACGTGCGTCGTGAGTGACTAGGACAGCTTGCGATACACCGATACGTGTTGACCGGACGCCTCTGTGAAGGGACGTTTGTCATACCAGCCCCACCTGTTCTCGAGCTCGAGACCGGCTAAACGTGCCATCAGGTCGAGCTCTGAAGGCCAGGCGTAACGAATCTCCACGGGCAAGACAAGCGACTGACCGTCGGTCTGTCGTCGCACCACATGGGATGTGATCCGCTGTTGCAACGGATCGTGAATCGACATCTCGATTGCGTGTTCCTCACTGGAGGAGATGCTGGAGACCCCCATTCGGGTGTTGTGGTCATCGAAACGCTTCATGTCCGGCACGAAGCAGTCGAGTACGAATCGCCCTCCTGGCTCTAGGTGATCAGCCACGTTCTGGAAACACTCGATCTGTCGTTCTTGAGTCAACAACGCGAAGATCGTGTTGAAAGCAAGTAAGACCACCGGAAAGACGCCCTCCACGTCGACGTCGGCCATGTCCCCTATTGCAACCTCGATCGCCTCTCCCCCGGGTTTTTCCCTCATCCGGGTGATCATCTCTTCGGAGACATCGATTCCGGTGACCTTCACGCCTCTCTGGGACAACGGAATGGCTATTCGCCCGGTACCGACAGCGAGTTCGAGCACTCTTGGCGGGGTTCCGGCCATGCCGACCAGAAGGTCCAACGTCGCGTCCTCGATCAACTCGTAGATCTCGTCGTAGTAAGGCGCCCACCTGGCGCCGTAGGTCTTGTCTTCGTAGCGGGTCATGATTTCGCTCAGATGTTCCCGTCGACCAGCGAGAGGATCTTGCGCTCCATCACGCTCGCTTGCTTCTCCATCTCGGCACCTCGATCGAGATAGTTGGTTGCGGTCGTTTGATCGCTCAGATCCTTGGCGTTGATCCGCACGTTGAGATAGGCGCTTCTTATCGCCGCGCGGGCACAGAGTGCTCCCACGCCGGCATCGGAAGCCGAGGTCTCCTGTCCGATGTCTGCCATGGCCCTGATCGTGTCCATCGCGTCGAGTGAGATCTCCATCACCCTCATTGGCACTTCGATCGCGTGGCTGGTTGCTGTCTCTACTGCGGCCATCCGCGCTTCACGTTCCTTCTCGTTGCCTTGAGGGAGCCGGAGAGAGTCGAGGATCGAATTGAAAGCCTCGGTGTCAGCATCCACAAGCCGCAGGAGCTCCTCCTGGCAGACCTTTCCTTGCTCTGCCCAGTCAGAGAACTCTTCCCAACGGTCATCCCAGCCGCGACGGTGGGAAGAGAGGTTGGCGACCATGGTGCCCAGAGCAGCGCCCAGAGCCCCAAGAACTGCAGCAACCGAGCCGCCACCCGGAGCGGGTGACTCCGAGGCTGTCTCTTCGACAAATGCCTCCAGCGACTCATCCACGAGCTTCATGGTCCCTTCGTTGGCAAGGACGTATTCGATGATCTTCTTCTTCGGATCGAACTCACTGAGCTCGTCGAGCCCCATCGACTTGACCGCGATCTTGATCAGCTCGGACCCGGACACTCCGGTTGAGCGCTGTTGCTTGCGCAGGAAGTATCGCCCGGCATCGAGCATCGCTTGCAGCGGAACCAGGCCCACGAGCTCAGATCCTGTCACCCGCACTCCCCTGTCACTGGCCCGTTCGGTGCACTCGTCGAAGGCGACGTGGATTGGTGTCACCGAGATGTTCGTCAGGTTCATCGAGATCTGAGCGACGCCATACTCGTCTATGTACCAGCCGATGGCCTTCACACTCTTCAGAGAGCCCGGCACCCACTCCGGCTCACCATCGGTGTCGCGTATTACCTCGCCGGTGAGCGGATGACCCTGGCGACTCATCCGTCCCTTCTCGCGAACATCAAACGCGATCGCGTTGGCTCGGCGGGTTGACGTGGTGTTGAGATTGACGTTGTAAGCAACCAGGAAATCGCGCGCTCCGACTGCGGTCGCCCCGGAGCGTGGATTGAACTCTGCGGGTCCAAAGTCCGGTGCCCAGTGCGGGTCGGCGAGTTTCTCTGCGAGGCCTTCGTACTCGCCGGCTCTGACATCGGCGAGGTTCCGACGGTCCTGGTTGCTGGCAGCATTCTCATAGCAGTAGACGGTGAGCCCGACTTCCTCGCCCAGTCTTCTCGCCAGTTCCCGGGCATACTCAACTGTCTCTTCCATGGTGACGCCGGTAATGGGCACGAGCGGGCAGACATCGGTGGCGCCAAAACGGGGATGTTCTCCGGAGTGCTTGGTCATGTCGATCAGTTCTGAGGCTTTGCGAACACCGCGCACGGCGGCCTCGACGACTTCCTCAGGAGTGCCGGCGAAGGTGACCACCGTGCGATTGGTGGCCTTCCCCGGATCGACATCCAGGAGTTTCACACCATCCACGGCTTCGATTTCGTCGGTGATCTGACGAATGACGCTCAGGTCGTTCCCCTCGCTGAAGTTGGGGACGCACTCGATCAGTCGGTCCAAAATGGTGGCCCTCGGTGGCGGGGTCGCGTGGTACCACTGTAGCGACGCAGGGCTGAACGAACCCGCTCGCCGCTCCGACCCTTAAGGTGGAAGGCTATGCCAGCAGACCCACGTGTGATTGCTGATCTCGAGTCTGCTTCGATCGAATACGAAGAGATGGCGTGTGACCCCGAGTTGGCCGACACAGCCGCCTTCTGTGAGGCGTACGGAGTCCCATTGGAGAGGTCGGCCAATGCCATTGTTGTCGCCTCGCGAAAGCCGGCAGGACACAACGCGGTGTGCGTGGTGTTGGCGACCGACCGTCTCGACGTCAACGGCGTGGTCAGACGTCGTCTGGGTGTGAGGAAAGTCAGTTTCGCGTCTGCTCAGCTGACAAAGGAGCTGACAGGCCAAGAGATCGGCGGTGTGACGATTTTCGGTCTTCCCGACGATCTCCCGGTGTGGATCGACAGCCGTGTTCTGGAAAACGATTGGGTAGTGGTTGGGGCCGGCTCCCGGTCGGCGAAGATCCGATTCGATCCCAGCCAGATAGTTGGAAGGGACCTCTGTGAAGTTGTGGAGGGCCTGGCCAAGGTTCCGGAATCAGGTTGACTGTCGGAGCTGTTTGCGAACCAAGACCAGATATCCGACAAGACCGATCAGGGCGAACCCAAACCACTGGATCGCATAGGCAAGATGAGGGCCGTCGTCGTCGAAGACAGGGGAACGCACCGGTATCGGCAGGTCTCCACTCCCCTCCCCTATCGATACCAGGTACACCGGCGCAAGCGGCATCTCCATCTGCTGTTGGATTCTGGCGATATCGACACGACTCGTCGTCGCCAGTCGTCCCTCTTCGGGATCGACAGGTCCCAGTGGCGGCCTCTCCTGGGACAAACGCACCCATCCTTCCACAGTTACCTTCCCCGGCGGAGGTGGAGCCTTGGTCGCCGGCACCTGGTCTAGGCCCAGCGACACCCAGCCTCGATTAACCAGAATTGCGGCACCACTCTCCCCCACCAATGGGGTGATCACATGGAAGCCTGCGGTGCTTCGATACACCTGGGAGCGCACCAGCAATTCGTCCTCGGGGTAGAACACTCCCGTTGCGAATGCTCGCCGATATTCGAGGCTTTCGACGTCAGGGCCGACGGAATCGAGAAGGAACGCTATATCAACAGGATCCTCAGCGAACCGGGCTTGGCCCACAGCGTTCTCGATACGGCGCTCCTCGAGGCGATCCAGCTGCCAGAACCCGAGTCGAACAAAGAGAATGACCACCAGGAGCACCACCAGATGTGAGATCACCCACTTGGGCGTGAGAAAGCCACGAGATTCAGACAAATTGCCACGATAGGCGGCCCCTCATCCTGAGGGCAGCACAACCCTCACAGGGCTAATCAGCCGCCACCGGCTCGAGCTCGTCGATGTCCTCGAAATTGACCTGCTCGGCAACCACCTCGATACGACTGGTACGCCCGTCAGGACTCTCCCAAAACCGTTTCTGCACCGACCCGCATGTCCATATCCGGTCGCCTTTCTCACCGGGCTCGTCGACCAAGTCGTCAGGTGGGTCCCAGAGGGTCACCGGTATCACATCCGTTCGACGTCTGGGATGATCGGCTCGCACAGTGACCAGATAGCGAATCAGACGTGTTCCCGAATCGAATACCCTCAGCTCGGCGTTGGTGGCCAGTTGACCACATAGGACCATCAGATTGAGATCCATGACATTTCTCCCCTCAACATGCGGGAAGTGCGGCAATGAGGAGTGTGACGGTACCTGGGGACAGATTCTCTAGCCGAGAGCCTGGCGGAGTTCGTCAACACCTTCGAAGTCGGGCTCTTGGTGGTCGAGAGCAGCGACAATGCGTCTGGCGGCGTCCTTGTCGCCGGCAGCGAGAGCAACCTTGGCAGCCACATACCACCGTCGCACCTCACCAGATGAAGGCGAGGCAATGAGACGGCCCGGCTTGATGATTGGCCACGCCTCGCGTGCCCTTCCCTCATCTAAGAGAAAAGAGGCATAGACCACACGGGCCTCGTTGGAGACCGTCGCTGAGATGTCGTGCTCCTGGATACGCTCCCACGTCTTGGTGACATCCTCCTTACGACCGAGGGCCCGCAGGCAGTCCATTTCGACCGGCATGTGGATCAGATCCCCGGAAATGCGTCGGAAGGTGCGGAGTTCCCGCAAGGCCTCCTCCCAGCGTCCCGACCTGTAGGCGGAAAGACCCAACAATTCTCTGATAGTGGATGAGCGAGGCGAAAGCTCCTTCGCACTGCGAAGCTCGGGAAGGGCGGCCGCATAACGCTCGTCCGCGAACTGCTGCATAGCCTTGGAGAGATGCCCCAAGGCCGGCTCCCGACGATCCTTTGGTGTTGAGCGAAATATGTCTTCCCGCACCCATTTGGGCAGCTGGCCCGAAGTGACCGAAGTGATCGTCTGGTGTCGAGGCTGTTGCCGGTCACGGTGGCGGGGACCACCGGACCTGTTTGACTTGTGATTGTTGTCGGACTGGCGAGCCACCATGTCTCCTGTATAAAGGAAGGGTCGCCAACGCTAGTCAGCGACCCTTCGACGTTTACTGCCCGGCAGTGACCTACTCTCCCGGGGGGCTACCCCCCAAGTACCATCGGCGCTGACAGGTTTCACTTCCGTGTTCGGAATGGGAACGGGTGGTTCCCTATCGCTTTCGCCACCGGACAAATCTTCAATTCTCAACAGCCCTGGAGTTTCCTTGGGAAACTCCAATCTCTCGGGCTCCGCCCGAGAGGCGAGAACTCCATAGCGAGCACAAAATCATCTACGGACTCTTTATCCAAGCCCTCGGCCTATTAGTACCGGTCCGCTGAACACATTGCTGTGCTTACACGTCCGGCCTATCAACCTGGTCATCTACCAGGGGCCTTAACCCTTACGGGTGGGAAATCTCATCTTTGGGTGGGCTTCGCACTTAGATGCCTTCAGCGCTTATCCCTTCCGAACATAGCCAACGAGCCGTGCCCTTGGCAGGACAACTCGCACACCAGAGGTTCGTCCACCCCGGTCCTCTCGTACTAGGGGCAGCTCCCATCAAATTTCCTGCGCCTGCGGCGGATAGGGACCGACAGTTTTGTTACTACCGCTCACTTCGGGTGAGCAGCGGCCAGGTCATTTCTGCCTGACTCTGTATGTCGCCATACAGCTCGGACTATATCTTCAAGAGCTCTGAAGCCCTTGTTCGGCGTATAGTCTCTGAGGGTTCTGGGTTCCTAATGGAGTCGGTGCGAATAGCTCTCGATACAAGGCGTCGTATCACCTCGCTCGAATCTGAGCGCTTCGCGGCCAATCCCACTTGATTAGGACTCCAGCCTTCCCTGCTGATTGTCCGCACCGATCGGATTTTCACTGTCCATG
>CAXMMT010000040.1:0-3204 GCA_964194555.1 uncultured Boseongicola sp. | reverse complement strand
GGCACATCTAACCGAAGCTCTGGACGTTTCAGCTGAGAATGCGTTGGCCAGGTTCGTCGGCAACCAGGTTCAGTACAGCATGTTGCATCGCGAGCCCGAGACGAGTGGTCTCGACCAAGTGTGCCTCGACCGTGGAGTGGGTCTGCTTCCCTTCTACCCCCTCGGCAACGGGCTTCTCACCGGCAAGACCAGACGGGGCGAGGCGCCGAAGGGGCGTCTCCAAATGGATCGATATCAGAAATTCCTCACCGAGGAGAATTTCGATCTCGTCGAGGGGGTGGAGGCGTTCGCCCGGGCGAGAGACCTCTCGATGGTTCAGGCGGCCCTGGGCTGGCTGCTCGCGCAGGAGGCGGTCCCATCGGTGACACCTGGTGCAACCACCGCGGAGCAGGTTGCAAGCAATGTGCTTGCCGCCGATTGGGCCCCGAGCAGCGACGACCTTGCCGAGTTGGAGAATGTGCTTGGCGGCTGAGAAAAGCCCTTCAGGTTGACCGGAGCCAATCGACGGCAACCCATTCCTCGCCATCCCAGATCAGCGGGTTGATCTCGATTTCCCGGAACCCCGACCCGACTAATCCCCGGCTGACGACGCTTACCAGATGGGCCAATTCCTCGACATCGGCGGACGACTTGCCTCGATACCCGTCCAACAGCTCACGACCCCGCAAGCGATCGATCATCTCCAATGCGTCCTTGGTATCCACCGGTGCCGGGGCGAACACCACGTCATCCAGCAGTTCGGTGAGGACGCCACCCAACCCGATCGACACGAGCGGGCCAAACCCATCGTCTACGATCGCACCAACTATCACCTCGAGCCCGGGCTGGAATCGTTCGACCCGGATCCCCTCCACATCGAGATTCGCGGTCGCCGCAACAATCTCGTCGTAACCGACCCGCACCTCTTCCTCAGTGGCCAGATCAATCTTGACCCCACCCATTTCGGTCTTGTGGGCAAGACCCGGCGAGACAGCCTTGAGCACCACCGGGTAACCAAGACGCCTTGACACGGCGACGGCGTCATCGGAGTTTGCAACAATCTCTCCGGCGACGAAGCGAACACCCCAAGCCTTCGGCTCGCCCGCGATTGGCTCGGGCCGGATCCGAACCTCGTGAGAGGCAATCCGGGACAGTCCGGCCAGGGCCCGGATCGCGGCTCTCGGATCCTCGGTGACTGGGGCGCCGGCCGACCGCAACGTCGCGAGCGCGCCTTTAGCCTGGTCACCGGCCATCCAGAGAAGAAGGATCGGTGTCTCGGTCTCCATCGCCAGCAACGAATCAACTCGCTCTTCGCTGTGACGAGGCGGATGGGCCGTCGACACTGCCAGCACCAGGTCATAGTCGCCAGACACGGCGAACGCGGTCACAACCTCGGCGAATCGGGCGGGCCCAGCGATGATCCCGCCCATGTCGAGAGGGTTGGTGGCGACGCCGTGATCGAGGAGTGGTTCGAGACGTTCAGCCAACTCCAAACCGGGAGCAGGCAGATCTAGACCTCGGCGCTCGCTGAGGTCGGCGAGGTGAATTGCGATACCTCCCGAGTGGGTGACGATTCCGACCCGGTCGCCGGACGGTGAACCGACACGCGCCATCATCTCGGCCACCTCGAATGCCTCGCCTGGTGTTTCTGCGACCAACACACTTAGAGAGTCGAGAACTCCCCGAAGAACCGCCTCCGGGGCAGCCATGGCACCGGTATGGGTCGTCATCAAAGACATGCCACGTGCTCCAGTGCCGATCCGGCAAGCGACGACCGGCTTGCCACGGGCAATTGACGATTTCACCGAGTCGATGAAGACCTCACCGTCACGCACCGTCTCGATCAGGGCGAGGATCACCTTGACCTCATTCAGCCGGGAGACGGCGTCGATCGCTTCGCCCAGCTGGATGTCGACCTCATTGCCTGTCGACACCGAGACCGCGAGACCACCGCCTCGTTCGGCAGCGAGGTTGTGCAAATAGCTTCCGGTGCCGCCGCTCTGTGTGACAACCCCGACCGGGCCGCTGCGGATCTCCTCCCTCGGTCGATCGAGACAGGTGAGAAAGCTGGCCGCAAGTCCCCGATCGGGACGGATCACACCTCCGCTGTTCGGACCAAGCAGGCGGGTGCCTGTAGTAGCGACGACCTCGGCCAAATCCTCCTCGAGAGCGAGACCTTCAGCACCCGACTCGCCAAACCCTCCGCCAAAGACGATCACTACTCCCACACCCGCCGCATCGGCAACGATGTCGGCCGTGGCGGCGGCGGGCACGGCGGAGATGACCAGGTCGGGTGGGCGGGGAAGGTCGGCAATCGACACGAACATCTCCACCCCATCGATCTCTGGAGCACGTGGATGAACACCCCAGATGGTCCCCGGAAAACCGAGTCGTCGAAGATGTCCGAGAACCCGGCCACCGTGTTTCGTCTGGTCGACAGACAGTCCGACAATGGCGATGCTCGCCGGATCGAGCAGGCGATCCAGATTCGTCATCGCAGCTGCGGGATCAAATCGCCCTTCCATCCTTGGGGAACAAACGTTCCAAACCTCATCAGGCTCCCACTCCTTCGCCGGACTCTGGCCATAACTTGACCACGCCCTCGTCGGCGAGACTTCTCACTTCAGACTCGTCGAGATTGAGCCGCCTGGTGAGAACTTCGACGGTGTGCTGGCCGAGCATCGGCGCCGACTCGTTGGGACTCTCCCAGTCGCTGAACTTGAGTGGACTGGGCGGATAGAGGACCTCCCCCAAAGTGGGATGGTCATATGTCTGGATCATGCCCCTGGCGTGCACCTGCGGATCGTCGAAGACCTCGCCGATGTCGTTCACCGGGGCGTTGGGAATGTCGAATTCGTCGAGGATCGCGAGCCACTCGGCGTTCGTCTTCGAACTGAAGACCTCGGCAAGGATCGACACCACGTAGTCCCGATTGGAGACTCGTGCTGTGTTGTTGGAAGTGAGCGGATCGTCGATCAGGTCAGGCCTTTCGATCGCATTGCAGAGGTTCTGCCAAAACTTCTCGTCCCTGGCCGCAACCACCACGTACCCGTCGCTGGTCTGGAAGGCCTGCCACGGAACAATGTGGGCGTGGGCGGTGCCGAGCCGGGTCAGCTTTCGGCCAGAGTTGAGATAGTCAACCGCGTCGTAGGAAAGCATCGAGACCAGGCTGTCGAGCATGGCCACGTCGGCATGGCGGCCCTCGTCGTGACGCTCTCTCCCCAC
>CAXMMT010000039.1:0-8499 GCA_964194555.1 uncultured Boseongicola sp. | reverse complement strand
CGAACGGTCGACGATCTTGACCGGCCCCAGCTCATAGTGTGCTCCGTGTCCGACGACCGCCAGGCCGCCCTCGATCGAGCACGCCTCTTGGTCACCCAATACCTCGGCCAGCAACCACACATCATGAAGGCATCAGGCGTTCCCATAACAGTGCTCGACGAGATCGGTGCGATGCTCACCTGGCCGGCCACCCACGAACAAGTCGTTGCAGCGTCCAAGGTCGTGCCCGACGACATCGTCCAGATGATCACTGCCTCGGGCACACCCGACGAGTGCCGAGCCAAGGTCGCCGAATACGTCGCCGCCGGCTGCACCTGCCCCATCTTGTATTCAGTCGGTCCCGATGTGCGACTCATGATCGACACCTTCGCCGACGGTATGTCTTGACCCTGCGGGAACGCGACCAAGCCAGGCACCGCGACGGGACCCCGACGATCTGCTTATCCGCGGTACGAGCGCTGGCTGGCGGAGGTTCCTCCATCGGCAACATCGACGGCGGTGGACCGTTGTTTGACCATCTCAACCGACGGCTTCGACACGACGTTGTCGCCCATGCTGATGACCTCCGCCGGTGCGCCGGAAAAGCATCCGGCCCCGTCAGGTACACCGGGCGATCCGGTAATCCTGAAACGGTACGACCAACTGATGGCCGAGATCGTTCAACCTGCAGTGGTCGCTTCCCGGTGGCTGATTGGTAGTACGGCCCCGCCTTCCTTGAACGCGACCATCTCAATGATCCGCCCGATCGTCCCCGGCTTCTTACCCACACGGATTGCGATCTCTGGAGTTGACAAACCTGGTCGCGGAGCCGAAGAATCACGCTCTCGAGCGGACGTAGACTCGTCCCCGATCCGCTCACAGCACCGCCTCCTCACGATACGGTTCAATCATGATGCACTCGCCAGAGCGTTCCTCAGCGGATTCGATGACATCCTCGATCAGGTTGTTCGGAACCCAGGGCCAATCCACAGATTCCGTCACCGGTGCACAGGTCCTGGTCGATCCAGACCATAAGTTGTGTTGCATTAGCCATCTTCACGCCTCTTCGTTCTGCGGTTCCGGTGCGGGGAGCGGGTTGCCTATGCCGCCCGCACCTGCCGTCCGTTTCGCCACTCGATGGTGATGGGCGTGTGCCCGATCTGTCGCCACGACTCGTCGAGGGCGAAGGCGCCGAGCAGAGACGTAGTTCGCCACTGCCTCGCCTGGTCAGGTTGGTACTCCCGTCGGTGCGCTTCTGCGGAGAGGAACCCAGCCGCGGCCGCCTGGGCTGCCACATAGCCGAGTGGCTCCCCATACGCTCGCTGGTAGCGAAGCCTGAAGTCAGTCCCAGTCGAGCCGACCTCGGGGGTGGTCTGTTGGGAGATCCACTGGGTGGGACCCACGATCCCCCTGGATGCCGATCCCATCCGGTCTCCGAACTCGAGTAAGCCGGCAGCCACACAGCCGACTACACCGGGCCGGCGCGCCGTCTGCACCTGTTTCACCAATGCCAGATCCTCTGTGAAACTCCCCACAATCAGGAGAGCGGCGTCATCCAGCGACCCGGCGACCGACCATTCGGCAAGGTCCACGTCCTGGAAGACCAGACCCAGCTCGGATGACCGTTCTCGAGCTCCCCCGGTCACCGCGGCTGCGAAGCGGCCTCTGCCTCTGGCGAGCACTACTCGTCCCAAGCCCATCCGGTGGGCGAGGTCTACCGCTCCTAGGAAGTAGCTCGAGGCTGGAGCCGCGACTGCGACCACCAGACGGCGAGTCAGGTCGTCGGCAGATCCTCCGTGATTCCAAAGCAAGACCCCTCCCCGGGACGTGACCGGGCCCACGCGGCGCACAAGACTGCTTCCGTAGGGACTGAGCAGTAGATCGGTGCCGGCACTGATCCAGTGCTGATAGGCGTCGGAGGCCGTCGCCGTGCGGCCGGCGTCGTCCACGATCTCCAACTCAACCTGATCAGCCGAAGCCCACAGCTCGAGACCGCGGGCAGCTTGTCGTCCCTGGAACTCCAGCGGACCACTCAGACTGATAGTCGCCACTGCCTTCGTTCGCATAGCTTGATCCCTTAAACCAGCTGATATGTCATACCTAGTGGAGCAGAAACTGACATGACGAACACCCGGGACGCGGCGGACGTCATTCATCATTCGACCAAGCACGCCACGCCAGCCCTTCAGCCGCTGGTCAGCTTCCGGCGCCGGGCTCGCCCCACCAAGCGAGTGCGAACGTGGTTGTCAGCACCGGTCCAGCATCGAGTGCGCATACGTCAACGTGTAACCGCAGGGGAAGCCACCCACCATCCAACCCAAAGTCGGCAAACAACTACGCTCACACAGCGTCCACATTCAACGCGTCCTCACCCCGAATTGACAATGGGGTTGCTATGGGCGCCCATCTGGCGCAGCTGCCAATCATGGGAGCGTTCGCCCTATCGGGGCATAAGTGTATCGATCAAGTCAGCGTCCGCCGTTGATCCGAGTCTTTCGAACTCGGCCTTCGCCGACTTGAGCTCAAGGGTGGCCAATGCCTGGGCGTCGTCGGCGATGTAGGCCTTTGCCAAGTCTGAACGGGCCTTTGCTGCCTCGTAGGGGAGACGAAGCTTGGTGAAGGCTTTGACGGCGTCTCTCAAGTAGTTGATGGCTGTGGGGGGCTCCTCTATCAGTTCGATGAGTCCGCGTTGGTGGGTTGCCTGGGCAAGGAAGTAGTCAGATCGGGCGAGTTGGCCTATCTCTTCGAGTTCGTCAACGGCTCGTCTTGACGTTTCGGTGTCTCCCTCGTCCAGGCTGAACTCTGCAAGGGCGGGAAGAAAACGCGCTCGATCGAGTTTGCTGACGTTTGGGTCGGACAATGAACGTTCCAACATGTCGATTGCTGAGTCAGCTAGACCTTGGTGTCGCAGAACATAGGCATAGCCTGGTACTGGTTCCCGTCCTCTGGTTAAGGCCTCCTGAAAGGCAGCCTCCGCACCTTCGTAGTCACCAGCGCGGACTCTCATGACACCGAACTGGTACCACGCCTCACCGCTGATGTCTGTATACAGCCCGAGTTCGCCTGATGCCCGCATCACTTCACTCTCAGCGCCTGCCCAGTCACCGTTCAACCACATCACTTCGGCTTTGAAGATTCGGCAGATCCCCGGATATGGCGACGACTCACTCTCCTTACTCCATTCCTCGGCCGCTTTGCTCCACTCCGCTGCCCTGCGGACGTCGCCGGTTTGATCACATACCGCCAACATGTTGCAGTAGCTGCGACCCACAGTGATCGGCGTTACGTCACCTGCCACCGCAGCGATCATCGCCTCGTCCATGAGAGGCATTCCTTCATCGAGGCGCCCGGCAGCGACCAAGAATCTGCCCTGATCCTGGAGGGCGAGAACTTCTAGGTTGCCGTCCATATTGGCTCGGCCGATCTCAGCCACCTTCTCTGAGAGAGAGATCGCCAGGTCAAGATCACTTTCCTTTTCAAAAGCCTCAACAGCTTGCCAACGCAACAGGTAGCCCCTCGCTGTCGAGCCTTCGTCTCCTTCAAGCAATCGCTCCGCTCGTTTGGCCCAACCTGCCGCTACGTCCCGGGCGAGGGTGTGCGCATGAAGCTCAGCGAGTTCAAGAGCAGCCGAAGCCGCTCCCTGAGAATCTCCTTCTGCCAAGAAGGTGTTGTACGCCTGCTCGAAACGATTGATGATCCGGTCGTGATGGCCCAACCACCACAGAGCAAACCCCATCATTTCGTGTTGCTTGCCCGTCAACTTCAGGTCGGTTTCTATCTGGGTCAGGAGATCAACAACACGCTCCCAATCCTTTTCTTCAAAGGCGTGAAGCGCCTGACTTGCAGGCCCGCCGTCGCTGTTTGGCTCTGTATGAAGAGGAGGGAACCCAGTGGCCAAGCCATCGGCGACAACCTGGAATATCTCTTCTGCTCTGTCTAAGTCCTTAAGAGCATGCACCCCCAGACTGAGCAGTTCCATATCACTGGGGAGCTCATCAATTAGCAAGCGTTGCGTGGATGATGAGAGAAGAATCTGACCTCCGTGACCAGCCGACATAATCCGAGCAGTCCGATTCAGGGTTGGCCCGAAATAGTCGTCCACGCGTATTTGAGCTGTCCCCGTGTGGAGGCCCATCCGTACTCTTATCGGCGCGTCAGTCTCCCAATCGATTCGAGCAAGTTCGCGCTGCGATTCCAAAGACGCTGTCAGGGCTTGATGAGGGCTGTCGAAACTCGCGCAGAAAGAGTCGCCTCCAGTTTTGAAGACGGACCCGCCGTTGCTTCGGATTAATCGACCCATGATGTCGTCGTGAACAGACAGCGCACTTCTCATGCGATCTGGACTGTGTTCCCATAGACGAGTGGAGCCTTCAATGTCTGTGAAGAAGAACGTTACGGCACCAACAGGAAGCGAATCTGAACCCACCATCGGGGTGGAGCCTACCGGTGTGCCTGACTACCCGGGCTGATGCCATATCAAACCCAACCGATCCCTCAACACCCGCACATAGCGAAGCCTCTTTGTGTCAAGTGGTTGTTTCTGGACGCGTTGAACGGGGCCGGGTGTTCCCGAGTATTGCTTCGCGAACTCCTGCTGGTCAGCTGGCAGCTTCAGCGGACTGAGTCGGCAACACGTCCTTCCACATCTCGAGCAGGTGGTACGCGCCCACCCCGTCGAGGGTGGCATACGCCTCGTCAGCGACGCGACGGGCCTCTGGAACATCGAGACCCACCGCAGAGGCAAATACGACTCGGGCGAATACGCCCCAATCGGTAGTCAGGGAGACACCAACCTGGCGACGGGCGACCTGGCTGCAGCTGAGGCGGCATTCATCGAGAGCCTCGACGCGGCCGACCGAACAAGGATGGTGCCAGAGATGCTGGGGGCTTTGGGAAAACTTGGCAGAGTACGTGTCGCGGAAGGGCGGCACACGAAGGCGGTCGAGCTGCTCGCAACCGTGATCGCTGAACCGGTAAGCGACCGGCGACTCCTCGCCCAGAGCGACTCGATCAAAGGAACCGCTTCAGCCGAACTCGAGAAACTACAGGACGCGATCGATCCCCAAGAGGATTCGGCAGCACGGGCAACAGGGCCCTCCAAGGACTATCGAGTGGTGGCCAAAGAGCTGATCAACACCATCAGCCGACTGAGGCCGCTCCTTGGTGTTCGGAACTCGATAACCGCACGAGTGCCATCGGCTTCCCTGCCGACGACATCGGTGAATCCTGCCATGGTGACGGTCACGGTTCTTTCACGGTGTTCTCGGTCTTTGGAGTCAACGTAAAGCCCGGTTGGGTGACAGGTGACTCCGATCCCGTATTCAGTGTCTCTGACATCGACCGGGAATAGCTCCGTTCTTCTACGCGATCGGTGGTGGGTTGGTCATACAGGTATTGGGGACTGGTGGCTTGAGCAGGTCGAGGATTCGGAACCGCTGTAACGAAGGATCCCGCAGAAACTATTTCGGGCGAGTAGGTTGGGTCGGGCACTACGAAAGGACCAGTGTGCTATCTGTATCGGTGATTTTCTTCACTTTCGCTCTTGGGGCATGGGTGATCGGCCTGTACCTCATTGGGATGGGTTCCGAACCTGCCGATGAGGGCAGCAACCCGTTGACAACGGTCGGTTGGATAGAGCTGATAGTGGGCGTGATCCTCTTCAGCCAGGTCTTTATCTTGGTGCAACAGGACGCCGGCGTCGTTCTCGCCGGCCTGGTCGTACTCTTTGCCGTGTTCTTCACGGCATTCGGAGTGGCACTGATCAAGGGAGCAGACCTGCGACCGATCGGCAACCTGGCCATACCCGTGGGGATACTGGCAGCCCTTTATGTCGATTTCTTCGACGGCACCTTTATGTTCCAGTCCTCGGCGATCTGGTGGGGTGTTGTATTCCTCCTGGTGGCAGGTTTTACCTACGGCAAGGTGCCGGCCAAGTTGCTTGGATGGGCGCTGGTGATAACAGGCGTCTGGGGATTCCTTCCCGCGGTGTACCTCGCACTTGCTATCGATCTGTTTTAGAACCTATTCCTTAAATAAGACAGCGCGGGCACAAACGAATCGATCTTCACGACGAGATAGATCATCTTGTCATGCCGGCGAACAGCACGCCCGACGTTTCGGGCGTGCTGTTCATAACCCCTAATGGACTTATGGCGCGGCTCATTAAGAGACGTGTCTGGCATGCTCTTGCCTCTGGTCGGCCGCTCACATATTGAAAGTGATGGGCGGCGCATTAGCGGAACCGGATGTTTTCGAGAACCGATGTGTTTCAAGCTACTTTCAGCGGCGGCCTTGCCCTCGTTCGGGAGCTCCGATCAAGGCCGCTCGGTTTCCATATGAACCGGCTCCTGATTCCATCTCATGATGAGCCTTGCCGATTTCCTCAAACCGGAACACATCGCCTAGGCATGGGTCGATCTTGCCGTCGGCGACCATTTGGTTGTACGCCAGTGCCTGTTCGTCGTTTGTCCCGTGCGATCCTTGTAGACGCTTCTGACGCACCCAGTGGTAGCGAAGGTCCACCACCGCGGTGAAGCCGGTCGTTCCGGCACAGATGACCACCATTCCGCCGGGCTCACACACAAAGATGCTTGTCGGGATTGTTGCCTCGCCCGGGTGTTCGAACACGATGTCAGGATTGCGACGCTCGCCTAACTGGTCCCACACCGCCTTGCCGAAGGCGCGGGCACCAGCGGTCCATTCGCGCTGGCCTTCGTTGTCTGTCCAGTGTGGCGGCACACCCCAGTGATCGAAACGTCCACGATTGACATAGCCAACCGCGCCGAGCTGTTTGCAGTATTCCCCGCGTTCGTCGCTGGAGACGACGGCAACTGCCCGGGCGCCAATCGCGGCTGCCAGCTGTATCGCCTGTGTGCCCAGGCCACCAGAGCCTCCCCAGACGAGAACGACGTCATCCTCTTTGAGAATGTTGCCCTCCCATCCAAAGAGCATGCGATAGGCCGTAGTCCCGACCAGTGAGGGAGCGGCGGCCTCCTCCCATGTCAGTCGTGGCGCCTTTGACATCACCTGGTGTGATTGGGCGACACAGAACTGGGCGAAGGAGCCGAAGTTGGTGTTGTAACCCCAGATAGAAGCTGATGGGGCGATCATCGGGTCCTTACCCGCTTTGATCCACGGGTCAGCTTGATCCCACCAGCCGTGGTGCGTAACCACGTCGTCACCAACAGCGACGCCCTCGACAGCTTCTCCGACGGCGTAGACGGTTCCCGAGACGTCACTCCCTCCGATGTGGAAGTCGTAGGGTTCGCCAGCCTTCTGACGAGCCGCGATGACATCAATGGGTATGCCACGAGCCGCCCACACATTGTTGAAGTTGATTCCTGCGGCCATGACCGCGATCAGAACGTCGTTCGGACCAAGCTCAGGGACCTCGATGACCTCCGGCTGAAAGGCAGTCATGGGATCGCCGAATCGCTCACTGCGGACAACCTGGGCGTGCATCTGGTCGGGGACCTCACCGACTGGAGGCAACTGACCGATGTCAACAAGCTGGGTCATATCGCTCTCCTGTTGACGCGAGAGTGGTCCTCGGGCACCAAAGTCGTACTGTCGCCCCTGCAGACCACATCATGACCGACCTTCGAATGAGATTCCATAACTACCTACTCCACTTCCTCGCAACGGACGTCGCTGCCAGAAGCCAGAAACTATACGAGCTGACAGATCTACACGCTTCAGGGAACTAACAATCTGGGGCCCTGTTAGGTGCTGGTGACCGCGCCGTAGGGTGCGCCGGGTTCGTCTCAGAGACGAGTGGGATTCTGATGCATGGTGTAGAACGGGTTCCGGGCACCGTGATGACACCATTGGAGAAGCTCGCCGAAGTGCTGCAATGACCCTGAACTCGCACCGGTTGTGGGCGGCCAGACACTTCGGACGCCCCCGATGGCGTAGCATCGGCAGCCTTGTCTCATGAATGACCGACCAACCGGAACGGTGACCTTTCTGTTCACCGACGTCGAAGGGAGCACCCGCCTGTGGGAAGAGCACCCTGAAGGCATGCGTGACGCCCTGGCGCGTCACGATTCGCTGCTTGAGCAACAGATCGGCGGGGCCGGAGGCTTCGTTCACTCAACGGCTGGTGATGCCTATAGCGCTGCGTTCTCCGATCCACTCGACGCCATAGGAGCGGCGATTGCCGCCCAACGCAGCCTGGCAGATGCCGAGTGGCCGGTTGTGGGCGAGATGCGGGTACGGATGGCGGTCCATACCGGCGTCGCCCATGAGCGGGGCGACGACTACTACGGCCCGGCTCTCAACCGATGCGCCCGCATTCTCTCTGCCGCCCACGGCGGCCAGATTGTCACATCTCGGGGCACCGAGGAACTGGTACGACACCGCATGCGTCCTGGCAGCAGCCTCCGTGACCTGGGAGAGCACCAACTCAAGGATCTTGGTCATCCCGAGCACATCTTCCAAGTGGTAGCTCCCGGGCTCGACGCCGAATTCGCCGAATTGCGTTCGCTCGACCCGACCAAGAACAATCTCCCTCTTCAACTG
>CAXMMT010000038.1:0-48328 GCA_964194555.1 uncultured Boseongicola sp. | reverse complement strand
GGTCAGGTCACTACTACGCGGTGAACGTGATGGCCAGGTTGGGTGTTCTCGACGAGGGAGGCCTGGTACGCATCGGATTTGCCCACTACAACACCAGCCAGGAGGTCGATCGGGTTCTGGAGGTCCTCGCAGGGTTGTAGTCCCAGACCACACCTGAGCGCACCGCCTTTGAAGCGCATGAAGACAAGAGTCTGGAGAGATTGGATGATTGAAGAAACAGCCGGGGCCGGAGCGACCGTGACCTATCGCGGAGTCGTCTATCCATGGCACTGCGACCATATGGGGCACATGAACGTCATGTGGTACGTGGGGAGATTTGACGAGGCGACCTGGGTGTTCTTCGCCGAGAACGGGTTGACGCCGGCGTATTTCAGGGAGAGCGGGCGCGGCATGGCTGCAGTCGAGCAAAACCTTCGTTATCACAAGGAACTGCACGCCGGCGACGTAATCCACGTGACCACAAGGCTGTTGGAAGCCGCACCACGCAGGATCAGGGTCGAGCAACGTATGGTCGACGACTTCAGCGGCGAGCTCGCCGCTACCTGTGAGCTCACCGCCGTTCATACCGATAACCAGGCGCGCCAGGCTGTGAAGTTCGAAACGACGATCGCCGAGCGATTGGCGAAGAGCCTCTCCGCCAACTCGGAGACGTCAGACTGACATACGGCTGCGTTTGGCGGGAAGTCATCCAGCTCACGCCCATGAGTGCCGCCGTTATTCGCGGGGTGCTCGTCTTCGTTACGCTTCGGTAACGGTGTGCTGATGAAGTGGCTTTCGTGGTGAGGTCTAGGTATGAGTGAGGCCCGGAGGGTGCTTCCGTGGGTGTGGACAGGGCGGATCGGCACGGCCGGTGTGGCGATGCTGGTGGTCGGCTACAACCCAGCGGGCGACGCCGGCGACATCTTCTTTGTCGCAATGGTTGTGGTCCTGCTGACCCTCATTGCCGCACTCGGGTCTCTTATCACTACCCGTCAGCCCGGCAATCGGATCGCCTGGCTTCTGTATACAACGTCGGCGGCGTTGTTAGTGACCTCGGCGACATCGCCTGTGGCCGAAGCGATCCAGCCCCTTCTCTCTCCAAACTTCTGGGACTACACCGCTGTTGTCGTCTTCAACGTTGTTTCGAACGTGCTCCTGTATCCGGTGTTGTTGATCTTGTTCATATTCCCCACGGGTCGGTTCTTGACCAGGCGATGGACGTGGGCCGGTTGGGTTGCGGGCGTCTTCACAATCGCAATGCTGCTGGTCGCCATCTTCTCCGAAGAGGTAGGCAAGATCTACGACCCGAACGACGAACTCTGGAGCTTGGCCAACCCGATCGGATTCGTCGGACCCGAGATGGGCGAGTTCATGGTCTCGCTGTCGGTGGGCGTCATGATGTGGCTGGCGGTGGGTGGTGTTGTCGCCATGGTCGTCAGATATCGCAGATCGGACTCTCTCGTCCGTACCCAGATCAAATGGGTCGTCTACGCCGCAGCGATAGCAGCCGCTTCCCTGTTCTCGATCGCCTTCTCCGGTGGCGACGAAACCCTGTATTTGATACAGGTACTAACCGCTCTTGCAGTTATTCCGGTCGCCATCACCATTGCCATCACCAGATACAAGCTGTTCGAGATCGACCGGATCATCTCCCGAACGATCAGTTACACCATCGTCGTCGGACTCCTCGTCGCAGGGTTCTTCGGACTGATAACGCTGATCACATCCCTTCTGCCAACACAGAACAGCCTCGCCGTGGCCGGCTCCACTCTCGCCGTCGCCGCCCTCTTCAACCCGCTGCGGAGACGAGTCCAACGAGCGATCGACCGGAGGTTCAACCGCTCCCGCTACCACGCAACACTCGTGTCCGACCAGTTCGCCGCCCAACTGAGCCAACCACACACCGTCGCAGAATTAGCTGAACTCTGGAAACAAACCGTCAGCGACTCGCTCCAACCCCAGGCAAGCGGCATCTGGCTCAGCCGATGAGTGCATCGGCCAGACCGGCGATGTCATCCATCACCAACTCCGGTGGCTCACCGGGAAGACTCCACACCACACCGTCCCGCTTGACAAACGCGGATTGTGCGCCGACAGCTATCGCTCCTGCACAGTCCCAATCGTGGGCGGCAACCAGCATCATCTCGGCGATCTCGACACCCATCACCTTGGCCGCGTGCAGGTACGGCTCGGGGGCCGGCTTGAATCGACCCACCTCCTCCACCGAGATGACCCGTCGGATGAAGGGGTGCAGGCCGGCGTTCTCGATCTGATCGTTGGCCGCCTCGGTCGAGCCATTGGTGAGGGCAACCATCACGAAATCGGCGTCAAACAGACGCTCCAGGGCGTTGTAGACATCGGGGTGGGGCGGCAGGCTCCTCATTGTCGACACGATCGCTTCGGCGTCTTCCCCGCGCATCGCCAGACCTCGCTTTTTCGCCACTGTGAGCAGCGACTCGGTGCCGATCTCGGCGAACGACCGATAGTCCCCCACATGGTTGGCGACCAGCGAGCCGTGCAGCATACGGGAAAACCACTCACCCACGGGAGCGCCGATTCCGAAGGCCTCTTCGAACTTGGCCTTGATAGGGGCGAGGCTCAGCAGGGTTTCGTTGACATCGAAGGCGAGAAGGGTGGGTCGACTCATCGACCCGATCATAGAGATCGGAGTTCGCCTTTCATGACGTGGGGAGGGCTCTGACGATCACGGCGAGAGAGTCGTAGGCCCTTTCGCCTATCGCCTTCTCGTCCTCGTCGAGGAGATTGGCCATGACTTTCAGAGTCCACTCCATGAGAGAGCGATTCTGGAGACCGGTGTGTGCCAGGGTCCGCATCACCGACGGGTGCCCGATGAGTTTCACAAAGATCCGGGCCATCTTGTAATAGAGCCCGTACTCGTCCTCGAGCCGTTGTGGATAGCGCCTCAGGGCTCCCTTCTCCTCGGAGCCGACGACCTGTCCGACATACTCGGCGGCAATGCGTCCGGTCTCATAGGCGTAGGAGATCCCTTCGCCGTTCCAGGGGTTGATGGCACCGGCCGCGTCGCCAATCGTTATCCAGTTGGAGCCCACCAGGGGGCCTTTCGAAAGAGACATCGTCAGCTTTCCACCCTGCGGTTTGCTTAGACGAGACTCCTCCGTCAGTCCCCAATACTCGGGCGCCGTCGCCACATAGTCGTTCATCATGTGGGTGGTATTGACATGCTTCCACCGCTTGAAAGTGGACAAGAGGCCCACACCGACGTTCACCGTCCCGTCTCCAAGGGGAAACACCCATCCATATCCGGGCATCGTTGCCCCGGTCGAATCGCGCAGATCCAGCTGACTCTCCAGGAACGGATCATCCGACCTGGGCGACGAGTAGTAACCCCGGGCAGCGAGCCCCATCGGGTAATCCTTCCGTCTCGCCGTGCCCAACTCGCGCCCGAATCGATTCATCGAGCCGTCGGCGATGATCGTCACCTCAGGTGTCAGGAAATCTTCGCCTCCACCGTTCGCCAGGGCGACCGAAACCAGAGTGCCGTCCTCGATGACAGGTGTAGCGGTCGTGTTTTCCCGAATCACCACGCCTTGCTTCTCAGCGAGTTGCCCAACCTGAAGGTCGAGATCTTGCCGACGTATCATCCCTCCCCAGTTGGGAAACCTGCTGTGATCCGGCCAGGGCATCTCGATCATGAGGTCGTCACCTGCGTAGGAGCGAAGCCCGGCGATCCTGTGGAACTCAGAGCGGTCGAAGTCGAATCCCATGTTCTGAAGCTGCAGAATCGCACGAGGAGTCAGTGCGTCACCACAGGTCTTCTCGCGGGGATACTCCTTCTTCTCGACCAGCATCACCTCGTGACCGGCGCGGGCCAGCCAGAAGGCCGCCGAGGCGCCGGCCGGGCCACCACCGACTATTAGAACGGAAGGGGAGGTCATACCTTCCAGGAGCGTAGATCGAGGTAACCAATAGGCCGAAAGCCGGATGTATCGTCATATCAATGAGCGAGATCTCCCATGCCACAGTCTCCAGACTGCCTCGTTACTTGAGTCTTCTGGACGAACTGGAACGCACTCAAGAGACGGTGAGCTCCGACGACCTGGCTGCGTCGGCGGGAGTCCATGCAGCGAATGTGCGAAGGGACCTCTCCGACCTCGGGTTTCAGGGAACAAGAGGAGTGGGGTATTCGGTCCCCGCCCTTGGGGATCGAATCAGGAGAGAGCTCGGCATCGAGAACAGACGTCTGGTCGCGATCGTCGGGGCCGGCAACCTGGGCACCGCCCTGGCTCGCTACCCCGGGCTTGCCAAACGCGGATTCGACGTCACAGCGATCTATGACACCGACCCGGGAAGAATCGGGCAAAACATCGGAGACCTGTCAATCCAGCAGATGGAGGCCATGCCAATGGACTGCAAAGTGGGGTGCTTCGACATGGCAATCCTGGCCGTCCCGGCCAGCGCGGCGCAGAGCGTGACCGATCTCCTGGTCAAGGAGGGTGTTCGGTCGATCCTCAATTTCGCACCCGTTCGGGTGAACGTTCCAGAAGGTGTGGCGGTGCGTCAGGTCGACTTGTCGACCGAGTTGCAGATCCTCAGCTACTACGGCTGATCGGGGTCGCCCTCACGGGCTTCTTCGTACTGGTGAAGCGCCACCAGAAACACGAAGAAGAGGACCAACGTGACAGCCAGGTAGGTGATCGGAATCACCCTGATCTCGATGGCATTCAACCCTTCGATGTTGTCCGGCTTTGGACCCCTCGGTGCATAGATGACAAACAGCAGGGAGGTGATGCTCAGCCACCCGAACAGGGCAGCCCCGGTAACGAGGAATCCGAGCCTCTTGCCCAGGTTGGTGTAGTTGAACAGATAAATCGCGCCGTAGAAGAGGGCAAAGGCGGCAATCGTCAGAATGACCCCGGTGACAAAGAGATTGGCTGAGAACAGCGATCTGAAGAGCTCACGAAAGAACATCTTCTACTCCTTTCCGTCCATGTTCCCGCCACGCAAGTAGCGGGCGAGCAAGTCGAGGTCATCGGCCGAGAGTGTTGCGCCAAACGAGGGCATCCGTCCCGACCCAAAACCGTTCAGACCGTAGGGCTTCTGTTGCTCTGACCCCTGTGTCAGGAATTCGAGCAGAAGGTCCGACTCATCCGGGTCCTCAGGAGCGTGACCGAACTGCACCAGAGCGCGACCGTCCCACAGCGCCGGCCCGAAACCACCAGACCCGACCTCGAGTGTGTAGGGAACGCCGGCACTAAATCCTGACGTATGACAGCGGGCGCAGTTGGCGTTGAACAGGGCGACCGCCCTGGCGGCATCCTCTTCGCCGGCCTCCATCGATACGGCGACTCCTGGTATCTGGATCTCCCATTGCTTCACAACTTGTGCAGCCAGAAGAAACTCGAGGCCACCTTCTTCTGTGGTCCTGAGTTTGTCCTGGTTCTCGGCGGTCACGGTTGTCGTGGTGGCAACCGATTCTTGTGCGCCCACCATCGAGCCGGCTGTTCTTGCGTCGGGCCGGCCACCGACCGATTCGGGATTCGTCGGGTCGAGTTCGATCTCCACGATTCCGGCGGGGATTGTCACGTTGGCGGCCTCTGCCATCTGACCGGTGATCGCAGCTTCTGCCTCGTCGGAGATGCCATCGCCGTCAGTGTCGTCCCCCTCACCGGCCGTCGCGAGGATGTCCTCAATGGCGGACAGATACACCACCAGAATTGGATCACCGGGTACGGCGGCCTCCAACTGGGCTACAGCCTCATCGGCCTTCTCGGCATCCGGAGTGGCCGGGTCGAGCGTTATTGGATCAACCACCCTGAAGTAGTCGACGGCCTCCGAAGAGATCGCTGAAAGCTCCACCTCGGCAACATCGGACAACCCGTCATCATCGGTGTCGATCCCAACGCCGGCGTCATCGAGAATCTCACGCGCTTGGGAGGAGAGTTGAGTGATGAAGACCGAGTCCTCCGGCGCTTGCTCTATCTCGGCAAGAATCTGACGCTGGGAAAGGATCGCCGTTTCCACGGTCGGGTCGGCATTCACGAGACGGGCCGCCTGGGTGACCAGGGCTCCAGGAGTCTTGTCGACGGCTTCCTGTTGTGAGATCTGGATCGTGCCCAGGTAGTTGACAATGTCAACTACCTGCTGTTCGTTCATCGGTCCACCACCGGCAAGACCCCAAGAAGGCATCGGTGTGTTCCCGCGGCCAAAGGTGATCCAGAAGTTGAGTTCGTCCGTGTCATACCGGTACAGGACATCGTTGAGGGACGGCGCTTGCCATGAGACAGTGATACCGGATCGTTTCTCGACATATGCAGCGGACCCGCCAACCCCGAGAGGTCCGTGACAGCTGAAGCAAGCGAACTCCTCGACCAAATGCTCACCGCGCTCGACGGACTCGTGCGCGAATTCCTCGACGAACCCCTCCTGGCGGTTGGCTTCGCCAAGAAAGTAGAGGGGAAGTGAGATCGCGAGGAACGCAGAACCCACAATGGCCACCTTCTGGCTCTTCTCGAGACGTTTGGTCTCCAGTTGCTGGTCGTCGATTCCGGGTTGCAGGTTGTGGGCGATTTCCTCGCCTCCACGATTGCGCAGAGCCGAGACCACCATCAGCCCCAGCCAGGCGACGCCGACGACGATCGCCAGAACGGTGACGATGTTCGCTGTCACCCGGTGCTCCCTCAGACCTCTTCGGCGGTGACTGCGCCAATACAGCTCGGGCCCTGAGGGTATTTGACGGTGAGCGAAGGGGCACGCGACGTCAGTACGACGCTCCCCGTCTTGATGATGAATCGGCCGTTCTGGACCTCAACAACGAAACGATCGAGGTTTCGCGGCGCCGGACCGGCGAACCACTCGCCAACCACGTTGTATTTCGACCCGTGGCATGGGCACTCAAAGCCCTGCGATGGGCCACACCAGGGCACCCGGCATCCAAGGTGCACACAACGCTGGAAAAGTGCCATGAGCCCTTCGGTCTCGACCTGCAATCCGACGTACTGATCGGAGAGAGAGGACGGAGCCGGCACTATGTACGCCTTGGCCTCCGGAACGAACAGCGGAAGAACCGAGCCGTCCGGCGTGAAAACCCGACTCTTGACTTCGGCCAATTCGCCGGCGTCGACATCGGTCCCGAAACCGCCGCTCAGCCTCGGCCAGAAGAACGCCAGGGAATTGATTCCCATGATTCCGAGGAAGGAGAAGAAGGTGACGTTCAGCGCACGATTGAAGAACTGTCGGCGAGTGACACCAGCCTCCTCCGGCGAAACCTCCACAACCCTTTGTGTCTCCACCACCTCGATCGCCACCGACGACGGCACCGGCTCTGCGATCTCGATCTCGATCTCGATCTCCTCAACGACCTCTTCCACGACCGGAGGGGGCAACGGTTCGACCCGCACCCCGACCATCGACTTGTCGGCCTTCAGAGTCTCGGTGGACATGCCTGCGGTTGGATCCACAACCTCGTCCGACTCCTTCGTCTGGGAGCGTCGGAAAGCGATGGTGAAAGCTCCAATGGCACCCAAAATAGCAAACAGCGCCACGCCGATGAGGACCAGGTTGCCGAAACTCATTCGAAGTCCACCCAATCCTTCAAGTCATCGAAGAAGATCCCGTCCTTCCACGGATATGAGAAGTTGAAGCCCTTTCCCCTGAATAGGACACCGATGATCGTGAGCGTCGCCGAGCCTGCGATGAAGATCGAATAGAGAAGGATGGCGAACTTGCGGTCGCTGGGCCGCGTCGACGGGTTGCGGTCGACGAAGGGAACCATCATGAACCCGATCAGACCGACGATGGTGGGCACCGTCACACCGGCGATTTGAGGGTCGAAGTAACTGAGAAGCTCCTGGAGTCCGAGGAAATACCAAGGGGCCTTCGACGGGTTTGGTGTTGCGTTGAAGTTGGCAGGGTCGAGCAGAGGGGAGTGGATCACCACCGCCATGATCACCAGAAGCGCAGTAACGGCCAGTAGGGCTCCGAATTCGACGAGCATGAGGTGCGGCCATGTGTTGACCTTGTCCTGGGGCTCCGTCTTCACGTCCTGGATCGCCCGGGCTTTCACGACCGTCAGAAGACGCTGAGTCCGGACGCCTTCAGGAAGACCGGTCGGCGGAACCGACGGACGGGGGGTCACCAGGGCGGCGACTTGGCCATCGCCCGATCCGTTGCCCTCGACGGGCGGTGCGGCTTCGGGCTTGTCTTCAACAGCGACCGCGGTCCGTTCTTCAACTTCGGCCGCCGCAGGGGAAGAGGTCTCCTCGTCCGTCGACGAAGGCGCCTCTTCGACGGCATCGTCCGGCTGATCCACTGAGGTCTCCTCCTCGACGGAGACAGGTTCCTCGACCGATGCAACTTCCTCAGCGGGCACCTTCGCGACCGGTTCGGCCAGCGAGACCTCGACTGGCGGTCCCTCGCCTTTCATCTCGGCCAGCACCTGCTCGACCGGCACCCCGAGGGCCTTGGCCTTTGCCTCCGCGGATCTTCTCAGAAGACTCTCCGGGATATCAACCACGAGAATTCCTCATAGGGGCCCCGAGATCCCGCCATCCTTGCGGACCCGCCAGAAGTGGACGGCCATGAAGATGACGATGATGAAAGGGAAAGCGAGAACGTGGAGAACGTAGAAGCGAAGCAGCGTCGCCGCGCTCACCTCCACCCCCGCGAGCAGTGCGAACTTCACCTGGTCTCCAACCACGGGAACGAATCCGGCCATGTTGGATCCGACGGTGACCGCCCAGAGGGCCAGCTGATCCCATGGCAGGAGATAGCCAGAGAATGAGAGCAAGAGTGTCAAGAGCAAGAGAATCACTCCTATCACCCAATTGAACTCGCGGGGCGGCTTGTAGGCGCCGTGGTAGAAGACTCGGCTCATGTGGAGAAACACCGAGAGGACCATGAGGTGCGCTCCCCACCGGTGCATGTTTCGCACCAGCGACCCGAACGCTATGTCGGTGGATAGAGCCTGGATGTCGACATACGCCAACTCGGCGGTGGGCGTGTAATAGAACATGAGGAAGATGCCGGTGATCGTCAGGTGGATGAAGAGGAAGAAGCTGAGACCGCCGAGACAGAGCGTGTAGGACAACTTGACGGCGTGTCTCTTCACCTTCACCGGATGAAGGTGATAGAGAACGTTGTTCATGACGACATAGGAACGGTTTCTCGGACTGTCCGCGTAGCTCTGCTTGAAGGGCGATCCGGGACGGAGGATGGCACCGACCACCTGTGAGTTCCACAGCTTGTCGTTTGTCTCTTTTATCCGGTCCTTCAGTCCGGTCTTGCCGTTTCCGTTAGCCAATTAACGCACTCCTACCTACCACCGCATACCGTACGAGTATCCGTTCTTGAAATCACGCTGCCCGGTGTCGAAGTCCCAAGGCCGACGGTCGAGCCCCAATTCGGTCGCGTAATCTGCCAGCGAACCTTCGAATTTACCCAATGAGATGACGTTCGTCGGACACCGATCGACGCACAAGGCGCATCGGGTGCACTCGTCCTCATCGACGACAAAGAAGCCGAAGTTCTGCCCGTCGTCGGCGGGGTGGTCGACATTGACCCCTTCGCTGATCGCATCCAATGAGAGATAGTGGATGCACTTCCAGGGACATATGTCGACACATCCTTCGCAGAGGATACATTCAGACTGGTCGATGTGGAGGAACTGCTTGGGACGCAGCTTGTCTTTGAAATAGTCACCTTCGACCATGGCAAGCTGATAGTCATCCCTGATCGGCGGTGTCTCGTCGATGACTCCACGGGGCATCATGCATCTCCCTTGACCAGGGGGCGGCCGTAAGGCGACTGTCGTTCGGATGGCTGCGCACCGGGTGGACGGCCTTCCTTGATCTTCTGGATCTGAACCCCAAGAACGGCCCCGAGCCCGAGCATCGCAATGTGATAACCCATCGAGATCGAATCCTTGAGCACCGCATAACTGATCTCGATGGTGTTGCCCAGGACGAGGACCGGCGGAATGACGAGTGCCACCCTTTGCGACGACCAGTCGAGCCTGGTTTGTGCGAACGTGAGCCACTCGGAAGGAACTATCCCGAAGATGAAGAGAAGGGCAAGCCAGGCAATCATCGCCGCCACTGTGGCGCGCGCCCAGGTCATCCGCTGATTGAGAACCCAGAGGAAAATAGTCCCCACGAGAGCGAAGGTTGTTGCACCCAGAACGATCAGATAACCGACTCCGAGCCAGACGGTGCCTCGCGGAAACCAGTTGAGATAATCGACGGTGACTGCGACATGAACGCCATCTATGAGTTGGGTCTCCGGGAGGCTCGACCAGTGAATCCAGACGATGCCGAGCGCCAAACCGAGGACACCGAGAATGAGCATTGCCGATCCGATGGCTCTGCGGCGTTTGTCGCTCAATTCTCCGAGGCGATACATAGTCAGGTTCAGTCCGGACGCGTGTAGTTGGCTGTTGGGGCGTTTCTACCACAAGCAGGCCCTGTTGGTTAACCCAACCCGTGGCGATAACTCCGGTCAATGTAGCGGCAGAGTGTTTAGTGGAAGTAGTTATGCTCCCGCCCGTCTCACTTCATACGAGGAAGACACTTGACCGATACCCGAACTGATGACAGTCGAACACTCCAGGTTGGAGTGGAGGATGACAGTCGTGCAGCAGCGAATCATCTTCTGACAGGTGCCGTCTTTCTCGTGCTCGGTGGGGGGCTCAAGTTGGCCTCGCTGATGTCTCTCCGGTTCGCCGACATCTTCCCCGTGACCTACGGCCGTCTCGAGCCAATGGCCAACCTCACTCTGATGATCGGGTTCATCTCCATATCGTTGATAGGGGGCATCTACTACGTCCTTCCCCGGCTCACAGGGATAAGGCTGCAAGCCGCCAATCTCGCAAAGTTCGAATTGATGGGAATCGCGGGTTTGGTACCCGTTGGCCTGCTTGCGATCGGATTCGGGTTCGGCACTGGTGGCCAGCCGTTCGGTCTCCCGTGGTGGATCAACCTGCCGATGACTCTTCTACTCGCGGTTCCGGCGCTGGTCACCATCGGAACCATCTCGGCACGCACCGAGAACCACAGCTACGTGACTCTCTGGTTTGTTCTCGGCGGGGTCATCTGGCTGCCTCTCCTCTACCTGGCTCTCTTCTCGGGTGACCTCCCCTATCTGTCATCACTTGCTGTCGGGTACACCCAGGTGTTCTTCTCCGCAGGTTTTGTCACGATGTTTCTCTTCACCGTCGGAACGGGGCTCTTCTATTTCACGATGGTCAGAGAACTCGATGTCTCCCTTGCCAGTCGCCAACTCGCCCTGGTCGGGTTTTGGTCGCTCGGATTCGCTGCGGTCTGGTGGGGGACCGCCCAACTCATGTTTGGGCCGGGGCCCTCATGGTTGTCCGGTGTCGGCGCCGGCATCGGTCTCGCGTTTCCAATTGGAGCTCTGGCAAATGCAGTCAACGCCTCGCTGACTCTTGAAGGCGCCTGGGACGAGGTTCGAGATAGGGTCGACTTGAGATCCGGAGTCCTCGGTCTCTATCTCGGGGTGGGTGTCGCGGTGATAGCGGCACTTGCAGGTTTCCGTTCGATCGCATCGGTCACATCTTTGACAGGCTTCTGGCAAGCCGTCGAATACACCGCCATCTCAGGCGTTGGCACTTTGCTAATCGCCAGCGTGAGCTTTTCGGCCGTCCCCCGGCTGTTCGGAAGGGAGTTATACACGAAGAGAGCCAAACCCTTCCTGGCCCTGACACTCACCGGATCGGTCGGTGTTCTTGTGTTTATGGCTGCCGCCGGTCTCGTCTCCGGCTACTCGTGGATCGGTGGCTCCAATTCGGGCGCCTACGTAGATGCCGGAGAAGGCTGGGGAGCCGGTCTGGGGGCGAGCGTCGAGACACTGATGCTGATCGCTGTCGGGTTCGCCATCGTCACTTTCTTCGGCCAGCTCGCTTACGCGGCCACTCTGATCGGAACAGTCACACAGGGCAAAGCGGCCACGCAAGAGGTTCTCGTGACAAAGGACGCCGGCGATGAGTGACACGCCACTAGCTGCTGCAGCAGCTGCACTTGGGCTGCCAGAGGACCTGACCCGTCGTTCCGCCGAGGCGCGGGCTGCCGAGACCGGGTCGAGCATCGATGAAGTGCTCATCGCTTGGGCCGGAGGCGAAGCCGTAGCCGCCACACCCTCCGCCACACCCGAGGAGCCGTCCTCTGTCGAAGAGAGCACCGAGCCTCCGGCTCAGCAACCCGACACAGTCCCTGAGATCGTGATTGAGACTTCGCCATCTGAGGTCGCGCCCGTCGCCGCGGCCCCCGTGGGGGATTTCCGACCCCCTGTTCTTGTCGGGCCGCCGGACAGACCAGGGACGATCATCGTGGGCGCCATAGCGCTGTTCCTGGTGGTCCTCATGCTGGGTCTGATTGGCCCCGCCGTTGCCGTTGACGAGCCCGGTGCTCGAACCAGCGAGATCCCCTTCTCACAGGCGGCAGTCGATGGCCAACATGTCTATGGCTCCCTCGGATGTGCGGCCTGTCACACTCAGATGGTGCGACCGGTCGTTGCCGATGTTGGACTTGGAGCCGTGACCTTGAACGACACCAACCAGGTGGTGGGAGATCGGCGATTTGGGCCGGATCTCGCCGACGTGGGGACACGAATGACGTCGAGCCAGCTGGAGTCGACCATCACAGGTGAGACCACCGGGCACCCGGCGCACCATCTGGCCGAAGACGACATGGGCGCATTGGTCGCCTACTTGTCGGAATCAAGGGCTTCGGGAGGATAGGTATGGGCGATTTTGCCACCGCTGCTGCTGTCCTCGGAATACCTGAGGATCTGGTACGTCGTTCGGTTGAGGCGAGGGCGGCCGAGACGGGGGCGACGGTAGACGAGATTCTGGCTGCTTGGGGAGGTGGTGGCACCGTGGCTGTGACAACCGTCACAGACGAGCCTGTGGAAGCCGCCGCCCCCGCGGAAGAAGTGGCGGAGCAGGTGGCGGAGACCCCGGCTCCTGTGATGGTCGAGGCCCAACCGACCACACCACAAGCGACTACCAGGGCCCCGATACCCACCGAAGTGACCCCGGGGGAGGCAGCGCACCTCCCTGAGGTGATAACCGTGCCCACCGCCGGCATCAGAGAGCGGACCAGCTTTATCATCCCCAAGTGGCTGACGGTCGTCTTCGTAATCGTCCCGCTGTTTGCGTTGTTCGCGCTCGGCGGTGCCTCCACCGGTGAGTGTGGGGAGGCGACGGAGTTGATGACCGATGTCGTGACCGGAGAGATCGTCAACTGTGACGGCTCCGAGTTCACCGGCAAGTCTGTCGGCGGGGGCGGAGTCAACTACATCGTTCTGGGAGCGGACATCTATGCAGGGGGCGCGATAACGGGCGTCAATTGCGCCGGGTGTCATGGTGCCGGCGGTCAGGGCTCAGGCACCTTCCCGGCCTTCACCGGAGTGCTCACCACATTCGGGACCTGCGAAGATCACACCGAATGGGTGGGGCTCGGATCCTCGGGGTTCCAATCAGCGGGAAACAACAGCTACGGAGACACCTCCAAGCCGATCGCCGGTGGCATGCCCAGCTTCAGCAGCAACCTGACCGAGGAGCAGATCGCCGCGGTCTCCGCCTTCGAGCGCGTCCGATTTGGCGGCGGCGATCCGGACGAGGTTCTGATTGATTGCGGTCTTGCCGAATCCTCCGACGATGATGGAGAAGGCGATGGAAGTGACGCCACGGGTGGCAACCAGGAGCCCGAGGCCTCGATCTCTCACCTCGGTTAGGCCCGCGACAGACTCGAAATTGCCTTCCGGAGAGCCTTGCGATCAGCGATGACCCCCTCCGCTATCACCTGGTGATCCGGGCCGAGAATGACCGGGATTCTCATTTCGTAAAGAGACAAGAGCGCATCATCACCGTCGACATCGATCTCATCGAGGCCGACTCCTGCCTTCCTGACCGCCCATTCGACGATGGGTCGGGCGTCATCGCATAAGTGGCATCCGGGGCGGGTGAGAAACCGAACGAAGAAATTACTCAAGGAACCACTCTCCGTGACCGATAAGCGCGATACATGCAGGAAGGAGGGCACTCCGTTCCCCTCATACCTAGGGCACGTTCGTCCAAGGTGTGAACGGATAGCCTCCCAGCCCGCCCCACGGTGACGGAACCCTTCTTCATGTAGTCGAGGCCCCCGTTTACGGGGGCCTCGACATGTTTGTGCGACAGACCGCTAGGAGTCTGCTGATTAATGCCGTTGCTCAGATCGGCGGCCAGACACGCCAGTCGCAAGGACGAGGTTTCGCCACTCCTTGTGCCGGAATGGTGAAGTCGAGGACACAGCGAGTGGTGAGGGCTGGACGTTCGAGATGGGTGACATGCATTGTTCAGCGGGCTCCCAGGGGTTCCGACGGGGCCGGCATACGATCTGCCGCAAGTGAGACCGGGTACCGCCATCATCATCCTGATTCTTCTCGCCATCATCGCCGTGGCAGGAGTCATCCAGCTTTGGGTGCTTTTCTCCCCGCCAGGATGACCGACACCCCTTCGGCGAGGCTGAGGGCGTCGTCCGCGCGACCACCGCGCACGGCCAGTGCGAGCAGTCCCGAAGAATCAACGTGGAGCAGTGGCTCGCCGTCCGGAACGTCAGAGTAGGACGTCACCCATTTGACGGAGTGCAGGGTCGACCCGATCTTCACAGTGACGGTTTCACCCGGTCTGACTCCGGCAGCATCGAGATCCTCGGGAGAGACATTGATCTGGACATTGCCGTAACCGTCCACCCACCATGCCTCGCCGGTGACCGTGGACTTGGCGACTTCGGCGAGGGGAAGAAGCATCGGTGTGACTTCGTCGTCGGCGAGCGTCGGCCCAAGATCCCCAAGTGCGGTGTCCTCCGCAGCCAGGAGTGCCGCGGCCGGTGCGAACACATCTCGCCCGTGAAAGGTCTCTCCAGGTGAGGGGATCATCGACTCCGGGTTCTCGATCGACACGATTTGGGAGGCACCCCCGACAATTGCCACAGCGGGCGACAGAAGCCCGTTGTCAGGCCCCACGAAGAAACCCCATGGTGTCTCGGCAGCTATGGCTTTGCGAACGGAGCCGACACCGGGATCGACGACCGCTAGGCAGACACCCCCGGGCAGATACTGGATGGCGCGGGTCAGAGCAAGGGCCCCGGCCCTGACATTTCCTCTGGGGATCTCGTGTGCAATATTGATGACCGACGACTCGGGGGCAAGCTTTGCCAACACACCGTGAATGACACCGACGAACTCGTCCTTATGGCCAAAGTCGGAGAGGAAGCTGATCGGAAGAGACATCGTCGGCGACGCTAGACGACGGACACCGTCAAATCCCAACTCGCGCACCGACCCTATATTGACCGAATGACCGAGTACTCCTACGACGATCTGGCGCGGGACGTCGCATCAACCAACGTGTCGATGCTCATCGGGGGGCTCGATACCGGAAAGACGACCCTTGCTCTCCAAGCGGTTCGTCATGCGCTCGCCGCCGGACGCACCCCTGTCCTCGTCGACGCCGACGTCGGGAACTCGACAATCGGCCCACCGGCGTGCGTGGGGATGAAGGTGTTCAAATCGTTGGACGACCTCGAACACCTCGACCAACACGACGGACTCCACTTCGTTGGCACCGTTACGCCATCGCGGCTGGTGCTTCAGCACGTAGTCGCAACGGCTGTAATGGTCGAAAGGGCGAGGCGGGCCGGAGACGTCGTGATCATCGACACAACGGCGGTCGCTTCAGGGGTATCCGGCGAGACTCTCAAATACCACAAGTCGGAACTTTGCCGACCCGAGAAGATCGTCGCTCTTCAGCGTGGCGAGGAAATGGAACCAGTTGTCGGAATGCTGCGACGTTTTCTCGGAACAGAAGTGATCACCGCTCCCATCGACCCGGATCTCCATCCGATGACACCGGATGAGCGAGCTCGGAAACGCGCAGATGGCTTCGCGGCGGCACTGCAACCCCCTCTGGATAGATGGAAAGTGCGCCCCACGGTATTCGCCCCGACCCTGCCGGTGGGACTGAACCTTGGAAGGCTCGATGATGTGCTCGTTGGTGTTCAGGACTCGGGCGGCGGTTGCCTGGGCCTTGGTGTCCTCCACCATGACGACGACACGCTGCGGGTCATGACCAATGCCGGTGAAGGCATGACCGGACTCCGACTTGGTTCCATGCGGCTAGACACCAAAGACTACGCATCGAAGATGGTCAACCTTCGTGAGGTCATGTTCGGCATTTGAAGTCAAGCATGTGAACAGGGTGGGCCGGGAGCGCGGGGTGTGCACACGGGGCATGGGATAGCCGTCATCGGGCACCTGTCAATGAATGGTGAGAACCAGGTCCGTCGCTTAAGCAACCACCCTTCGTGGTCGATAACCCCACCATGCTGGGGAAACAGAAATGGCTAACGATTGTGCTGCTTGCCTCGTTGGCAACGGTCAGTCTCGGCCTGTCGGCGGGCGCCGATTCGGCGTCTGAGGCCGGCTTTCTCGCGAAGATCAACGCCTCCCGTTCTGCCAATGGTCTCGCTCCTCTGAGCGTCGACGGCGGTCTACGTAGTCACGCCCGTGTCCACACCCAGGACATGATGGATGCCGGCAACATCTACCACTCGACCAGTGCCGAGTTGAAAGCGGCAGGAGGTAGCGGTTGGTCGAAGCTCGGTGAGAATGTCGGCCGCGGGGGAACAGTTGATTCGCTTCACACGGCCTTCATGAACTCCCCCGGTCACAAGGCCAATATCCTCGGTGACTACAACTACGCGGGGGTCGGCACGGGCACACTCGAAGGTGTTCTCTATGTGACCGTGGTCTTCATGAAAAAGGGTGGCGAGTCAACAACGACGACAACCGCACCGGCCGCGACCACCACCACTGCCAAGGCCACCACCACCACGGCGAACAACTCGACCACCACGACCACGGCGAAGTCGCCGGCTACCACCACTGCCAAGGCCGCTGCCGCCACTTCCACTACCACCACGATTCCACCCACCACTACCACGACACTCATAGTTGGTCCCGACAAGCCGGTGACTCCCGGCGAGTCCTGCCTGGTGGCAACGCGTTTCTGGTGGATGTGTCACGACTGAGTGGCTGAGGTGTAGCCAGATCCAGAGACAGCAAAACGCCCCAGTGACCTCCCGGAGCCTCCTCCGCACTTCCCCGAACGGACGCTTCTCCGGATTGCCTCTAGGGCGTTTGCGATGCAGAATCTACGACAAATCCAGCTCCTATTCAACGACCTCGTCGCCAACTCAATCCAACGTCAACCAACGTGAACCATCGGCTCGTGTCAGTGATCTAGAGCGAATCCCAGGGTTACCAACAGGAATTGGGGTTATCCACAGGGTTTACCCACATGGGTGTGTTCACAAGTTTCTAACCCGAAGTTTCGCGTCTTATCGCACGTGCTCTGATCACCGCTCGAAAGGCGACCTCCTCCGTCTCACGCGAATTCCAGCTCCAGTCGGGACCGAGTCGATCCCACGACTCTCTCCCCTCCAATAACATCGGGGCGACCCACCTGTTCGAGATACATGGCTGCCGGTTTTGACAGCTCACCCAACGCATCGAGAGCCGCGACGGCGCCCACAACGGCAATGTCCATCAGTCCATCCCAACTCTTGACTGCCACTCCCAGCCTGTCGCCAACAGCCACCCCGATGCAACCTCGAGCCCCTCCTTTGGCCACCGCGTCGATCGCCACCGTGATCGACGTGTCGCCGCTTCCGTTGCTCGCAATGAGAGCCGGATAGCGATGCATCGCGGCCCGGACCTCATCAAAGGCATCCTCCGCCCCAAGACGTGCGAACAGGAGCGACATGGCGCGGGCGGTCGTTCTCAGGACCGGAGCGCCACAGCCATCGACCCCGACCGGTTCGACCGAGTGATCTCCAAGCTCGGAGACAAGCCCAACTATCAGCTTCTGCAGCGGATGAGAGGGTGAGAGATAGGTGTCGACCGGCCATCCCTGGGCAACGCAGGCACGGAGAAACCCGGCATGTTTTCCCGAGCAGTTGTGCCAGATTCGGCGAGGTGACTTTTCTCCGTTGCGAGCCAAAGAAAAGCCTGCCTCGTGCGACAGTGGCCAATCTTCAGGTGTCTGCAAGTCTGAGACACTGAGATGTGCGTCCGTCAGAATCGACTCGACCAGAGCCACATGAACCGGCAAGCCACGATGTGAGGCTGCGGCCATTGCAAGCTGGACGGGCTCCAGACCAGCCCCTGAAGTCTGCGAGACGTATGCCTGAAACGGCTTTGCCGACGAGCGCAGGAAGAAGGGTCGATCGATGTCGCCGGACCAGGCGACCAGCGAGCCGTCAGGGCGGGAAATTGAAACGACGCCATGGTGAGTCGATTCGACAAGACCTGATCTGACCCGGGCAGCGAGCACGATTCAGCCCGGGACCGTCGCCTCGCCCTGTTCGCTCCTGTAGCGCGTGACGATCTCGCTTTGCAGAGAGTCGATTACAGCGTGCAATTGCTTGCGCTGGTTGGACATCTCGGTCTCAACCTCCTGAATCTGATCGAGAGCTTCAACAACATCATCGTCCGACAGATCCGAGAGCTGTGTGAGAACGCTGTCGTCCATGATCTTGTCGATCAGTCGCCGCCCGGTTTTCGACGGGATCGGCGGCATCGTCTCGATGTGTCTCAGGTTGGGCTCCTCGCCAAAGACCATTCCGCCGGCAAGGATCTCGGGCAGAGCCTCGAGCAGGGTACGTTCTTCCTCGCCACCACGACGACGCAATTCGAAATTCAACAAGTCCATGCGTCCATGGAGCAGACGCCGGTAATAGGAAATCTGAGACTCGACGTCCTCGGCGGTGTGGCGTCGCTGTCTGAGTTCGACCAGCTCGAGCCCTGACAGGTTGTCCAGATACTCAGGCTCGAGGACGATATCGATGCGGCGGCGCTTGTCGGTCACGCCTTCAGGTTACTTGCAGGCGGCGGCCAGGGTGGGATAGGGATTCACCGCTGCTCCGCCCCTTCCGCCGGGATGAATCTCGAAATGGAGGTGAGGGCTGCCTCCCCTCGCGTTGCCGCTATCTCCATTGAAGCCGACTACCTGTCCCTGACTCACACGCTGACCACTGGAGACGTTCCAACCGGCCAGGTGGGCGTAGTAGTAAGCAACACCGTTGCTGGCTGTCAACCAGACGGTCTTCCCGCCCAGACCCCGGTTCCCAACCCAGACGGTTCCTCCCGCAACCGCATATGTCGGCTCATTCCACGCCGCGAAGAGATCGGTTCCCTTATGGCTCCTCCCTCCCGAGCGTCGAGCACCCCAGGTGTCGCCGAAAGATGTCCGACCGGGGGTGAAGGGGCAGATGAACGACCCGACCTGAACCGAACCGGAAGCACGCTGGCGGGCCGCTTGACGGGCTGCCGCCTGCTCGATCTCGTACTGCTTCTGAAGCTCCTTGCATCGTCCGCTCAGCTTCGCGTAGGAAGCCTGCTCACGCCCCATTGCCTCTTCCTGAATGCCCCTGAACTCGAGCGCCTGCGCTTCGGCGATCTCGAGGGCATCGTGGTTCTCATCGAGCTCCACCTGGAAACGGCCAAGCTCGCCCCTGGAGGCGATCAGGTCGGCGATCGACTCCTGTCCACCAACGGTGGCCGCGCTGAGAAACTCTGAGGTTGTCAGAAACTGGTCGACAGAGGATGCGTTGAGGATGATGCCGGGGTTGGAGAAGCCCCCCAACATGTAGAGCTGAACGGCTTGCTCTTCGATTCTGTCCTGGATGGAGAGAAGCTCCTCGGAACGGTTGTCGACCGATCCCTGAATCCGACCCTGCTTGGCCTCGAGAACGTCGACTTCAACACGGACACCTTCATATTTGACTGAGGCATCATCGAAGTCGGCACGAGCTTCTCTGTACTCGGCCAACTGCTCACGCGAGTCCTCACAGGCCGCATCGACCTGTGACTTGGTGACAGCAAAGGTGGGCAAGGGAAATAGAGAAGCCACCAACGCGACCAGTGTGATGAGAAGAAGAGCGCGATACCGCGCCTTCAGAGCAGCCATTGGGGCCAAATGCTAACCAGGGGCTGAGGTTTGCAGTAGTTCGAGCCAGTTGACATCGCTCAGCCCATCACTACCGCAGTATGGCTCGTAATGAGAGGAGATCGGGCGAGCGATCTAGAGAATCACCCGGATGAGCGGATAGTAGATGGCGGCAGCGAGAATCACCCCGTCGAGAGACGCCAGCAACCCCGGAGAGCGCTCGGTGAGCGTCACCCGTCCCGTCCGCAGCATCGAAGACAAACCATGGCCGGCGACCAATGCCACGGCAATGCCGAGACCCACCAGGAGATAACCAACGACATCGAGATTCCAGAAGGCCGCGGCGGCGACCGCCGCCAGGACTGCCGTGATGGCGGTTGTGGAGAACTGATCTAGAAATGGGATAGCCGGCATCCGGGCCACCAGCGCACCAAGCAGCACACCGACAATGACTGCAAAGAGAAAAACATCCACTGCACGGTCGTCGGGCGAGAAGCTCGATCGGGACAGGACCATTGACGCAGTCGCCAGACCTGCGAGCAGGCCGGCGAGCAGGGTTGGGGAGTAGACGTCAACGCTGCGATAGTCGGCGAACACCACCGCCCATCCGAGCACGATCGCGACGGCAAGGGCAATCGTAAGGCCATACCCGGCACCGCCAACGATGTGAGCCGAGAGAGCGCCCGCAGCCGCGGTGGTCGTAATGGCAAGAGGGGCCAGCAGGCGCCCTCTCGCAACGAACGCTGCCAACAGGTCGAGCGCCCACGCGGCGGCGATTGCCACCAGCGCCGCGGCCCAGATCTCCTGGCTCTGGGTGTTGGCGACAACTGCCACCAACAAAACGACAACGGGCAAAAATCCAAGCAGGTCGACTGCTGCGAGTGTCGCCGGTTGGCTGCCCCCTGAGACGGGAGGCAGCAGGACTACTTCGTCGGACTCCCCCACGGAGTCTTCCAAAGCTGCCTCCTCACCGTTGACCCATACCCGAGACGTCTCGACACCTCTTTCGAAATCTGGTCCGAACCTCTCGTTGGCCATGTCGATGACACCGCCAACAGTCGTAGCGGTGATGTCCACCCGGGCTGTCCCGGCGATCTCACGAAGGCTTGCGAATAGTCGAAGCATGGCCATATGGGTAGAGCGTAGCTATTTGGGCCACAGGCTACGGAGACTGTCCTTGGAGGAATTGCCTACCCTCCGCTCATGGACGAAGCACCATTTGTTGCCATTGACGTCCCTCTGCTCGGCGACGAGCGTCACAAGAACTGGGCGAAAGTCGTTGACTCGGTCGACACCAACAAGTCTTCCGGGTGGGCCTACGACGGTGCCTTCGTGAGTGTGGGAGGCATCCAGGACGTCCCGATCGGATCGGTCCTGCTGGTCTACGGGGAGAAGGGGGCTCGGGCGAACCCTCAAATTCTCGCCCGTGTCTACACCGTCAACTCCGACTCCACGCTGTCCCAAGAGGCGGAGGCCAAGGGAAAGGCGTGGGCCAGAACCTTGCGCGACTCGATCGAGCGATGTCTGGGAAAGGAACGTGACCCCTTCGACTTGTCCCATCTGTCAGATGGGGTCCTCGAAGACGAGATGCGGGCCAGAGGATGGAAGGTGGAGCGTCCGTGAAGGCAATCGTTGTAGCTGAAGGTGGAGGCCCCGACAAGCTGCTCCTCGCCGATGTTCCGAACCCGACTCCCGCACTGGGAGAGCTGATTGTCCAGGTTTCCGCAGCCGGGCTCAACTTCATCGACACATATCACAGGGGTGGCCTCTACCCCATGGACTTGCCCTTCACGCCCGGCCTCGAAGGAGCTGGGGTGGTAATCGAGGTCGGCGAATCGGTTGGGGATTTCTCCATAGGTGATCGCGTCGGTTGGACCAGCGTGATAGGCAGCTATGCCGAGAGACACGCGGTGCCCGCAGACGCAGCCATTCCCATCCCGGACGACGTCGAGGAAGCCACGACGGCAGCGATGCTGCTCCAGGGAGTCACTGCCCATTATCTGGCCACCGACACCTTCTCGCTCGCGAGCGGTGATCGTTGTCTGATCCACGCCGGTGCAGGTGGTGTCGGGCTGCTCCTCACCCAGATCGCCAAGTTGTATGGCGCTCGAGTGATCACCACCGTCGGGACCGATGAGAAGGCCCGGCTCAGCAGGGATGCCGGCGCAGACCATGTCGTGGTGTACACCCGGGAGAACTTCAAGGATGCGATAGAAGATGCATTCGGGTCTCACCCGCTCGACGTCATCTACGACGGTGTCGGAGCAGCCACTTTCGAAGACAGTCTCGATCTCCTCCGTCCCAGGGGGATGATGGTCACATTCGGCAACGCATCGGGGCCCGTACCTGAGGTGTCGCCGCTGACATTGGCGAAAAAGGGCTCACTGTTCCTGACCCGTCCCACGATGGCGCACTACCTGCAAACGAGAGACGAGTTGCTGGGGCGGGCCAACGCTCTGTTCGAGTGGATCGCTGGAGGGCAACTCAACGTGCGGGTCGGGGCTGAGTACCCACTCGAGCAGGCATCCGATGCTCATCGTGCCCTGGAGGGCCGCCAGACGACCGGCAAGGTGCTGATCATGCCTTGACTTGTTGAGGGCACTAGTCGAGGGAGTCCAACACGCCGCGAACGATTCGTTCGGCATGAGGCGGAATGTTCTCGAAATGGACTTCGAGACCCGCCGCCCGCGAGTTGATCACCACTGTCCGCAACGCGTCACCGCCGGTGAAATCGATCCGCCCGACTCCACCAAGGTCAACGACAAGCCTCTGCGTGTTCGGGTGGTCGGCAAGACTGTTGAGGAGGGTGTTGCTCAGTTTGTGGGTCGAGCCGAAGAAGATGACGCCACGGGGAGCAATCCGCAGGAGATCCCCGTCTACCTCTACTTTCGCCGTCAGCTTCAGCTCGCGTCCCAGATGAACGAGGATCGAAGCGCCGATTCCAAGTATTACCGCCACGTCGATCCGGGGCGCGAGGAAAAGCGTGGCGAGAAGCGTGAACGTGGCTACACCACCCTGGAGACGGGAGAGCTTCCAGATGGGGATTATCTCCTGAGGCCGGACCAGTCTGACCACGGCCACGATCACGACAGCTGCGAGAACGGCAGTCGGCAACGGCTCCAAGACCCCCGCAACCGGGAAGAAGAGAAACACGGCAATCCCAGCGACAGCCCCACTCCACCGGGTTCTCGCCCCTGCCAATCGGTTGACCGAACTACGCGAGAACGACCCCCCCACCGGAAAGCCACCGGAGATCGCTGAAGCGAGATTGGCCACTCCCTGACTGACAAACTCGCGATTTGGATCCCAGCGGGCACGATCCTCGGCAGCGAAAATGGTCGAGATCGCAGCAGCCTCGGTGAACCCGACCAAAGCAATCACAAGACCGGGGATGAGTAGCGAGACCACAGATGACCAGGGAAAGCTCAGACTGAACTCAGGGAAACCGGTCGGGATCTCACCCACCGTCATGCCGTCGAACCCCACCAAGACACTGACCAAGATGGCACCGGCCACAGCCACCAGCACACCGGGTATTCGTCGGTCGATACGCCTTGCCCCCTCGATCACCACGATTGCGGCGATGCCGAAAAGGACCGAGGCCAATTGCCAACCGGACGGATCACTGAGGGCGAGCCAGGCCTCTGAAAGTAGCCCGCTGTCCCCCCGCTCGACACCGAGCAGGGCTGGAACCTGGGATGCCGCGATCAGTATCGTCGCCCCGGTCATGAATCCGATCATCACCGGTCGCGACATGAAGTAGGCAATCACGCCAAATCGCGTCATCCCGATGACCAGACGCATCACGCCCACCACGAGTGCCAACAGCGCGGCCAGCGCCACGTACTCGGGACTGAACGGTGTGGCCACCACGGAGAGAGCCCCGAATGTGAGCAGGGCGGTCATGGCAACTGGCCCGGTCTGTAGGTACGGGCTGGAAGCAAAGATGGCCGCGGCAATGGTCGGCAAGGCCGCCGCAAAAAGACCGACATTGGCTGGAACTCCGGCAATCCCGGCATAAGCGAGGGACTGCGGGATGAGGATCAGCGCAACACTGATACCGGCGACGATGTCGGCCGTCGAGAACTGGCGGTGGCCCGAGTCTGGCAAACGCCGATTCTATCGAGTGTGCTGCTTGGGCAAACCACCCGGCGGAGGGGGTGACCCATGACTCAGCCGAAGTGAGTGGAGAACTACACTCGCCAACGAAAAGGGCTGGATCACCATCGATTGGAGCACGTCCTGAAGTACGGCTTTGTAATCGACCAGGACGTTTGCATCGGTTGTCACGCTTGCACGGTCGCCTGCAAGACCGAGCACGAGGTCCCGCTCGGTGTCAACCGAACATGGGTCAAGTACATCGAAAAGGGGGCCTGGCCCGACACCAGGCGGTTCTTCTCCGTTCTCCGCTGTAACCACTGCACCGATGCGCCATGCGTGGCGATCTGTCCAACCACGGCCTTGTTCAAGCGTGACGACGGGATCGTCGACTTCGACACCGACCTCTGCATCGGCTGCAAATCGTGCATGCAGGCCTGTCCTTACGATGCTCTTTACATCGATCCGATGGAGAACACCGCGCAAAAGTGCAACTACTGCGCCCACCGGGTCGACGTCGGCCTCGAACCGGCCTGTGTCATTGTCTGCCCCGAGCAGGCGATCATCGCCGGGGACATCGATGATCCAACCACTCAGATCGCACAGATGGTGGCGACCGAGAAGCTGACGGTTCGAGCTCCCGAGCAGGGGACCGGACCCAACGTCTTCTACAAGGGTGTCGAATCGTCGATTCTCGATCCGGCACGATCCGGCTCGCTCGATGACTCCGGTGTGTGGCGCGATGCCGGCAACATCAACGACTCCTGGCTCTCAGTCGATCTGACACCGAGAGAGATCGAGACCCCAATCGGCAACTTCGGAGCTGAGAGAGCGCCCACGCCGGCGGTGACCGTCGACCGGGACCGCTCTGCGAAGCCTCCACGGGTGGTTTACAACACCGATCATCCGATGCCGTGGGGATGGAAGGTGAGCTCTTACTTCCTCACCAAGGGAATCTCAGCCGGTATTGCCATGGCTGCGGCGGCCGCCCTTGCATATGGCGTGAGAACCGATACTGCCTGGATGCGCTGGCTGGCACCGCTGGTCGCCGGCATCTTTCTGCTGCTTACCGGCGTGCTTCTGGTCTGGGATCTGAAACGACCCGATCGCTTCTTCTATTTGCTGACCAAGGGAAACCCTGGTTCCTGGCTGGTCAGAGGGTCCTGGATCCTCGGTGCGTTTGCAGCATTAATGGGCGTCTGGTTCTTGCTCGGTGTTTTCGACATCGGCTCTCTCGAACTCGTGATCTGGGCCTCCGCCGTGGTTGGATTGGGGGTCTCCGGATACACCGCCTATCTGTTCGGACAGGCCGAGGGACGAGATCTCTGGCAAACTCCGGTGTTGTTGTGGCATATGATCGGCGGCGCCCTCGCCGTCGGCGGCGGCATTTCTTTGATAGCCGCCCTGTCGATGAGCGTATTGGTTACCTCCATCACTCCGTTTGCCTGGGTGATGCTGATAGGAGCGGCCATGGTGGGATCGATGTCCCTGACCGAGCTCTTCGCCTCCCACAGCACGACCAACGCCGCAGCCGCCATGCATCACATGACGAAAGGCGAGTACGCCAGAGAGTGGTGGCTCGGTCAGTTTCTCGTGGTGGTCGTGCCGATCTCTGCTGCCGCCTTGGTGCTCAGCGGAGCATCCGCCGCAGTCGGGGCTCTCGGTGGTGTAGCCGCGATGGCAGGTGTCTTTCTCGCGGACGACGCCTTCGTCAAGGCCGGCCAAAGTGTTCCACTGAGTTGATGGGCAGGGTGAAATGACAGCGAGTCGCGAAATACCACGGCTGGTCCCAGGAGGGGGCCTGACCAACTACCCGCCTCCGGACTTGTGGGACGACTGGGTCGAATGGGACGCCAAGGCCTGGCCCAAGCGCAAGGCGAACCGTTACAGGTTGGTGCCGACCACATGTTTCAACTGCGAATCGGCATGTGGCCTTCTCGCCTACGTCGACAAGGACACCGGTGAGATACGCCGGTTCGAGGGCAACCCCGCCCACCCCGGGTCTCGGGGACGCAATTGTGCCAAGGGGCCGGCAACCATCAATCAGGTCAACGACCCCGAGCGCATCCTCTACCCCATGCGGCGCAAAGGAAAAAGGGGATCAGGCGAGTGGGAACGGGTGACCTGGGAAGACGCTCTGACCGACATCGGAGGACGCATCGGGAAGGCCATCCGCGAAGACCGCCACGACGAGATCATGTACCACGTCGGCAGACCAGGCGAGGACGGGTTCATGGATCGAACCCTGAAAGCCTGGGGTGTCGACGGCCACAACTCCCACACCAACATCTGCTCTTCCGGCGCAAGGCTGGGATACGCGATGTGGTCGGGACATGACCGGCCCTCTCCCGACTTCGCCAATGCCCGGTTCATCCTTTTGCTGTCTTCCCACCTGGAAACCGGTCACTACTTCAACCCCCACGCTCAGCGGATCATGGAGGCGAAGAGATCGGGCGCCAAACTCTGCACCATCGACCCGAGGCTCTCCAACACCGCCTCGATGTCCGACTACTGGCTCTCAACATGGCCCGGGACCGAAGCCGGGCTTTTCTTGGCCATCGCGCGGCTTCTCCTCGAGTGGGACAACATCGATCACCAATTCGTTCGTCGCTGGGTCAACTGGGATAAGTCGCTGGAGAAGAGATTCCCGGACAAGGACCGCACATACGAGTCATTCATCGAGGGTTTGAAGGAGACCTACGCCGGCTACACACCCGAGTGGGCCGCCGAGGAGTGCGGCGTCTCTGTCGACCAGATCGTCGAGGTGGCGCGAGAGATCGCCAACGCGGGGCACCGGTTTGCCTCCCACACGTGGCGCTCGACAGGATCGGGGAATCTCGGAGGCTGGCAGGCTGCCCGCACGCTTCAGTTCCTCCATGTGCTCACCGGGTCGGTGGGCACCAAGGGCGGGCTCTCGCCAAGCGCCTGGGGGAAGTTCAAGCCGGAGCATTGGAACACACCACCAGCCCACAGCCGCTGGAACGAGCTTCTATGGCCAATCGAGTACCCCCTTGCCCATCACGAGATGAGCTTCCTGCTTCCTCATTTTCTCAAACAGGGCCGGGGAAAACTCGACGTCTACTTCACCAGGGTCTACAACCCGATTTGGACCAACCCCGACGGCTTCTCCTGGCTCGAAGTCCTCACCAACGAAGACATGGTCGGACTCCATGTCGCCCTTACCCCGACCTGGTCGGAGACCGCCTGGTACGCCGACTACGTGCTGCCGATGGGTGTGTCGGCCGAGCGTCACGACACCCACTCCTACGAAACTCATGCCGCCCAATGGCTGGGATTTCGTCAGCCGGTGCTTCGTGTGGCCGGCGAGCGTGACGGCAAGACCTTCAACCGGACATACGAAGCCAACCCCGGCGAAGTGTGGGAGGAGACCGAGTTCTGGTTCGATCTCTCGTGGCACATCGACCCCGACGGATCGCTGGGAATCAGGAAATGGTTCGAATCGCCCAGCGACCCCAGCCGACCGGTTTCGGTGGACGAGTATTACGGCTGGATGTTCGAGAACAGCGTTCCCGGTCTACCCGAGGCAGCTCAGAAGGAAGGTCTTGACCCGCTCGGCTTCATGCGGAAGTACGGCGCATTTGAGGTAGAACGCGACATCTACGAGGTCCATGAGCGCCCGCCTGCCGACCCGAGGAGCGGGGTCAGCATCGACGGTGAGCTGAAGACGGGCTTCAAGACGCCTTCCCGGAAGCTGGAGTGGTATTCCGAGACGATGGACGATTGGGGATGGGGCGCGGAGGCGATTCCCACCTATCTCAGGTCGCACGTCAACTGGCGTGACCTGGACCTCGGGGGAAATGAGCGCATCCTGTTGCCGACCTTTCGTCTGCCGACCCTGATTCACACCCGATCCGGAAATGCCAAGTATCTGTACGAGATCAGTCATGGGCATCCCCTCTGGGTCAACCCTGTCGACGCGGATGCCCTCGGTTTCGAGACCGGCGAGATGGTTCGGATCACCACCGACATCGGCTGGTTCGTCATGCGTGCCTGGCGAACCGAAGGCATCCGACCCGGCGTGGTGGCGGCCTCACATCACATGGGCCGCTGGCGACAGGAGGACAAGACCGGGAACGAGCGTTGGAGCTCGGCGCTGGTCAACATCGACCAACTCGGGGATGGCAAATGGCGACTCCGCCAGTTGAAGGGCATCGAGCCTTTCGAGTCTGACGACCCCGACTCATCGCGGATCTGGTGGAAGGATCCCGGGGTAAACCAGAACCTGGCGTTCCCTGTCCATCCCGATCCGGTGTCGGGAATGCACGCTTGGCACCAGCGGGTCACTCTGACCACGGCCCAGGAAGGCGACCAATACGGGGATGTGGTCGTCGACACCGCCAAGAGCACCCGGGTCTTCGAAAAGTGGCTGGAGATGACCAGACCCGGCCCCGGCCCTGACGGGAACCGAAGGCCCTTGTGGCTGGACCGACCAGTCAAGCCGACACCGGATGCCTACCGCTACTGAGAGAGCCCTGGCCGAGAAGGAACTCTGGATCGGTCTTGCCGACCACTGGAGCCTCGAGGCCGTTCCCGACCTTTGGGCCGACCGGTCGCCCATCGAAGTCGACGTCGTTCTGTACTACGACCCTGCCGAGGATCTCAACCGAAAAACAAGAGAATGGGGTCACCAGCTACCGGAGAACGATCTGTCTTCGTTGGCGTCATTTGCGGCCGGGCTTGCGGTGGCCGAGGCCGATGGCTGGGAAACAGGGGCTCGTGACATCGCGACACGGGCGTATGAGGCGCGGAGATTTCTGCTTGCTGATCGCATTGTCCACTGGGCAGTTCCCTGGCTCGACACCGTGGGCCATGGCTATGCCATTCACCGTCGCGCCGCACACGCCGATCGCGATGTTCTCTTGGCTCTCGCCGACGAGGCGAGGGTGGCACCCTTGATACCCGGGCATGAGGGGATCCATGTCGACGGGGAGGACTCTTACGGCCCGATCGACCACCTTGTACAGGTCTTGGCGGACTGGAGCCGCTCGCTCTGGTCAGGAGGCATCGTCTTGAACGCCGACTCGCCGTCGGAACTTGCCGAATTGTTCCGAAATGCCGCCAAACGGTGGGCCGAGCTCGCCAACCAACATCACGGATCAGCCCAACTATGGATGGACCTTTCGCAGCGGGCCATGCGGTCTTCCCGACACCTGACCCCTTCATGATGTGCCGATGATCGTGCAGTCTGACCTTCCACTCAAAGATGAGCTGCTCGAGCTCGTCTCGTCATCAGCCAACACACCGCCCCACCGTCGGTCGATGGGTTCGAGGTGCGTGCGATCGGTCTGATGAAGGAAACACCTCATATCGGGACCCTTCGGGAGAAGCCGCTTCACGCTTCTCTGAAACGGTGGTACGCCAGACCCGGTGACCAAATCGAGGTTCCCGTCGATGGGTTCGTGATCGACCTGGTTCGAGAGAACTTGCTGATCGAGGTGCAAACACGCGGCTTCTCCTCCATGAAGAAGAAGGTCACCACTCTGATCGAACTTGGACACCATGTACGCATCGTCCACCCGATCCCGATCAACAAGTGGATCGTCAAGGTGGATACTGACGGCACAATTCTCAGCAGAAGGTGTTCACCGAAACACGGCAAGCCGACCGACATCTTTGCCGAACTGGTCAGTTTCCCCAATCTGGTTGCTCACCCACACCTCGAGGTCGAAGTGCTCTTGACCAACGAGGAGGAGTACAGACGTCATACACCCGATCGCTCGTGGCGTCGCAAGGGTTGGACAATCGAGGAACGCCGACTGATCGACGTCGTGGACACATTGCTGATCAGCAACACCGTCGACCTCGCTGGCCTGATGCCCACCGGCTTACCAGAGCCGTTCACCACCGCTCAACTCGCCTCGAAGTTGGGTCGATCTCGCCGCGCAGCCCAGCAAATGGCCTACTGCCTGCGAATCGCTGAGGTAATAGTCGCCGTTGGCAAGGCCGGCAACGCTATTGAGTACCAGGTCGATCGGAGCAACTGACCATCCACAGCCAGCCGCGATATTTGGCCTCCTGAATGGAGGTCTAGGTTACAGGGATGCGAGACGCTTCTTTGCCTGGAGCGCCTCACCATTGTCAAGGAGCAGCAGCAAGGAGCAGCACGGAGATGACCCTGGAAACGGAGAAGCAGCCTGGTTCGGGTGATGAGTTCGATGGCAAGATCGGTCGTAGCTACGAGGAGTCGGTCGAGTGGTGGGCTGACCCGGTACGTCCACATCCTGAGGCACCGAATGTCATCGTTTTCCTTCTGGACGATGTGGGATTCGCGCAATTGGGCCAGTCGTTCGGAGGCTTGATCGAAACGCCGAACATTGACAAGCTCGCCGAAGACGGTCTTCGCTTCAACGACTTCCATACGACGGCGCTTTGCTCACCCTCGCGGGCTTCGCTGATGACTGGTCGTAATCCACATACGATCGGCCTCGGCAGTCATGCGTTGACCGCCATGGGTTTTCCTGGTTACAACGCAATAGTGCCCGACACGTGCAAATCGGTCGCCAATTATCTGGCGGACGCCGGCTATGTCAACTACGCGCTCGGCAAGTGGGACCACACGCCGCTTTACGAAGTGTCTCAGGTTGGTCCATTCGAAAGGTGGCCGAGCGGTGAAGGATTCCACCATGCGTACACCTTCATGGCAGCAGACGTTCATCAGTTCGTCCCGGTCATGTGGAATGATCATTCGCCAGAGCCGTACCGCAAGACCGAGCATCTCGACAAGGACCTGGCAGATCGTGCCATGGAGTGGATCACCGGCCACAAGTCGCTCAGGCCTGACGATCCGTTCATGATGCTTTGGGCCTCAGGCTCGATGCATTCTCCGCACCATGCCCCACAAGAGTTCATCGACAAGTACAAGGGCCGTTTCGCCATGGGTTGGGACGTGGCCCGCGAGCAGATACTTGCTAATCAGAAGGAGCTGGGGGTGGTGCCCAATCACACTCGGCTCACAGACCGAATCCCCGAGATCCCAGCCTGGGAGTCCCTAACCGAGGACGAACAACGGCTCTACGCGCGGCAGATGGAAGTGTTCGCAGCCCAGATGGACCACGTCGATCATCAGATTGGCCGTGTCGTTGAAGCCCTGGAACGAATTGGCGAGTTGGACAACACCCTCATATTCGTCACGGCTGACAACGGTGCAAGTGGCGAGGGCGGTCTCGCCGGTACATTCAACGAGACCTACGTCATCAACGGACTGCAGACACCGTTCGATGCCAACATGGACAAGTTCGACGCATGGGGAGATCCCACGACGTACCCGCACTATCACGCAGGCTGGGCGATGGCGGGAAACACGCCTTTCAAATACTTCAAACAGAGCGAACACCGGGGCGGCCAGCACGATGCACTGATCGTTCACTGGCCCAATGGAATCCAATCGACAGGGGAGGTGAGAACTCAATACTTCCACATCTCAGACATCGCACCAACGATCCTCGAAGCCGCACGTGTCGAACGGCCCGACGTTTATCAGGGGGTGGAGCAGAAGAACTTCGATGGTGTCTCGATGATGTATTGCTTCGACGACGCCGACGCACCAAACGCTCGGACGCGTCAGTACTACGAAATGTTCGGAAACCGGGCGATCTGGGTCGATGGTTGGAAAGCAGTCACGCTTCATGCCAACCGGATGCCATGGGACTTGTCACCCACCGTTCAACCCTTCGAAGACGACAAGTGGGAGCTATACCACGTGGCAGAGGACTTCTCGGAGAGCAACGACCTCGCCGAGGAACATCCCGAGAAGCTGCAAGAACTCCTCGAGATCTTCGACGAGGAAGCCTGGAAGTACAACGTCTACCCACTCGATGTCAACATCATGGGGCGTCTCCAGGCACAGCATCATCGTCTCTTTGGTGATCGGACAGAGTTCGTGTACTACGCACCAGGTGCGTTTCGGATTTCCGAGAAGGCTTCGGCGCCGGTCAAGAATCGGTCACACGACATCGTTACTGTCATCGACTTGCGGGGTGACGAAGAAGGAGTGATTGTCGCGGTAGGCGGAATGACCGGAGGCTTCACCATGTACATCATGGATGGACGTCTTGTGTTCGACTACAACTATCTAGACGGCGTCCACTACAAGATGACCTCGCCGCCGCTGCCCACTGGCGTGACCGAACTGAAGTTCAACTTCATCAAGACCGGCGAATTCGCCGGTGATGGCGAGCTTCACGTCAACGGAGAGAAGGTGAACGGGGTCCACATGCCGATGATGCACATCAGCACGTATTCTCTCGCTGAGACGTTTGACATCGGACTCGATACCGGAACCCAGGTCGACCCGGCATACGAGGGCAGCCCGTTCCCTTTCCAGGGTTCCCTGGACAAGGTCGTCATCACTCTAAGAGAGGACCCTCCAACGCTCTCCCACGAGAACCTGGACTAGCCCTCGAACGGTCTTTGCAGCCAACGGGCCTCCCTCATGACCATCCAAGATAACCCATCCATTACCTGATGATCGCGGACTGCTCCAAGAGGGTTTTGAGATTCTCTGCGAAGTGTGCGTTTCGCCTGCGTGCAGCACCGGTGGCTTTCATGATCGGGGCGACAAGACGGAACATGCCTTCGACCGGGATGCTCACAGAACGGGTGTAACGGGTCGCCCCATTTCTCGAAACGAACCTGTGGGTCAGTGTCGGCTTTAGTGGGCCCTCCCGCGCGGCGAGTTGAATGAGGCGAGGAGCGTCAAACTCGGTCACTTCGTTCACGTAATGGTTCTCTCCCATGAATTTGACCAGCCAGGTAACCGTGCTCCCAAGCAGAATCGGGCCCTTCGGCTCAACATCCAGAACGTCGGTATGCCATTTGGCTTCGTTCCGCTGGTCAGCAACAAAGTCGAAGACTTGGTGGGCTGGTCTGTCTATGTCAACCGTGTGACTTGCGGTGATCATCTGTCCTCCTCGCGCGAGATTCCTGGATCGGTGGTTTACGCAGTGTCAAGTCATCATGCATGATAGATTGACCCCGTGTCAAGTAGTTCTTCGCATTATGGAGACATCGATACTCGACAGCGCATCCTCGCGGAGGCTTGGGACCTTCTAGAGGAGAAGGGTTCAGAACCGACCCTGGCTGAGATTGCCGAGAAGGCCGGTGTCTCGCGCCAGACGATCTATCTGCATTTCGGCGATCGATCGGGCCTTTTCGTCGCTCTAGTCGATTATGTAGATGTCAGCCTCGGCTCGGAGAAGCTTCGCTCATATGTATTCGGGGCTCCTACCGGTGTTGAAACGTTGCGACGGTGGATCGAAACGATGAGCTGGTACACCGGAAAGATCGATCGGATGACTCAGGTATTAGAAGCAGGCCAATATGACGATAAAGCACTAGCCGCGGGGTGGAGGAACCGAATGAATCGACGACAAGCTCTCCTACTCGGGGTAACCGAACGAATCGCTGGCGAGGGACGACTTGCCAACGACTGGACCCCCGCCGAAGCTGCAGACCTTGTGTATACGGTCACAATGCCCGGACCTTGGAGGGAACTCACCAGAGAAATCGGTTGGACGGAAGATCAATACAAGGAACGAATCTGGAAGCTTCTTGAACTCTCAATGCTGACAGTTCCACTAGAAGGTCATCATTCGGAAATCGTTTGACCGAGCGATGCCGGGTTCTTATTATGATTGACATTGTGTCAAGGTAACGAGAAAGGGTGTGCCTATCATGGCCGAACCGCTGATATTCGTTGGGACCCACGCCATCAAACCTGGAATGCTCGAGACAGCAAAGTCAGCCTCCCGTGACCTTGCGGATTTCCTCAAAGCAAACCATCCACGTATCAACCACTTCGAGGTCAACGTCGATGACGAAGCCGCCGAAATGACCGTCATTCAGATCCATCCGGATGAGGACTCCCTGTTGTTTCATATCCAAGTCGCAGGGGAAAAGATAAGAGACGCATACGAGTTTCTCGAAGGAACAACCAAAATCGAATTCTATGGAAAGCCCAGCCAAGCAGTGATCGATCTGGTCAACCAGATGAGCATGGGAGCACCCGTGCGATTCAATCAGGCCGTCGCCGGGTTCAGCCGGCTCAGTTAAAGAGCTCCGGATTCTCCATGGCAGTTCTAGTGGTCCACTAGCTGGCCACATGGGAATCAAGCACCCCGACGATCGATTTCGTGCAACGAGGCGTCAAGGGCCTCGATGAAGATGTCGACGTGTTGAGGGCGGACGACTAGTGGCGGCCGCAGCTTGAGAGCACTGCGCTCTCTGCCTGCGGTGCCCACCAAGACGCCTGCTTCTCTCATCAGTTCGACCAGCAGGGCAGTTTCGCCGGCGGCCGGGATCTTCTCGTCCCGATCGCTGACCAGTTCGAGACCAACCAGCAGTCCGCTACCGCGCACATCACCGATGAGACGCTGAGTTTGCGCCAACTGGATGAGCGAATCTTTGAGATATCGGCCGACAGACGCCGAGTTGGCGACAAGCCCCTCGCTCTCGATCACATCCAGCACAGCCAAGCCTGCGGCACACGAAACGGGGTTGCCACCGAAAGTGCTGAACAGTTCCGTCTGCTCCATGAAAGCGTCGAGAATCTCTCGCCTGGTGACCACCACACCAAGCGGCTGCCCGTTGCCCACAGGTTTCCCGATGGTCACGATGTCGGGGACGAAACCCTCCCGCTCATGGCCCCACATCACGCCGGTCCGACCAAACCCCGCTTGGACCTCATCCGAGACCACGAGACCGCCATGGGCTCGGATCACCCCGGCGATGGCGTCGATGAACCCCGGAGGAACATTCGGGATTCCGCTCGAAGTCATAGCCGGGTCGATGAAGAAACCTGCCAACTCGTGCCCACCCTCCTTGATCCGGCCTATGGCGCTCTCGGCTTCGGCGGCAGCACGGGCAGGGGTAACCGGGTCCTGACGGAAGTCATCGGGAGCGGTGATAGCTGCGACGTTCGTCGGTCGGGATATGGCCTCCCCATCCGAAGTGTCCAAAACGGCTTCGGTCATCCCGTGGTATGAGCCGGCCATCACAAGCAGACCATCGGCCCCCGCGCGGTGCTTCACGATCTGACTTGCTACGTCGTTGGCCTCGCTGCCGGAGTTGACGAACAAGCACACATCAAGGCCGTGTTCGAGAGTGGCAGTGAGCCGTTGTGCATACTCGACCACTGTCGAATAGAGATAGCGGGTGTTGGTGTTCAGGGCTGCTTGCTGTCGAGAAATAGCGTTGACAACGTGTGGGTTGGTGTGTCCGACGGTTGGCACGTTGTTGTAGAAGTCGAGATACTTCCTTCCGTCAGCACCATGTATCCACATCCCCTCGGCGGCGGTTACGTGAAGGGGCTCCGCGTAGAAGTGAGGTGAATGGCTACCCAGCGAAGCAATGCGAAGTGCACGCAGTTCGGACGTGGATACACCGTGGGCCGGTGACGGAAACCCCAGAGTTCTCCGAACTGAGCTCCCGACATCCGATGCCACCTCGAGAGCGCCCTCAATTCTCTCCCACAGCGCCTCCGGATGCGATTCGTCAGAGGGCTCGTCGGAAAACAGCGCGGCACGAGCTTCGGAGATGATCAAGTTCATCGCCATCCGTCCGAGCACGAGGTCGAACAGCACATCAACCTCGCCCCTCTCCAGAGGCATCACAGAGTCGTAACCAGCCGCGATATCGACCAAGGTCTCCGGAGACGGATCAGCGCGTCCTGAGAGATAGGCGGCAACCGCTAGCTCGTTTATCAGCGGACCGTGAACCATGTCCCCGAAATCGATGATCCCCGAGATCTCGGCCGGATCCTCGGGATCAACGACAAGATTCCATGAGTGCCCGTCCTGATGGATTACCTGGTGACGCAGTGAGGCACACGCCGGAAGGGTGTGATCACGAATCTGGCACAGTATCGAAACCACGCTGCGGCGAGCTGAGTCGTTCTCGATGTACCGGGTGTACTCCAACAGACGGGGCAGGCGAGACATGTCCCACGGGTGATCCTGACGGGCAGCAGGATGAAAAAAGCCACGGAGGGCCTTGTCGAGACGAGCCAACATCGCCCCCGTGTTTCGCCGGAAGGCCGGCGTATCGAATTCGGGTCGGGTGCCTGCGACAACACCATCCAGAAATGACAGGAGACACACGGTGTGGCTGGTGCCATCCGGCCTCACGACCCTACCGGTGGCCGCTCCGTTGACGGTGGGAAGGACGCGAGGCACCGGAACAGCAGGGTCGACCCGCTGGACATGTCGCAGCCCTTTGATCTGTAAGTCGATTGCCGCTTGGTCTTCGTCTACGTTGAAGACTTTGAAGAGATACGAACCGTCAGCGGTTACGACGCGCACGTTCTGGTCCCGCTCACTCTCGAAGAGTGTCAAATCACCGTTGAGCCCGTACTCCTCGGCAACCACATCCGCGACGCTCTCCAGGGGAAGGTCCGGAGTGACACGCCTGAGAAACCTCATCTCGGCACCGCTAGCGCAACCTGGCATCGCCGGCAGCTACCTCTTCGCCACGGCAGTCCGCAAACGCCCAACTGCCTCGTCAATAATGACCCGGTCGGCCGCGATCGTCATTCGGGCGAACCCGGCGCCTTCCCTCCCGAACCAGTGCCCCTGACTCAGGGCGAGACGCGCCTCCCCAACAAGCCACTTCGTCAACTCGGGTACATCCATTTCGAGTGGCCCGAAGTCCAGCCAGGCAAGATATGTGCCTTCGGGGTTTATGAGATCTATTCCGTCGGGCAGTCCTTGCTCGAGGGTTTCGACATTGTCGGCCACAAGTGCCAATAGTCCGTCGACCCATTCATCACCGGCCAGGTAGCCGGCTCTCGAGGCCGCGAGAGCGAACACGTTGTCACGCGTCAAGTGAAGACGTTCCGTCATAGACCTGAAACCTGCTGACAGCTCTTCGTCATCGGTGATGACAAGCGTGTCTGCGACCCCGGCAAGCCCAAACGTCTTGATCGGGCCGTGTGTCGCGGCCCAGCGGACACCTGATGCCTCTGCCGCGGTGGCAAATGGCACAAAGCGATTCGGAGGGAGAGAAAGATCGGAGTGGATCTCGTCGGAGATGACCGTCACGCCCTCGGCGCTACAGATCTCCGCCACGGCTTTGAGCTCCTCCGCGGCCCACACTCTCCCAACTGGGTTATGCGGGTTGCAGAGAATCAGCACTTTGTTCTCGAACTTCGATACCTTGGCTGTCAGGTCCTCCAGGTCCATTGTGTAGTGGCCATCGTCGAGCTGGAGAGAGTTTCGGATGGGCTCGCGCCCGGCGCGCCTGATCAGAGGCTTGAAGTCGGTGAACACCGGAGGCTGCAGAATCACGCCGTCACCCTCTTCGGTGAGCAAGTCGATTAGAACACCTATCGAAGTGCCGATGCTCGGACTGACCGACGCGATGAGTTTCGACCCATCCCAGCCATGACGTCTCTCCATCCAATCCCAGAAGGCGTTCAGCACATCACGAGAACGTGTCTCGTAGCCGTACCAGCCTTCCGACGCTCTCTCCTTCAGCGCATCGACGACATGGGGCGAAAGGGGGATATAGGGTTCTGCGAGCCACAACGGAAGGATTCCCTCCGATGTCCCGAAGAGACGGTTGATCAGCCGAGGGTCTACGGCACGCGGCTCTCCAGTGCGAGTCAGAGAGTCAAAGGAGACCACCTCTAGCCCGAGGCCTGTTCCTCTTCGAGAGATCCACGGATGCGGGCACGCACATCGGCGGGCATCTCGATACGCCCATGTTCCCGTGCCGCAACTCGTACCTGGTTGGTCTCATCGACGATCAGCCGGCAACTCTCGCAGGTGGCCAGGTGTGTGGCCGCTCCCATCTCCTCTTCCTTGCCGAGTCGACCATCGATCATCTCGGGAAGGAATGCTTCGAGGCTCTCACATGTCAGTTCCATAGTCGATCTCCCAACGAGACTCGCATCTGCTCACGTGCTCGCGCCAGCCGCATCTTCACAGCCGACTCACCCATCCCCAGCACCTGGGCGACTTCAGACGTGGAGAGTTCCTCCACATCTCTGAGCACGAAAGCTGCCCGGAGCGTCTCGGGCAATTCCTGGATGGCCGCGTCCAACGCCTCGGCCAGTGCCATGGCCATGACCGCGGACTCCGCACCGACCTCCTTGGCCACGGTCCAGGTCTCGGGTGTGGTGGCGTCATGCGGGGTTTCCCGACGCCGACGGATCATGTCCAACGCCCCGTTGTAGCCGATCCGGTACACCCACCCGGCCAGCGAACCGTCGCCCGTGTATGGCGCGGACCCCCTGAGGATCTTCAGGAAAGTGTCCTGAACCAGGTCCTCGGCGAGATGACGGTCCCGCAACATCCGAACACCGAGGGTGTAGATCCCGTCGGCGTACCTCTCGAAAAGCTGGATCGTGGAAACAGTCGCAGAAGTCATGTGACCGATTTGAGATTACTGCGTCGTACCCGGTGTACACCCTCACAACAGAAGTAGAGAACAATGAACGAGTCGAACTGGGACAGGATCACACGAGTAGTCGTCGGCGGTGGCCTTCTGGCTCTTGGGACCTTCACGCTTTCCGGTGCCGGAGCAATCGCCACCATCGCAGTCGGTGTCATCCTCGTAGGGACTGCCGCCGTCGGTTTCTGCCCGATCTACGCCATCTTCCGCACGGGAACCAAGAACGCAGACGCCGTTTCCTGAATGAAAACCACTGACAACAAGACGACGGAATGGAGACGACCAACGTCTCCTTCTGTCGTTTTCATCACATCCCCCGGCTGTCACGCCTGCAGAGCGGTGAGACCCCACGTCGGCACCCTTGCCGATGAGTACGAGGGGAAAGTCGGTGTGATCGAGATCGACGCCGCCGCTCAACCTGATATCGCCCGGGACCTCAAGGCAAAGGCCACGCCAACCCTGATCGCACTGTCGAACGGCGAAGAGGTGAGCCGACACGTCGGGTCGAGTGCCGAATCGGACATCCGAAGACTGTTCGGCACCGCCGAGGATGGGCAGCCAAGACATCTCAGCGGATTTCAAGTGGGGAGCGTCGCATCCGACTTCTCGCCGCGGCCCTAACCGGTGTTATTGGACTCGCCTCTGGTACCTGGTGGCTGCTGGGAGTGGCTGCCGCCCTCCTGGGTGCTGCCGTCTACGACCTGAAACCGAACACCGGTGGGTCAACTTCAGTCTCGGCCGGCGAAGCCATGCGCCTCATGGATTCAGACAACGCGCCCGTTCTGATCGACATCCGATCTGCCACCGAGCGTGAATCCGAGCAAATTCCCGGGAACATCCACATTCCCCTCGATACCCATTTCCAGTCGAATATCGAGGCGATCGATTCCGACAACGGATATCTCCTCTATTGCGCCACCGGTACTCGTAGTCGCAGCGCTGTGCGTTCGCTGACAAAGAACGACATCACTCAAGTCCGCGACATCAAGGGGGGAATTCGAAGCTGGGCGTCTAATGGCGGTCAGGTCGCTGCAGCGACAGCGGGACAGAAAGGCACCGCGGCATGAGACGACTCGTCTTCCTGGCTCTTGGTCTCGGTCTCCTCGTAGCCGCATGCGGTGGCTCGAGTGACGAAGTCCGCCCATTCAGCGAGGTCCAGGCCACCGACTTCGTTTTCGAGGCGGACCCGACCAACCCGAGCCGCGCCATCTTTCGGATGGATACGACTGAGCCGATGATCTGCGCCATAGTCTGGGGCGAAACGGAATCGCTGGGAAACTTCAACAACTCGCTGGCCATGAATGGCACCGGCATCATCGAGCACGACGTATTTCTCCCGGGAGCAGAGCCCGGTGTTACGTACTTCTACAAAGTGCAAGGCTCCACCGCCGACGGGACCTTGTATGAGAGTGAGTTGGCGACCTTCACCATCCCTGAGTCCGACGCCCCCGAGGGAGGAGACGAGGACATGACCCGCGGCGACAATCTGTCGCTGACAGGAACCGTGGTGGAGACAAGCTCGGAGTTCTCCGACGCATGGGCAGGGCCAAATGCCATCGATGATGATACGACCACAGAATGGGCCACCGCAGGTGATGGCGACAACGCATTCATCGTCATCGACCTCGGCTCGGAAAAGGAGATCGCCGGAGTCGAATTTCTGACCCGCTCCATGGCAGACGGGACGGCAACGACCACCGAGTACACGGTGACGGTCGATTCGGGAGATGTCCTGGGACCATTTTCAGCCGGCAATCTCTCCGACCCGATGTTCACCGAGCTGGCGACGACCGGTCAGTTCTTCCGTTTCGACATCGTCAACTCGACCGGTGGCAACACCGGCGCCATCGAAATCCGGTTGTTTGCCCCGACCGGCTAGAAGCGCTCGACGATCAATGAGCCGCCAACCGTGAAGGGCACTCTCAGGCCGAGTTGGGGAAACCCGATTCGAGTCAGTCCGACGGCAACCGGAATCAGAGTGCCGATGAGGATCGCTGTCCATCCCGCCCAGACTCGATGCAGAATGGCCAGTGTCGTTATGACCTTTGGAAGACGAATCGGGCCTGGGCCCGGCTCGGGGGATCGACAGGTCGGCGACATTCTTTCGGCACCCTCATAGTGGCGGGTTTATGCTCGGATCGATCGGCGGGAACGTTCCACGATGAAGCGAAAGGCGATGGCATGGAATTCAGCACGAGCAACACAGCGGTTGTGATTACTGATCCGCAGAACGATTTTTTGAGTCCTGAGGGGGTTACCTGGGGTCTGGTCGGTGACAGTGTCACGGAGAATCGAACAGTGGAGAACCTGGAACGGTTGTTTCAGGCGGCAAAGGGGTCTGGCTACCCGGTCTTCGTGTCACCGCACTACTACTTCCCGACGGACCACGGCTGGCAGTTCGGTGGGACGCTCGAGAATCTGATGCATGAGATCAATATGTTTGACCGTTCTGATGCACTCTCTTTGGATGGGTTCGAAGGCTCCGGAGCCGATTGGGTGGATCCGCTCGGGAAGTACATCGCTGATGGCGAAACGATCGTGACGAGCCCCCACAAGGTTTATGGACCGGAGACGAACGACCTTGCGCTCCAGCTTCGAAAGCGAAGAGTCGACCGGGTGGTCCTCGCCGGCATGTCGGCTAACTTGTGCGTCGAAGCGCACCTACGCCAGCTAACAGAGGATGGCTTCGAGGTTGTCGTGGTCAAGGACGCCACCGCGGGTGCCCGGCATCCCGAGCTTGGGGACGGGTACCAGGCCGCCCTGGTGAACTTCGGCTACATCGCCAGCGGTGTGATAACGACCGATGAAGCGACCGATGCCCTCGTCTGAGCATATGTGACCGTTTGGGCCACCCACTCAAGCGCAGATGTTCTGCCCTGTAGGGATAGTTTAGAATCGCAGGCCAAGTGGGACCGAATTGACCAGACCTCTAGATGACCCTGGCAAAGTTGCTCAGCTGTTGCTGAACTCGACCGGGGAGGGGATATACGGGGTGGATCTCGATGGCAACTGCACCTTCGCCAACCCCGCTTCTCTCCGCATCCTCGGGTTCGACAGCGACACCGACCTGCTCGGACGGAACATGCACGAACTGGTCCATCACACCCTCCCCAACGGTGACCCCTACCCGATGGTCGAATGCCAGATCTATCTGGCGTTCAGAGAAGGAAAGGGCGTCCACGTCGACAACGAGGTGATGTGGAGAGCCGACGGGTCCAGCTTCCAAACCGAGTACTGGTCTTATCCGATGGAACAAGATGGACAGCCGGTCGGCTCCGTCCTCACCTTCGTCGACATCACCGAGCGGCGCCGGCTGGAAACTCGGCTTCGCAACGAGAACGCCAGAGCCGAGCGGCTTCTTCTCAATGTCCTACCAGCTGAGATCGCCAGACAACTGAAGGCCCATCCGGGCAAGACCATCGCTCAACACTTCGAGCAGATCACAGCGCTGTTCGCCGACATCGTCGGTTTCACTCCGCTGTCGGCGCGGCTCGATCCCGCAGAGGCCGTTGACATCCTCAACGAGGTCTTCACGGCATTCGATCGTATCGCCACCAACCACGGTGTCGAAAAGATCAAGACAATGGGCGACGGGTACATGGTCGTCGCCGGCGCCCCCATTCCCCGTGACGATCACTGCGATGCGATTGCCCAGACGGCGTTGGAGATGCGGGACTGGATGAACAACAGGGTCGCCGACGACGGCATCAAGCTCCGTGTCAGGATCGGAGTCAATTCGGGGAGCGCGGTTGGTGCCGTTATTGGCACCACCAAGTTCTCCTACGACCTCTGGGGAGACACCATCAACGTGGCATCGAGGATGGAGTCCTCAGGAGAACCGGGGCGTATTCAGGTTGCGGAGGGCACCTTCTCCAGACTTCGCGACAAGTATGTGCTGGAACCCCGGGGGACGATCGACATCAAGGGAAAAGGCGAGATGGATACCTGGTTCCTCGAGGCTCCGATCTGATAGGCGGGTCGACCGGAGAGGCCACCCTGTTCCTCATCGTCGGATCCAGAACTGCTGCGCTATCTCGCATAGGCTCTTTGACGTCCTGTCCGACACTCGGTGGGCACCCCTTTGGATCGGTACGGTGGATACAAGAGTGTGGTGATTCTGCTGACGGGCACCAGCCGGACTTCTGGTTCGAGTTTGCTCTCTCCTGATTCGGCCTATCCGTTCTCCTGCTCGTCTACGCCTTGAAGGATCCGATCAACAGGTTCGCTCGAGTGCTCCTCGTTCTTGCGTGAGTGGGCTCTCATCCTGCGAGTGGTCGGCGGCTCCAGAGAGATCCTCGGCACGGTTGGCACTATCGGATACGTCGCCACCGCACTGCACCTGCAATCAGGAGAAGCACGCCAAGAAGGGAAAGGAATGGTATGTCAAATGCCGGGTTTCCTCCAGAGTCGAGACTCAACAAGTGCGATACGACGTGTGTAGATGCGCCGATCCCAACTCCGAGGAGGCCGGCCACGAGAGCGTCGGAGGTGATGAAAGCAGCCAGAAGCAGCGTTGTTCCCATGCCGATCTGAAAAGCCCCCAGATCCTGTATGAAGTGGGCGTTGTACGGCTCGAAAAGGGCCATGGACTCGTAGAAGGATGAAGGGGCCAACATCGCCCATATTCCGAAGGACAAGAAGAAGACCCCACCAAGTCCAGCCATCGCCTTTGGGAATCCACCGGGGTCTCCACGACGCGAGGACATGAACTGAGCCTATTCCCGCGTCGTGAGCAGATGCTACGAGCCGCAGCACACACCGCAGAATGTGAGCCACCAACATCGAGGGTTAGTGGTCTGCGGCATCGTCACTGCGACAGATCAGAATTGCGCTGCAATACTTGGCGTCCTCCACAGCAAGAGGAGGCAAACATGGCCGAGCACCCTGTCGGAACTGTGACCCACTACTACGGCAAGCTGGAAGTTGCGGGCATCGAACTGTCCGGCGAGCTCAAGGTAGGCGACACGGTTCACATCCTCGGGCACACCTCGGACTTCACTCAGACCGTCGCATCGATCCAAATCGAACATGAGACAGTCGACTCGGCGAAGTCAGGCGACCCCGTCGCCATCAAAGTAAACGAACGCGCACGCGTCCACGATCAGGTCTTGCTCGTCACGCCCGACTGACGGCTAACAAGACCGATTGCTAGCCGTGGGTTATCGAGCGACACCTGCCGCTGTGCGCCACAGGTGGTCGGTGGTCGCTTCTGTAGCGGTCATGGCTGCAAGTGATTGCTCCTCGGTGAGGTTCTCCACGAGGCAGAATTCGTTGCCGAATGGGTCTTGCATGACTGCCCAGTCGATGAGTGGTCGATGATCACCGTGGGATCCGGGTCGTGGGTAGAGACTCGGAGACTTCTTGACGCTACCGCCGAGTTCGATGATCTCTTCGATTGCCTGGTCGACACCGTTGTTAGGTGTGATGTCGATGTGGACCTGATTGGTTATATCGGCTGTTGGCGCCTGGATCTCTAGCGGAGAGTTGTCGATTCTTTGCAGGATGATCTCGTGTTTCCACGGATTCTTGGTGCCCAGATACCCCAGCCAGTCATGCCACCCGGTCTCTGATCCGATGACGTCGAGTCCGGTGACTGCCCCCCAGAACTTGTAGGCGAGTGGTAGGTCGGTGACGTTGATGACAACACAGCGCAGTGTTCCTACACCCATGACTCATAGTTCCTATCTCGATACCGTGACACGGTTCTCCTGTTCGTGACCCTTGGGTCAATGTTACCACCAACTGCTCATAATGCGAGTAGTCTAATCGGATGACGAAGAAGCCGCCCCCCACCACATATGGCCTTCTCGGCTTACTGGCTGTCCGATCATGGACCGGCTACGAGCTGACCCACCAACTAAGGCGAAGTCTTCGATTTGTCTGGCCGTCATCCGAAGGGCATCTCTATAGAGAGCAGAAACGTCTCGTTACATTGGGTTGGGCGACCGTTGAAGACGAACCAGCAGGGAAACGAACCCGAAATCGCTACACCATCACTTCCCAAGGCCGGCAGGCACTGAAGGACTGGCTGGGAACCCCACCACAGGAGCCGCACTTCGAGATCGAAGGCGTCCTCCGCCTCTTCTACGGCGACCAGGGCACTATCGCCGATCTGACCGCTTCCATGGAGAGCACGGCCAATTCGGCACGCGAGATGCTGGACGAGATGGTCGCCATCGTCGATGAGTACCTCGCCGAGGGCGGGCCGTTGACCATGCTGGAACAAGGGATCGGGGGACCCGGCCAGGACCGGCTGGAATACAAAGGACGACCCCAGTACCCGGAGCGGCTCCACGTCATCGCCCTCGTCGTTGATATCACCACCCGTCTTCTCGCCGAACTGGATGGGTTTGCCGCGGCCACTGCAAGAGAGACGAGCACCTGGACCGACCCGACGGATTCGGAACTCGCACCGGTAACACGACAACGACTCGAAACCATCAGAAACCGCCATCCCACACTGGTTGACCGCTGATCGTCCCCACCAGCTAGAGCCGACCCGTGTGCTCATCGAAGAAACTCGGTTATCGCTCGGCTGGCCTCCCTGATCTCCTCGCCGAATAGGAAGGTCATGTGGTTCCCATCAATCTCGACCAATCGGCCATCGAGAAGAGCAGCCAGCACTGTTCGAGCCTGATCGGCTGTAAGAAGCGGTGGATATCCGGGTGGCCCGTACGGCAGCGTCGCACGTATCAACAGCAGCGGAACCTCGATACGGCCGAGATACTCGTTCCAAGCGACACCGATCGTTTCTTCAACTGCTTGCCGTATGTGATCGGGGCTGGACTTCGATTGAACCGTCCCGTCCTCGTTCTCCTGGATGTCAGCGCGGTAATAGCTCTCAATCTGGTGATCCCACCATCCGTGGTAATACGGCTGCTCTTTGACTGCAGCCAGATATGCATCCCATGACGGAAAGACTCGACCAAGTCGATCCAACGCCGGCTTGATCTGTTCCAGGGTTGCTTCCCCAATATCGATTGGGGCGTCCATGACGATGCAGCGCCTGACACGCTCTGGATGATGGGCGGCTATGTGATACGTGAGGAGCCCGCCAAACGAATGGCCGCCGAGGAAGGCTCGGTCGATCTCCAGATCGTCGAGGAGACCGAGGACATCGGCAGCATGATCCTCCATCGAATAACCGGTATCCGGCTTGTCGCTCAAACCGCGCCCCCGCAGATCCACCGCGATCAATCGGACGTCGCCACCAAGGGCTCTCGCCATTCCATCAAAACTGTGGGCGTTGGCAGTCAGCCCGTGCGTCATCACGAGGATCGGCCCTTCACCACCATGATCGAGATAGTGCAGCCTGATTCCGTTGACGTCGATGAACTCGCTCCGCATCACTGAGCCCCGAGGAACGTCCCTACGAGGAGTACCCCTCCCAGAGCCGCGTCTCGTCGTGGATCTGGGTCAAGTCGCTTTCTGTGGGAAGCCACGGGAAATCCCGAATCGGCTCGGACGTCGAATAATAGGAGCCAAACGGTCTGGTGCACCGGGCTCACCTTCAGGACCGGGACAACCGTTGGTCATGAACGGGATGCCGGTGCCGATGGCCTTCTCCACGAGATCCTCGTCCACGGAGTCGATCCCATGAATACGGGTCTTGTTCCCTCGCGAATCGAAGTCGAACCGATCCGGGGCGAAACCGTCGTCTCCTAGGAACCGGGCCAGTTGAATACGACGCCACCTGTGAATGGGGGACTTTTTCCCGGTCACCAAGACGTGAGTCGGGCTCGGGGTTTGAAGCAGAACAGATAGCAGACGACCTCTCGCTCGCTGAGACGGGTGAACATGTCGATCATGTCCTCGTCGGTCTCCCCCAGCCCAACCGAGTACGACAGTTCAGCTTCCACGGCCACCTCCCGGGGTCCTAGTTGCTTTCCGCCGCCCTCAGATGAACAGGGCTACGTCGGCCTCCGATGCGAAGTCGAGAAACGCCGTGGCACCAAGACACGAGGCGCCCTCAACGATGTCGTCCATATCGACATTCATCACACCCAGAGTGGTGGCACAGGCATAGAACTTGACCCCAGACTCGACACAGGTCTCGTAGAGCTCTTCGAAAGATGGGATGTTCGAAGACTTCATCCAGTTTTTCAGCATCCAGGTCGCCACGAAGTTCATGCCGGGCAACATCCCGATGATGGTCGGCACTTTGAATTCGAGGCCGTTGATAGGGGGTGGCGATGCCGCGTTGCCGACCGCTGACACCTTGAGTTTCTTCTGCCGCTTCTTGTTGACCAGATCGAGGCCGTAGAACGTGCAGAACACGCGTACATCCCAGCCGAGGGCGGCTGCTGTCGATCCCATGATCAGGATCGGGTAGACCTCATCGAGACCACCCTTCGATGCCACCATGGCAAACTTCTTGGGCTCGGGGATTGCTTCGGCACCGGGTGACTCGAGTGTCGAGACATTGGTGCCCGCTTCTTGTGCTGCTGAAGTCATTTCAGCCTCCTATCGGGTTCTCTTGAACCAGAAGAGGTACTTGCCCTCCTCCTCAGACTTGTCGACCATCTCGTGACCCGTCTGGCGAGTCCAGGCATCCATGTCTGGGGGCGCCCCGGGGTCGGTGGCAATCATGTGGAGGATCTCTCCGACCTCGACCTCCTTGATCGCCTGTGACGCCTTGATGACGGGTATCGGACAGAGGAGACCGGTGCAGTCGAGCACCTTGTCCGCCTCTATTTGGACAGTCATTCGCCACTCCTTTTCCCAGGGTCCCATCAGCGTACATGGGAATATCGTCTAGTAACTCCGAACCCTGATACATCTGGACGCGCGATGGAGTCACACCTGCTCAATCACCTCGCCGTACCGCTGCTGAGCAGCCTGAACCGAGGTACCGAGGGTCTCTCCGATCTTGCTCCAGACAATCCAAGCCACCCGAGCTGCGACGACGGCGTCAGCGATCTGACGCTCACTACGGGCACGAGTCAGCGCAGCACGCTCTAGCGTGGCGTGAGTGTGCCAAACGTCTCTATCCCATTCCTAGTCTCGGAAGGTCGGGAAGACTTCGGCGGCCATTCGTTCGAGCTGGTCTCGCGTCGCCGTTCGATGCGTGGCAACGAAATCGTCGACGAGCGGGTCGGCGGGGTTGTAGAGGTAGAACGTGAAGTCGGTCGCACCCGCCTCGACGTAGCGACCTATTAGCTCCGCCGTCGCCTCGACAGAGGCAAAGATGGGCTCGCTCGCCCAGCCAGCGAAGTAGCAGCGGCGCAGCGACCCCGAAGACAAAGTCGTCACGAGCAGGGGGAAGGGCACGACCTGGACGGTTTTACGTCCAACGTCGAGGATCTCTGATGCGGGTCCTAAAACGGATTCTGGCGCCCGAGGCGTCGCAGGCGAGTTGGCGGATGGTTTCGACATTGAGTACCTGTCCGGTTTTGGTTTCGTGGAGACCACCGGCCACACCTTTAAGGGCGTCGAGGTCGAGATGGATGTTGAGATAAGGTTTCTCCCCACCCACCTCAGAAGAGGCGGTCCCTTCCAGAAAGCTGCGACTCAAATCTTCGAGAGCGTCATGACGACGTTGGGCGGGTGTCCGATTGTCGTCTTCTCCTGGTGGGGGCATCACCGCGTCGAGGGCAGTGATCAACGTCTCACCGGCCACACTGGTCATCTCAAAGGTTCCGGCCACCATCCCGTTGCCCTTACGGGTGTAGTCGAAACGTCTCCGTTGCAACTGGAATTCTTCGTCGATGACCACACCCGGCTGGTCGACGGTGTGCTGCCAGTAGTCGAGGATCTGACGGGTCTCCTCAGGAGTGTCACCAACAATCTCCAGGAGAACATTCTCAGCGTCGGGATACCTATCAGGCAGTTGCTCAGAAACCCGGAACAGCTGTTGCG
>CAXMMT010000037.1:0-3993 GCA_964194555.1 uncultured Boseongicola sp. | reverse complement strand
GAGGCGAGACGCATGTTTGACGTGGGACAATGGGCGACACCCGTCCCATTGGCGGCCATCCTCTCGATCTCTTCGTCGCTCAGATAGACGTCGTGGGCGAACCAGACGTCGTCGCCTGCCCATCCCAGGTCCTCCATAAACTCGACCGGACGTCTGCCCGAAGTCTCGAAACAAAACGCTTCTTCGTCCAGAGTTTCTGCAACATGGGTGTGCATATGGACGTTGTGACGACGGGCCTGTGCTGCCGACTCCCTCAGGAGTTCGGCTGTCACTGAGAAGGGGGAGCAAGGAGCAACGACAACCCGGATCATCGCCCCAGGCTTTGGGTCGTGAAACGTCGTGATAACGTTTTCGGTGTCCTCCAGAATCTCATCCTCATCCTGGACCACCGAATCGGGGGGAAGCCCGCCCTTCGACTCGCCAAGACTCATTGACCCCCTTGCGACATGGAAACGGATGCCTATGGCTTCCGCTGCCCGTACCTGATCGGACACTCCAGAACCGTTGGGGAAGAGATACTGATGGTCAGAGGAGGTGGTGCAGCCCGAAAGAGCAAGCTCGGCAAGGGCTGTTTGAGTTGAGATTTGAACGTCGTCAGGCGTCATTCGGGCCCAAATTGGGTAGAGCGTGCGCAGCCAGTCGAACAATCCGGTGTCCTGTGCGCCGGGGACGGCACGGGTCAAAGTTTGATAGAAATGATGATGGGTGTTGATCAGACCCGGGACAACGACGTGATCGGTGGCATCGATGACCTCGTCTGCTGTTGCCGGCAAATCAGAAGTGGGTCCCACTTGTCGAATGAATCCGTCGACCGCGAAAAGCCCGGCATCGCTGGTCTCGGTTCCCTCGTCATCCATCATGGCCAGGACGCGGGCGTGTTTGACTAGAAGCGAGGCCACATTGCAGAGCCTACGCCGTCCGATTGACCGGATAGTCTTCCCGTGTGGTCAAGCCATGAAGTTCCTCAACGGCCTCGAGCCCGCATTCGATCTCACCTATTCGGACGTCTATCTGGCGCCGGCTTTCTCTGATGTGGTCTCCCGAATGGACGTCGACCTGACGACACCAGACGGCATCGGAACCACGACCCCTCTAGTCGTAGCCAATATGACAGCAGTTGCCGGGCGCCGAATGTCAGAGACTGTGGCCCGACGAGGCGGGCTGGCCGTATTTCCCCAGGACGTCGATGTTGCAGCCATCGACGATATGACCAGGGCGGTCAAGAGTGCGGATCTGGTGATCGAGACCGCGATAACACTGGGCCCGACGGACACCGTGAATGCGGCGATGGATCTGATCCACAAGAGGGCACACGGCGCAGTGATCGTCGTAAATGACTCGAATCATCCCGTGGGAATCTTCGTTGAGACTGACGGATCTCGGGTCGACCGATTCACACCACTCTCGGCCGTGATGAGTCCGGACCCAATCGTCATCAAAGCCACACTCGACCCCAAATCGATGTATGACTCGCTCACCGAGCAACGAATCCACCTTGCACCGGTTGTCGATGCCAGCGGTCGGCTCATTGGCGTCATCACCGAGAAGGGTGCCCTGCGGGCGACTCTCTACAAACCGGCTTTGGACTCGGCGGGAAGACTGCTGGTGGCGGCAGCAGTGGGTGTCAGCGGGGATGTGGCTGCCACCACTGCCGGCCTGATCGAATCCGGTGTCGACGTGATCGTGGTCGACACCGCTCACGGACATCAGCAACGGATGATTGATGCGCTGAAGGCGGTTCGCTCTGTCACGGACAGTCATCCTGTCGTTGCGGGCAATGTCGTGACGGCATCCGGCGTGATCGACCTGATTGACGCTGGGGCCGACATAGTCAAGGTTGGTGTTGGACCTGGCGCAATGTGCACAACCAGGATGATGACGGGTGTCGGACGACCCCAGTTCTCGGCGGTGCTCGAATGTGCTGAGACCGCTCGGTCTCGGGGCAAACATGTGTGGGCCGACGGGGGAGTACGGCATCCGCGTGACGTGGCCTTGGCCCTCGCGGCCGGTGCGTCAAGCGTCATGATCGGGTCATGGCTTGCCGGCACCTACGAATCGGCCGCCGATGCCTTGAGGGACTCCGACGGCCGTCTCTACAAGGAAAACTACGGGATGGCGTCCAAGCGTGCCGTGCAGCAGAGATCCGCCGGCGAGTCAACGTTCTCGCGAGCGCTGAAGGAGAGATTCGAGGAGGGCATTTCGGAGTCCCGGATGTATTTGGACCTCGAAGCCCCCAGTGTCGAAGACATTGTCGATCGAATCGTCTCCGGTGTCCGATCGGCCTTCACCTATGCCGGAGCACGGACCATCGACGACTTTCACGAACGAGCCGTCATCGGGCTGCAGTCGTCAAGTGGCTACACCGAGGGCACTCCGATCACCCAAAGTTGGTAGCGCAGAGCTTTGATCCAACAATTCATCACTGATCTACCCAAGACCGAGCTCCATGTTCACATCGAGGGCACCCTCGAGCCTCAGATGATGTTGGAACTGGCGACACGCAACGGCTTCGACCTCCCCTTCGAGGATGTTGACGGCGCCGTTTCCGCTTACAACTTCACCAACCTTCAGTCTTTCCTCGACATCTATTACCAGGGCGCAGCTGTCCTCCAGACTCCTGAGGACTTCTACGATCTGATGACCGCCTACTTGTCTCGGGCCGCAGACGACGGAGTTCGCCATGCTGAGATCTTCTTTGACCCCCAAACACACACAGACCGCGGTGTTGGGTTCGGAGTGTTCATGGAAGGCTTCCGCGCTGCCATTGCCGATTCGAGTGAACTCAGCGCCAGCCTGATCCTCTGTTTCTTGAGACATCTCAGTGGAAACGACGCCCTCAAGACCCTCGCCACCGCAGAAAGCCACCTGGAAGGTGTGGTGGCGGTCGGACTCGACTCATCCGAGGCGGGAAATCCGCCGGAATTGTTTTCCGAAGCCTACGACCTGGCACGGGAGTTTGGTCTTCGGGCAGTGGCCCATGCCGGTGAAGAGGGACCACCTGAGTATGTGGTGAACGCTCTCGATGTCCTCGGGGCCGAAAGGATCGACCACGGGGTGAGGGCTCTGGAAGCTCCGCTATTGGTCGAACGGCTTCGCCGTCACCAAGTCCCACTGACTGTGTGCCCTCTCTCCAATGTCGCGCTCAACGTGGTCGACAGTCTCGTTGACCATCCACTACCGGCCATGATCGAGGCAGGGCTCCTGGTGAGTGTGCACTCAGACGACCCGGCCTATTTCGGCGGCTACGTTGGCGATAACTACCGGAGTCTTCACGACGCACTCGGGTTCGGCACACAACTGCTGGCTGATCTGGCACGCAACTCGATCAGCTCGTCGTTTCTCGACCCGGAACAGAAACATGCTCTCCTGCTCGAGCTGGACCAAGTGGTCACCCACCACACGTCATAAACCCCGAGCGTGTGCAGCCATGGCCCTGTGAGGGCCACGGCTGCACACGCTTAGGTCGGGTTCATCTTCAGTTCCACTCCCGATCCGAGGGTGATCGTACCGATCACCCTCGGATCATGACGACGCGTCACAGCCATGACATCTCGAGCAGCCGCAGGATCGACTACCAGGCAAAAGCCAATACCCATGTTGAAGGTTCGCCACATGTCGGCCTCGGTGACTCCGCGATCTTCCACGAGGGCGAAGATATCGGGACGGTCCCACGAGGTCACGTCCACCATGGCCCCGACCCCTTCTGGAAGTGTCCGAGCGAGATTCTCCGCTAGACCTCCTCCGGTGATGTGGGCAGCGCCATGCACCCCACCCGTCTTCACCGCGGAGAGAACATCGGGTGAATAGATGACAGATGGCTCAAGAAGTTGGACCTGGTATTCGTCGATTGAATCCCCGAAGACCGATCGGATGAGAGAGAACCCGTTTGAGCGGAGGTTCGGAGACCTGAGCCCAATGACGAGATCGCCAATGACCACCCGACTCGGTCCCAGATCCTCGCCCTTGTCGACAACTCCCATCACCGCACCGGCA
>CAXMMT010000036.1:0-4700 GCA_964194555.1 uncultured Boseongicola sp. | reverse complement strand
AATCCGCCCCGCGAACGACGGAGTTGTGGCAGACTTTCGTCACCAGAGAAAGGAGGTGGTCCGAAATTGCATGAATGTTTTAGGACTCTGGAGGTGGTCGGGCGCTGAGTAGCGCGACTACCGGAAGCGCTGCTCGTCGCGCCTCATAGAGGCGTAGACAGGGTGGCGACTTCAAACCCGGACCACCCGGCTTTGGCTACTGCGGACCTCGTCCACCTGCGGCGCATTGCGAAAAACGCCATTGTCGATGATTGAGAAACTCCCGTCCGTTGGGCGGGAGTTTCTCTATATGTCGAAACCTTGTTTGCTCATCCAGTCGTCGTTGAACGTTTTGGACAGATATCCACGACCCGAGTCGGGCACGATGACCACCACAAGCCGATTCGGATCCGTGACCGCAACCTGAAGAGCAGCCTCGATGGCCATCCCGCCAGAGCCACCTGTGAGAACGCCCTCCTCGCGGGCGCAGCGGCGAGCCATCGCGAACGAGTCGGCGTCTGTGATTTCGATAAATCGATCGATGAGATCGAGGTCCACTGTTTCTGGGTAGAAGTCCTCGCCGACACCTTCGACGTGGTATTGGTGCAGGTCGCCGCTAGGTCCCTTCGTGAAGATCGAACCTTCAGGGTCTGCGCCAACGATCTGGACGGATGGCTTCTTTTCCTTGAGATAGCGACCGCTCCCGGAGATAGTTCCCCCCGTTCCAACACCGGCGACGAGCACATCGACCGCCCCGTCGGTCTGACGCCAGATCTCTGGCCCTGTGGTCTCAAAGTGAGCCCGTGGATTGGCCATGTTGTAGTACTGATCGGGCAGAAATGAACCATCGATCTCCTCAGCCAACCGTCTCGCCACCCCGTAATAGGAGTCAGGACTCTCTGGTCCGAGTTCGGTTGGGGTCTCGATCACCTCAACTCCATAGGCTCTGAGCAAGTCCTGTTTTTCCTTGGATACCTTGGCTGGAACGGTGCAGATGACTCGGTACCCGCGGACGGCGCCGACCAGCGCCAGACCAACACCGGTGTTGCCCGAAGTCGGCTCGATGATTGTGCCACCAGGTCTGAGGGAGCCATCCTGTTCGGCTTGGTCGATCATCGACACAGCGATCCGATCCTTGATCGAGCCACCTGGATTCATGAACTCGAGTTTGGCCACCAGGTTCCCGGGCGGATGGAGTCGGGTGAGGCGAACCAGCGGAGTGTTGCCGATAGTGGCAAGGACATCGTCAAAGACTTCCATTTCGATGCGGAGGCTAGGGCGTCTTGTCTGCTCTGGACTCGGACAGCATCACGATCATGACGATGAGAGCGGCTGCCAGGGTGAGGACGCCGGCGAACCAGTAGGCACCCGAGGTGTCCGCAATAATCACAGCCTGACCAGCTATTGACATTGTCCGATCTTGGCACATCGGATTCAATGGAGGCGCGTCACTACTAATCCCAGAGTTTCCTATCCTTTCCCGGTGTCTCGACTGGCTCGCTACGCATGGTTCGTCCTCTTCTTCAATGTCGGTGTCATCCTGGCTGGAGCTCTCGTGCGCGCGACCGGGAGTGGAGCCGGTTGCGGTCAGTCCTGGCCGACGTGTCAGGGTGAGGTGGTTCCTTCGCTAGAAGGGGCGACGGCGGTCGAATTCACCCATCGGGCGGTGAGTGGGTTTGCCCTGATCCTGGTTGTCGTTCTTGTCGTGTGGGTGTGGAGGTCTCTCAACAAAGGCCAGCCGGCGCGACTGGGCGCATTGTTGGCGCTGGTGGCCATTATCGGCGAGGCCTTGATCGGCGCAGTGATCGTTTTAGCCGAATGGGTAGCTGATGACGCGTCGGTGGCAAGGGCAGTGGCAGTGCCGCTCCATTTGGTAAATACTCTCTTCTTGCTTGCCGCTCTCGCCCTCACTGCCTTCTGGCTGAGCGGTGGCAATCGTCTCGATCTCTCATCAAAGCCGACCGTGACCCGGGCTGTCATCGTCGGTGGCGTCGCCTTGATCCTGATTGCCGCTTCAGGAGCGGTGACTGCCCTCGCAGACACGTTGTTCCCAGGTGAGGGGATTGAGGCTGACTTCTCGGCCGGCGCCCACTTCCTCACTCGACTTCGGGTCATCCACCCGATGCTGGCTGTCGGCACTGCGATTCTCGGATGGTGGTTTTCGGGAAAGGGATCTTTGCCCCGGACTCGATCTGGCCGCGCATTGCCGATTCTCGTTGGCCTGATGCTGATTACCGGCGCCGTGAATGTGCTGCTCGGCGTCCCCGTCTGGATGCAGCTGATTCACCTGGCTCTGGCTGACGCCTTGTGGATTGCCTACGTGCTCACCTCAGCTCATTCGCTTCAGCCCACACCAACGCCAATCAGTGCCTGATCGCATCCTCGCTGTCGTCGCCCATTAGGTAGCGGGGGCCGGTTCCCAGAGTTGACGCGGCGTCACCCGGGTTGAAGATCGCGCAAGACTTCAACGAGAGACAACCACATCCGATGCAGTCTGTGAGTTCGTCCCGCAAAGCCATCATCTCCTCAATTTGGGCATCGAGCCGTCTGCGCCATGATCGGGAGAGTTTCTGCCAGTCGGACTTTGAGGGAGTCTTGTCGTGGGGGAGGGTCGAAAGCGCCTCGCCGAGCTCCGCCAGCGAGATACCGATCTCCTGTCCGGCGCGGATCAACGCCACTCGACGAAGTGTTGCCCGTGGGTACCTGCGTTGGTTCCCTTCTGTTCGTTCTGACTCGATGAGCTCCTTGGTTTCATAGAACCGGAGCGCCGATGTGGCCACACCCGATCGCGATGCCACTTCTCCAATTGTCAGCCAATCCATGGTTCCACATTGTACCCCCTTGACTTCAAGTGGACTTGAAGTTGTAGGTTGTGTGTATGACGACACCAGCAGGCGACTGGATTCCCGCTGTCGGTACTGATGACCTTCCGGTCGGTGGTCGCAAATTGTTCCGCCACTACGACAAGCGGATAGCCCTATTTCGAACCGAACAGACCATCTACGCAATCGATAATCGTTGCCCTCACCAGGGGTATGCCCTGCTTCAGGGCGACGTGAAGAGTGAACAACTCACCTGTGCCTGGCACAACTGGAAGTTCGAGCTTGATGAGGGTGGCTTCTGCAGCTTTGGGGGCGAATCCGTGCGCTCGTACCCTGTGGACGTCAGGGGTGGGCAGGTATTTGTGGACGTGACTGACCCGGCAGCCGAAGTAGTGGCCCCCCAATTGTTCCAGAGTCTTATCGAGGCGATCGGCGATGTTGACGTTGGCCGTATGGCTCGCGACACGATGCGTCTCCGCCAACTCGGCACCCCACTGGCCGAAGTCGTGAAGGAAGGAGTCAACTACGGCGCTCCCCGGATGGAATACGGGTGGAATCACTCCCTGGCGACCCTCACCGATTGTTTGAACCTCGCTTCCCTCTTCGAGGGCGAGCTTCAGGCTTTGCCTGTTGTCCAGGGAATGTCGGTGATCTCCCAGACCGAGGTGCGTCGTCCATTCCGACCCCGACCGGAGCCGATTGATCCAGTGGCGACCTATGGCAGCCTCGAAGACGCTCTGGCGGCGTACCCGCTGCTTGTGGATGACGAACAGCACGACTCGGCCGAAGCATTGATGCGGGGGCTGATAGCGTCCGATGTCGCTCCCAGCCGTATCCGTCATGCCCTTTTATCCGCGATAACCGACCATTTTCTCGGTTATGGCCATCCGATGATCTATACCCAGAAGTCTTTTGAGATGTTGGACACCATCGGTTTCGAACATGCCGACACCGTTCTTGGGCCGCTGGTGCCAAACATGATCTACTCGACCCGGTACGACCGGCTCCCTTATATGAAGAAGTACCTCAGGGCTTGGGACTCGGCAGCGCCCAACCTCGAGGCTCTATTGGCCCGACAGAACGGAGTGTCATTCGACGATGCCATCTTTCGCCGGTCCTTGCTCGATGAGGACGATCGGAGTGCATTCGTGGCTCTGAACGGAGCGCTTGAGGCGGGCGTGTCCGTGACCAAGATTCTCGACGCAACCTCGCTAGCCGCTGCTGAAAGGTTCCGACGTTTTGACATAGATCTCGATGCTGATGACACCAACGAGTGGGGATGGTTAGACGTGACCCACAACATGACCTATCTGAACGCCTTGCGGTGGGCGTGGTCGGTCGATCCGACGCCTGAGGTGTTGCGCGGTGTTTATCACGCCGTCTGGTTTGTGAACTTCACCCGTCGATTCGATCAACGCGATGGAACCGATCCCGTGGTGCCATTCGTCACGACCGACCCCGCTTCGGTCTTGGATTCGGTCCGCAACAAGGATCCCGAAGGGGTGCAGGCGCAGATCGCAGGATTCGAGGGGCCCGTAAAAGATCTCCACGGGGCACTGGCTCAGGGAGCGACGGAGGACAACTCGATCGCCCCGATCATGATCGCCCATGCCGTGAAGACGGCGCGGGCATCCATTGTCGAGTCAGAGGTGCTTGGCACACGGGAACCGATGATCGCCGCGGGACGATTTCTGGCTTCGCCCAAACGTGAGCGGTTTGTCTTCAACGCCACTCTGGAAGCCATTGATTTCACCAAAGGAAGGTCACGCGGCGACGGCAACTGACAGCCCCCTTTTTCCTCGTTGCTATAGCATGATGGTGCGGTTTTCGATCCGTGGTGCACACTCGATAGCCCGCGATTAGTCGAAGAGATGGTTAATGCCATCGCTTGATCTCGGC
>CAXMMT010000035.1:0-3431 GCA_964194555.1 uncultured Boseongicola sp. | reverse complement strand
AAGCAACAGAGAGGGATGCGGTAGCGAGAAGCACCACAAAGACAAAGGCAGCGGCTCCGAACGCCGCCACGGTTGCGGCCTGTCCGACTGTCAGGGACTGCACTGCCAGACCGGCAAGCAACGGTCCAGTTCAGCCAAACCCTGCCAACAGGTAGCCGAAACCGTAGGCGAAATCCCCACCTGCTCTGGTCGCCGTTCTGGAAGGGGCCAATCGGCCTTCTGCAGTCCGAGCCACAACGTCCATCCAACCCATACGAAAAGAAATCAGGCGAGACTGTCGAAGGCCCAACACGATCAAGATGATTCCGACAGCGAGCCGGAAGGCTCGACCCGAAGGGCGGTCGAATTGGACAATCGAGGCCAGGGCGGACCCTCCCACTGCCAAGGTCAGCGCCAGGATTCCGAGGAGAAGCGTCGCACCTGCACCCACCCTCAAAGCAGACATCAGAGCAGACGCCCTTGACTCCTCACCGCGACGAGTCAGAAACGTGAGTAGGAGCGGAAACGAGCACGGTGAGAAGAATGCGGCAAAGCCGGTCAGGGCGCCGAGTATCAGCACACTGGACGTTCCTGCCCTTTCCGATTCGACAAAGCCGACAAAACCGAGATAGCCAAAGACGCCGACGACCAACAAGCCAACGGTCACCGTCGCGAAACGAACCCGTCCCCGACGGCGGAGCGTGATCTCATCCATCAGACGTCACCTATCGGCCATGTCCACCGGTCATTCGTCGCAGCGTACGGCTTCGACTGGGTCGAAGGTCAAGTCAGGGAATCCCCACTCGCCCCCGGCATGGCCCGTTGCCTCCTGTGGAAAACTGGATAGCCTCGGGGCTTCGATGACACGACCCATCTTCCCCCAAAATGTGATCGCCGTGATCTGGGACTTCGACAAAACCCTGATCCCCGGCAACATGCAGGGACCGCTGTTTCGTCGGTTCGGGATTGACGAGTTGGCATTCTGGGACGAAGTCGACGGCCTGGAAGAGTGGTACCAAACCCGCGGCGCCACCATGATCGCCAGGGACCGTCTCTACCTCGACCACATCCTCACCTATGTACGCGAAGGCTTGATGCACCGGCTCGGCAACGAGTTACTTCGTGAGTTGGGCACCGAGATCGAGTTCTACCGGGGCATCCCCGACTTCTTCGAATTCGTGCGGAAGACCATCGAATCCGAGTCCTCCTTCGCCGAGCACCAGATCACCGTGGAGCACTACATCGTGTCGACCGGCCTCCGGCAGATGATCCTTGGGTCGGCGATCTCCCCATACGTCGAAAAGGTATGGGCCTGTGAGTTCACAGAGCTGGTGGCGCCTCCCGGATACGCCGAGCTCCAGGGTCAGTTGTTCTCACCCGATGGACAGATCAGTCAGCTCATCTACACCATCGACAACACCAGCAAGACAAGAGCGCTATTCGAGATCAACAAGGGAACCAATAAGAGCCCGGCGATTGACGTCAACGCCAAGATTGCTCGTGAAGACCGCAGGGTGCCGTTCCATAACATGATTTATGTAGCCGATGGGCCGTCCGATGTCCCGGTGTTCTCCATCGTCGAGGCGAACGGTGGACGCACCTACGCGGTCTACAAACCAGGGTCCGAATCCGCATTTGGCCAGGCCGCCCTGTTAGCCGAGCAGGATCGTGTCGACGCTTTCGGTGAAGCGGATTACTCCCAGGGATCACATACGGCGATGTGGCTGACCCACGCAGCCGAGGGGATCGCCCACCGGATCGTAAGGGATCGCGAGGAGGCGCTGAGTGAGCGAGTCGGGATTCCACCCCGCCACGTGACCGACTGATCCGTGGAAACGCTCGAAGTCACCGTCGCCACGGGGGGAGAATCCACGGTCGTTGATCTGACGCCGAGCGCCGAGCAGTTCTGCTCGGGGAAAGGCGACGGGCTCATCTCGGTATTTGTCCCGCACGCAACAGTGGGAGTAGCGATCGTCGAGGTAGGAGCGGGAAGCGATCGAGATCTGATGACGGCCATCGACGAGTTGCTACCGGCTGCCCCGGATCGGTGGATCCATGAGCACGGAACTCCCGGTCACGGACGCGACCACGTCCTTCCTGCATTCATAAGCCCCAGCATCACCGTGCCCGTTGTGGACGGGCGGATAACTCTTGGGACGTGGCAGTCGATCGTCCTGGTCGACACCAACGTCGACAACCCCAACCGCAGAGTCCGCTTCACCTTTATCAGCGGTTGACTTCTATCCGCATAAAGGGTCTCGTCTCGGAACGACGGGCAACCTCCTCGAACCCGCATTTCTCGAACATCGCGGCAAAACCCATCCATACCCAGAAGTCAGGCATCCGGCCCTTTTGCGGCTCCACCGGGTAGCCCTCGACCACCTCGGCTCCTTGCGACTCGGCGTAGTCGACTGCCGCTGCGAGCAGATCGGTGGCCACTCCTCCGCCCCGATGTTCCTTGGGGACGACAAAACACGTGATCGACCAGGCCGGGCGATCGTCGACCGGTTTCGACACCGGGGATCGAGCCAGCCTTCCGTACCAATCCCGCGGTCCGATCGCCACCCAACCCACCGGCTCGCCGCCTACGTATCCCAAAAGGCCCGGCACGGTCCCCGAGTCGACGATCTCCTTCATCAGGCCCTTGTTCTTCTCTCCCCCGTTCCGCTCGAACTCAGTTCCGGTCTGACGGAAATACATGCAGAAGCACCCGGCATCCCCGCCTTTGGGACCCATCACTTCAAGAAAGTCGTCCCATATGTCTGGTGTGAGCGGTTTGACCTCGATGCCACAACCATATGCGAGGGCGGCCCCGGAGGGCCGCCCTCGTGCTCCATTGGGTAGGAGCGACCTGTTACTTCGTCTCCTCCACGTCGTGATCTTCGCCGCCGCCCTCCTTCTCGCACAGGCGGATGAACTCGTAGACCTTGCGGTGGCCATCGTCGGTTTCCAGCACGACTTTGATGGCGTCATTGCACGGAGCCTCGGGAAACTTGACCTTCAGATCCCAATTCCCGTTCTCACCGATGACTGTGCTGTTCGAGCCGTACTCCGAGCCGATCCAGATCTTGGTTCCCGGATCGCCGGTTCCGTACCAGACGTCGTAGGGGACATCCTCGTTGCATGATCCATACTTCTGGTGAGCCGCGAACTCGTATTCCTTCGGCTCGTCGTTGGGCTCCTCTTTTGGTGCCTCCTCGGTCTTGTCGAGGTACACCTTTACCGAGGCCTGAGCTTCGTTTCCGGTCTCATCCAGAGCGGTGAACGTCGCCAGGTTGCCGCCGGACGACAAGATCAGGACGATTCGCCATTGGCCGTCATCGGTCACATCGGCCTCGTACCCGGCCGCGAACACCTTGGATCCGGGTTCGACCTCGCCCTCAAAGGCGAGATGCGTATCCGTGAAGTGGGCACCGTCCTCGGGATAGAGAATCACGAGCTCGGGAGGCGTG
>CAXMMT010000034.1:0-1550 GCA_964194555.1 uncultured Boseongicola sp. | reverse complement strand
TCGTTGGAGGCGGTGGCGACACACATGTCGACTCTGACCGATCTCGAGGTCGGATTCAGACAGGGTGGTCAGATCACCGTTCTGGAGAACACCAGATTTCTGGCAGGGGAGACCACCAACGAGCCAGAAACCGCCGAGTGGCTCGCCAGGGGTGTCGACGTCTTCGTGCAGGACGCTTTTGGGAGTGTTCATCGCGCCCATGCGTCGACGGTGGGTGTCGCCCAGCGGGTGAAGTCGGTCGCCGGACCCCTGCTCGACGCCGAACTGAGCGCACTCAGCCGATTCGTCGGTGATCCCGATCGCCCCTACACCGTGGTGCTCGGTGGGGCCAAGGTTTCGGACAAGCTGGGTGTCATCGAGAATCTGTTGCCCAAGGTGGATCGGATGCTGATCGGTGGGGCGATGTGCTTCACGTTCCTCGTCGCCAAAGGGCTCGAGGTTGGCGAGTCCTTGGTCCAGGACGACATGGTGAAGGCTGTGGGAGACGTGTTGAAAGGGCCTCACGGTCGCAAGATCATCCTTCCGGTAGACATCGCGACGGGAGATCGTTTCTCCGAAGACGCAGAGAGACATGTGGTGGCGGTCTCGGAGATCCCAAAGGGGTCGGTCGGCCTCGACATCGGCCCGGAGACCGGCGCCGGGTTCTGGGAGTTGGTCGACTCTTCGGCAGGTGTCTTCTGGAACGGGCCGATGGGTGTCTTCGAGTGGGAGAACTTTCGCAACGGGACCGAGCACGTAGCCCGGGCCATGGCCGCCTGTGACGGATTCACCGCAGTCGGCGGGGGGGATTCGGTTGCGGCGTTGCGTCAGCTTGGCCTGGACCGATCGGTGTCGCATCTCTCCACTGGAGGGGGAGCGGGACTAGAGCTCCTGGAAGGCCGGGTTCTTCCTGGGGTCGCCGTTCTGGAAAGATGGGCCACATGAGCGACCGCAAGCCACTGATAGTCGGCAACTGGAAGATGAATGCCAACCATCTGGAGACGATCCAAATGGTTCAGAAGCTTTCCTACCGGCTCGACCTGGCAGATTACGAGCGAGTCGAAGTCGTGGTCGTACCTCCGTTCACGGCGCTTCGGTCAGCCCAGGTCGTCATCGAACAGGATCGGATGATGTTTGGGCTCGGCGCCCAAGATGTGTTTTGGGAGGAGAAGGGTGCCTACACCGGAGAGGTGTCGGCTCCGATGCTCGCCAAACTCGCCGTGGATCATGTGATCGTTGGGCACTCCGAGCGTCGGCAGTTGTTCGGGGAGACCGATGAGACGGTCAACAAGAAGGTCAGGGCGGTGCTTTCGGCGGGGATGAGACCGATCCTCTGCGTCGGTGAGACACTCGAAGAGAGAGAGGCGGGCCAGGCAGAGGAAGTGGTCGTCGACCAGATCAAAGGCGGGCTTGCACGAGTGGACGCCGAATCGGTATCGCGATTGTCGATTGCATATGAGCCGATATGGGCCATCGGCACCGGACGAACGGCAGTTCCCGATGACGCCGGGCTGATCACAGAGATCATTCGAGAGACAGTGCGCGAACTGACCAACAGCGAGGCGGCCGGT
>CAXMMT010000033.1:0-37421 GCA_964194555.1 uncultured Boseongicola sp. | reverse complement strand
GGCGCCTATTGCCCTCTAGCGGGATCGAATCTCGTAGCCCCGAACCTCAGACGGAAATCGTCTCGATCCGCTCCGTCACCGAATGTGTGAATGCTTCGGTCTCGGATTATCTCCAACAGGGCGGTGTGTGGATCAGATCTGCAACCGTATTGCTACGAGCTACAGCGGCTGCGCTCCGGGGAGAATCGAGTTCAGACAGAGGAGAAGCCCGAAACGTCAATAGCTACATGGTGGCGGAGGCGGACGGGAATCGAACCCGCCAGAGACCGAATCGGCCTCTCACCGGTTTTGAAGACCGGGGGACCCACCAGGCGTCCGGACGCCTCCATGGTGAGGCCACGAGGTTAGGCAGACCTCAGGTCTGTCGAGCCTGAGGTTGTTCAGCCCGGATATGGGTCTTACAAACTGAGGTTCGAGGTTTGGCCGGGGAACTATTGGCCTGGTGGATAACATTTCTTGTTGGATGCCTGTGAGAACCTTCGGACGGACAGTCCGTTACCGCCGCACCAAGCTTGGCCTGAGTCAGACCAAGCTCGGAGAACTGGTTGGTCGTTCGCCAAGCACCGTTCGCTCATGGGAGCGGGATAACAGTCACCCCAACGATCCCCATGTGATCACCACCTTGTCCGCGATCCTGGGTATTGACGAGCGGACTTTGTTCGAGAAAGCGGGCCAACCGCAACCCGAGGTCGAGACCAGCCCGACTATCGAACAGGAGCTGGCAAGCCTGAGCCCGGACGACGAGCCGCCAGAAATACCAGAAGAGGCTGAACCCGAACCCGCCTCGATCCTTTTGGCCGAGCCCACCCCGATGACCGAGCCGGCGGGTACTGAGGTCCCAACCTACGTTGCCCCTCCAGAGCCGCACGTGGTCACCACCACGTTGCCCCCCGCACACGAGCCGTCCTATATGGAGGATCGGTCCCAGCGCCGGCTCTATCGGGTCCGAAACCTGGCGACGATTGTCATTCTGGTCGCCCTTGGCATCGCCTTTGTTTGGGCCGCCACCGAGGGGCTAGGTTCTCTGGGTGCATGGTGGGATGACTTCTTTGGAAGTCTCCGGCTCTAACTGTTCGTCACAAACAGGATGACGAATGTCTCCTCGCTGGCCCCGCTCATGGTGATGTTGTACGAGGCGTCTCCGTCCTCGAGACCCCATGACATGGACTTTGGCGCAGAGGTTTCAAACTTGTTGACCACCTCAAAACCGCTGGCGTCAATCCAATCCTCATAGAAGGCCTTGACCCTGTCGTAGTCGGAACCGTCGTAACTGAGTGAGACCGAGAAATCGGACTGCTGTTCCATGACCGCCGTCACCGTTCCACCATCGGCTATCGGAATGGGGAACCCGTCGGGGACCTCTCCACCGCCAATGACAACGGACGCTTCACCGTCCTCGCTCTCTATCTCGATTTTGACGGTGCCGTCTTCCTCATCGATCTCGACGTTGCCGACGCCTTCCTGGCCTTCGAGGATCTGCTCGGTCAAAGTTGCTGGTGAGCATGCAGCCAGTGTCATGACCAGGAGTGTGGAGAGTGCGACCCATCGATGCTTCGGTGTTCTCATTTAGTGACCTTCATGGAGGCGAACATACACAAATCACTCTCCCTTGTGCCCCTGGTGTGGCACAATCTCAATACCAGAGAAAGGAGGTGGTCCGAAATTGCATGAATGTTTTAGGACTCTGGAGGTGGTCGAGCGCTGAGCGGCGCTGACCGCTAGTGCTGCTCGTCCCGCTCAGGGACAGGTGGCGACTTCAAACTCGGACCACCCGGTTATGGCTACCACGGACTTCGTCCACCGTGGCGCACGTCGAGAAACGCCAAAACTGAGTTCGTGAGAGCCCTCGCCCCAAAAGCGGGGGCTCTCTATTTGACGGCCTCGAATCCGTGATCGAGCATCCATTGGTCGTTGAAGATCTTGGACAGATAACCCCGCCCAGAATCGGGGATTATCACGACCACCAGCCTCTCGGTGTTCTCGTCGGCGACTCTCAAAGCGGCCTCTACTGCCATTCCTCCCGATCCGCCCGTCAAGACACCTTCTCTCTGCGCAAGCCGTCGCGCCATTGCGAAGGACTCGGCGTCGGAGATCTCGATGAATCTGTCGATGACCTCTAGTTCGACCGTTTCTGGGTAGAAATCCTCACCAACACCCTCCACCAAGTACTGGTGTAAATTGCCTTCGGGTCCGCTCGTGTAGATGGATCCTTCGGGATCGGCGCCGACCACCTCGATCGACGACTTCTGCTCCTTCAGGTACCGCCCGGCTCCACTGATGGTTCCCCCGGTTCCCACACCGGTGACAAAAACGTCTACCTGTCCCTCGGTCTGGCGCCATATCTCCGGCCCGGTCGTCTCATAGTGAGCCTTCGGATTGGCCATGTTGAAATACTGGTCGGGCTGGAAGGCGCCTTCGATCTCATCGACCAATCGAGAGGCAACGCCGTAGTACGAGTCCGGATGGTCGGGGAGGAGATCAGTTGGGGTGACTATCACCTCGACCCCATAGGCCCTGAGCAGATCCAATTTCTCCTTGGACACCTTGTCCGGCACGGTGCAGATGACTCGATATCCGCGAACGGCGCCGACGAGCGCCAGCCCGACTCCCGTGTTTCCGGACGTCGGCTCAACGATGGTGCCACCCGGCTCGAGAAGCCCGTCTGCCTCTGCCTTGTCGATCATCGTGACTGCGATCCGCTCCTTGATGGAGCCACCCGGGTTGGCGTATTCCAGCTTGGCCACGAGGTTTCCGGCCCCATGTATTCGAGAGAGGCGGACAAGCGGGGTGTTGCCGATGGCGGCGGTGACGTCTTCAAAGATATCCATCGCCGCCGCAGGCTAGACACCCGATGCAGTCGATCAGATCATCGCGCAGCGCTGTCAACTCGGCGATCTGGCCATCGAGCCGCTGTCGCCGTGCGCGAGAGAGTCGTTTCCAATCTTTCTTGGACGGCGTTCTGTCAGGGGGAGGGTCGCCAATGCATCCGCCAGCTCGGCAAGCGACAGACCCAGTTCCTGGCCGGCCCGGATGAGAGCAACCCGTCGCAGAGTCGCGCGGAGGTATCTCCGCTGGTTGCCGTCGGTCCGCTCAGACTGGATCAGCCCTTTGGTCTCGTAGAAACGGAGAGCCGAAGTGGCCACGCCGAACGGATTGCAAGATCACCGACCCAGAGAGCCAGGGGAGATGCCAGCTAACCCCAGCGTTCGAGTTCCGCCTCCAGGTCGAGGGGCATCACCACGCCCTTGTCGGCGTACTCACCCCAGGCGTCACGGGGCAAGGTCCACATGATCTCGAACTCGTTTCCATCAGGATCTGCCGCATAGATCGAGATGGTCACTCCGTGGTGGGACTGGCCGGTGAGGCTTCCTGCGGTGACCAGGGCGTCTCGCAGCTCGACGACGTCTGCCAGCTTCTCGACTTCCCAGGCCAGGTGATACAGACCAACCGAGCCCCGCGGAGCCTTGGACCCAGGTGTCTGGAACAATCCGAGATCATGATGGTTGCTTGATCCAGGCGCTGTGAAGAAGGCGGCCTGGAGACCCTCGACATCGGCGAGAGGCTTGAATCCCAGCACGTCGGTATAGAAGGCCGTGGCCTTTTCTAGATTGCTGACGAACAGGACCGCATGGTTGAGAGAGAGTGAAACCATGAGGCTTTCAACCGCTAGTGGTGCGTCGCACAAATAGTCACCGCATCTCTCCGGCCCTCAACGCTCCTGGCGGCGTCCTCCGCCTCGACGCAGCTGAGGCTGCGCCTTCGTTGTGCGTCCTGGCCAGATAACGCCGATGACTCAGAGACACGCGGGCGCTATCTGCACGACGCACCACTAGATCAACTGGTTGATTCCGAAGAACAGGCCGACCGCTCCGAAGATCGACGTGACCTGGGTGACGACGAAAGTGCGGGCGTATCCATGCATCGAGAAGTGCAACTGGTGTAGCCGGTCTTCGATTGCCTGAAAGTGATCGTCGATCTGCTCGAATCGTCTATCGACAGCGTCGAATCGCTTATCGATCACTTCGAACCGTTGATCCACAGCGTCGAATCGCTGGTCGACCGCGTCGAACCTTGCATCGAAGTCCTTGGGAAGGGTGACCTCCAAGGCCTTTAGATCGTCCTTGCTGGCGACGCGACCTCCTGCGGGTAGTTGTCCCATAAGTGTTTCTGTCGGCTCCCGACCGATAACCTGCTCGAGAGCAGCATACAGCGAGGCTGTTTCTCCTGGTGTTGACATGGTTCTCCTCTTTTCCCGCCCTCCGAGTTTCAAAGGGTACGGACGCGGCGGTACAGGAATCAGCCAAGCTGGTCGGCGAGCAGATCGGGGTCGGATGTCGGTAGCTGACAAACAAATCCCTGACACACGTATGCCAGTGTCCCCTTAGCGCTTCTGTTGGCGAGCAATGCCACGCCATCGGTTGCCACAGCGGATGGCGCCAAGGCGACATGAGGCCGGTACTTCGACCAATGGACGCCCGCGAGGTCTTTCCAGTCGGGGCCGACGATCGCCAACTCTTTGGTGTGGCTGGAGGAGTAGAGGACAGCGAGGTGATGGCCCACCATCGATGGGTACTGATGCATCAGGAGCGCGGCCGAGCCCAGTGCCGTCTCGGCCTCGGCAAACGTCTCCTGGTCGCCCGTGTAGAGACTCGCGATCACCAGCGCCTCTGCCGCGAGGGCGTTGCCCGAAGGGAGCGGGTTGTCTGTTGAATCGTCGGGTCTCTTCAGAAGGGTCTCGCCATCATCAGGAGTGCCGAAGAACCCGCCGGCCGGATTGGCGAACCGGCGCAGTTCGGAGACCAACCACGTCGCCGTGTCATACCACCTCACATTGCCTGTCGCTGCGTAGAGAGTGAAGAGGCCGACCGCCATCGATGCGTGATCGTCGAGGAACCCGGGAACGGATGTGCGTCTCTGACGCCAGGAGCGCATAAGCCGACCGTCAACCACCAGATGCTCGAGGACGAAATCCGCAGCCTTTTCAGCCGCCTCGATCAGGCTGTCGTCTTTGAGTGCCGCGCCAGCTTCGGCAAATGCCCGGATAGCGAGACCGTTCCAGGAGGCGATCACCTTGTCATCGAGGCCAGGTCTGACTCGCTTCGATCGAGCTTCGAGGAGCGTTTGCTTCACGGGCCCCAAATCGGACGGCGGGGTATCACCGACCACATTGAGGATGTTGGTGCCTTCGAAATTGCCCTCGGAGGTCACCCCGAAGTACTCCGAGATCTCGCCGGCTCTGTCCCCGAGCAGCGTGTGAATCTCTTCGAGGCTCCACACATAGAACTTGCCTTCGACTCCCTCCGAGTCGGCATCCTCAGAGCTGTAGAAGCCACCTTCGGGGTGACGCAGGTCACGCATCAGGTAGTCGAGCGTGTACCGGGCCACCTCAACGAAATCCGGTCGCTTGTTCTCGATGCCGGCCCAGACGTAGAGACGGGCTAGTTGGGCGTTGTCGTAGAGCATCTTCTCGAAGTGGGGGACGAGCCAGTGCCGGTCGACCGAGTACCTGGCGAATCCGCCCCCAATCTGGTCGTGGATGCCGCCGGCGGCCATTTCCTCGAGAGTCTTGATCAACATGTGGCCCGCACGTGGGGCCCAGTGCTCATCCTGGACTCTGAGGAGAAACTCGAGGACCGGTTGTTGGGGGAACTTGGGAGCGCCGCCGAAACCGCCGTGATGAGTGTCGAAGCCGTCAGCGATCTGGTCGTAAGCGAGGTGGAGGTCTTCTGGTCCGGGTAGGTCCGAAGATGGGGTCTGCCTGGTAATCGCCTCGACAAACTTCTCCGCCTGCTCCGTCACGACGTCGCGGCGCATCACCCAGGCTGAAGAAACCGCGGCGATGACCTCACGAAAACTGGCCATTCCGTGTGCTGAAGTCTTCGGAAAATAGGTGCCCGCGTAGAAGGGTCGGCCGTCGTGGTCGATCCAGACCGTCATCGGCCATCCACCTCGTCCGGTCATTGCCTGGACGGCCTCCATGTAGATGGTGTCGACGTCGGGGCGCTCCTCGCGGTCCACCTTGACGTTGACGAAGAGTTGGTTCATCTCCCCGGCGGTTTTGAGGTCCTCGAAGGACTCGTGAGCCATCACATGACACCAGTGACAGGCTGCGTACCCGACGCTGAGAAGAATCGGGACATCCCTCCTGCGAGCCTCCTCAAAGGCTTCCTCACCCCACTCGTACCAGTCGACCGGGTTGTCCTGGTGTTGGAGGAGATATGGAGAGGCGGCTTCGGCGAGACGGTTTGTCATCGACTATGAAGGTAGCTTCGGTCTCACCCAAGTTGTGAGTTGGCAGTCTATGTTCCACGATTCGAGAGGAGACTTATGACCGACAGAGACATCATGGCCCTGACCATGTCCGCTGAGCGACGATGGATGGACCATTGGACGGCGGGTCCGACCCACGAGGGAGAGCCGGTCAGGCGTGGTGAGAAGGCACCCGACCTGGATCTCATCTCTGAGGACGGATCTCGGACCCAGTTGAGTGAGCAGTGGGCGAACACCCCGGCGTTGGTGATGCTCTGGCGGCACCTGGGGTGTGGGTGTGGAGTCGCTCGGATCGAGCGTCTCAAGGATGAATACGAGGGCTACCTTGCCTCCGGTCTCAACGTGGTGGCGGTAGTGCCTGGTGACATCGAGAGGGGCGTCGCCTACAAGAAGAAGTATGGCCTCCTTGCTCCGATCCTGGCCGATCCCGAATACACGACTCACAAGGCCTTTGGCCTCTCCCACTGGTCAGAAGAGCAAGTGCTGTACGACGCGCCCGACGAGTTCTGCACCCTGAGTGAGGACATAGGTATGTCCTTCCAGGCCGATCGCCGTGCGGAAGGTCGTCATCTGGTCGATGATCCCTGGATGCAGTCGGCCGAGTTTGTCGTGGACTCGAGCGGAGTCGTCAAAGTCGCCTACTTCTACAACTACTGCGAGGACTTCCCCGACCCGAGACTGTTCATGACCGCATCCCGACTGGCCCAGTAGCGGCAGTGCCGACGCTTCTGCTGATGCGTCATGCGAAATCCGACTGGGATGCCAGCTACGACGCTGATCATGACCGACCGCTGAATGAGCGTGGTAGACGCAGTGCCCGTTTGATGGGACGTTTCGTTTCCGGAGTCGATCTCGTGCCCGACTTGGTAATCAGTTCGACCGCCATCCGGGCCGTAACCACTGCTCAACTTGGTGCTGAATCCGGTGCGTGGGGCTGCTCGATCGACCTCGAGCCCGGCTTCTACGGCACCGGGCCCGTCACCGTTCTCGAATCGGCCTCCGAAGCACCCAACGTCGAACGCTTGATGCTGGTGGGTCACCAGCCGACCTGGTCGATGTTGGTCCAGAGGCTCACCGGGGCGCGCGCCGACATGAAGACAGCCTCGGTGGCTGTCATCGACCTCATGATCGAGACATGGGCGGAGCTCCTCACGGCGCAGGGGACTCTGACCTCGCTCCACCATCCAAGGCCCTACTTCGGATCCGAGTGGGACGATCCTTCTTGAGACGTGATCGCTTCTGGTCTGCCAACATCGAACCATGACCTGGAAACTCGACTGCGGCGCTTACACACTTTTTGTCATTGAGGACGGCTTCTACTGGCGCGACCCCGACGGCTATCACGACGAGGCAGCGGAGCGGGACTGGCGTTTCCACCCTCGAAACGACGAGGGCCAGGTCCGGATGAACTTCGGTTGTTATCTGATCACCGACGGCGATCGCACGATCATGATCGACGCGGGCATCGGCGACACACCCGGGGGGCCTCCAGGGATGACAGCAGGTCTGATGCCATCTGCGGTTGACTCCTTGGGTATTGCCCGTGACTCGGTCGAGACCGTTCTCTACTCGCATATGCACTACGACCACATTGGTGGCAGCCAACGCGATGGCGATGTGGTGTTTTCCCACGCCCGCCATGTGTTTCACGCCAGGGAGTGGGCTTTCTGGCAATCGGGCGAAGATGAATTCGCCAAGGCGGCACAGAAGATCATGCGGCCACTATTGGATCAGGATCGGGTGGACTTCATAGAGAAGGACACCGAGGTCCTTCCGGGAGTCACCGCGGTCGAGTCATTCGGACACACGCCCGGCCATCTGACTGTCAGCATCATCTCAAACGGTACGAGAACCCTGATCGGAGGAGATGTCAGCAACCACCCGTTCCAAGTGGAGCACCCGCACTGGAGCCTCCCGGTCGACAACGACCATGAGTTAGCCGCCAAGACACGCGACCGGGTTTTCGAGGAATTGCGTGAATCCGACATGACCTTTGTTGCCGGGCACTATCCGATGCCGGGTGTCGGCAAGATCGTCACAGATGACGGGTTGAGGGTGTACCAGCCGGGATCGCCTGCCAAGGCCGGCTAGTTGGCGACCAAACTCGGGTCCCGTTTCGACAAACTGACGATTGCCTCGGGCATCTCCAACATAGGAGATGGCGTCATGGGGGCGGCATTCCCGTTGCTGGTGGCTGCCATCACCCGCGATCCACTGCTCGTGGCCGGTGCGACTCTTGTCGGGCGTCTGCCCTGGTTGCTCTTCGCATTGATTTCCGGGGCCTTGGTAGATCGGATGGATCGCAAGCGGGTCATGGTGGTCACCGACATTCTCCGTTCGGTTGGAGTCGGATTGCTCGCACTCGGGCTCTGGGCCGGTGATGTCAGCCTTGTCGTCATCTACGTGGTGGCCTTCGGACTGGGCATTGCCGAGACCTTCTTTGACACATCTGCCGAGGCTTTCACACCCAGCCTGGTCAGCGAGGATCAGCTACCGGCGGCGAATGGCCGGCTCCAGGCCCTCGAGTTCGTCGGCGGGGCATTGGCCGGTCCCCCGGTCGGCGCCCTCTTGTTCGCGGTCACGGTTTCGCTGCCTTTCGTTTTCGACTCCGCCTCTTTCGCGATTGCGGCGCTCTTTGTCGCTCTCATCCCGGGTGTCTATCGGTCGGAGCGAGTGACGGAGGCGTCGGTCGGGGAAGACATCAAGGAAGGCCTGAGGTGGCTCTGGGGCCAGAGGGTCATCCGAACTCTGGTGATGATGGCCGGTGTCATCAACCTCTTCTCGTTCGCGGTCTTTGCCATTTTCGTGCTGTTCGCCCAAGACATCCTTGGTGTTTCGGACGTTGGATACGGGCTCCTGATCTCGGTCATCGGTGTCGGTGGGTTGGTGGGGGCCCTCGTCTCTCCACGGATCGTCAAGAGGATCGGGCCCGGCAACACGCTGCGGGTGGTGGTTGGGGGATCGGCGGTCCTCACCTGGGTGTTTGGAGGGCTCTCCGACGTATGGGTAGCGGCAGTCGTGTTGGTCTTGTATGGATTTCTGATCACCGGTTGGAACGTGGTCAGTGTTTCTTTGCGTCAGTCGCTGACGCCTGATGAGCTGCGGGGGAGGGTTTCCGGGTCAGCTCGTCTCCTCGCCTGGGGCACCCAGCCGCTCGGCGCCTTGCTTGGCGGCATATTGGGAACCGCCTATGGCCTGCGGGCTCCGTTCTTCGTGGGTGCGGTCGCCTATGCGGTGATGCTGGTCGTCACCTGGACCATTACCTCCAACAAATCGATTGAGACGGCCAGGACCGCAGCACCGTCCGCGTGATCGGGGGTTGACATCGCAAGCTCCAACCCTTAGTTTCTTGCTTAAATCGGTCGACCGACCGAGCAGGGGTGTCCGATATTCGGACACCGGGAGATGACGATCGAAGTGGTCGGGGACCGGGGAGAGGAGACCGCTTCGATAGCCATCCCAACCAAGAGGAGGAGACAATGTCCTGGAAAATGAGCGGAACCTATGTCGAGTCGTGCAACTGCGAGACGGCCTGTCCTTGTGTATTCCTGAGCCCGCCTACCGAGGACGAATGCACGCTGCTCGTTGGCTGGCATATCGATGAGGGTCACCTCGATGGGATCACTCTCGACGGTCTCAATGTCTCGTTGGCTGTTCAAGTCGACGGTCACATGATGGAGAACAAGTGGAACGTGGCCCTTTACCTCGATGACCGTGCCAACGACCAACAGATTGACGCCCTCGGGAAAATCTTCGGAGGCCAGCTCGGTGGAGTCCCCGCAGCGCTGGGAGAGCACATCGGCGCAGTCGTTGGGGCCGGCCCTGCCCCGATCTCATTCGAAGTTGATGGCTCAGATGTGTCACTCAAGATCGGTGAGATTGCGTCAATGAAGGTGTCTGCCATCGAAGGCCAGAACGGTGGGCGAGTGGAGATCGTGGGTCAACCGCTCGCGATCGCTCCCGGCAATCCCGGTGTTGTCGGAAGGTCCGAATATCTGACCTACAACGACCACGGCATGACTTGGGAACTGACGGGGAAGAACTCCTTCTCCTCGCCCTTCCAATACTCGGGTTGATCAAGAAGTGCTAACGGCAGATAGGCCTCGCTATTCGGATCGGGCGATCCTCGCGCTGGCCCTGAGTGGAGTGGTCGTCGTCGCCTGGCTCTACCTCTTCTCCCTTGCCAGCGCAACGGGGGATATGGGCTCGCGGTTGGCGATGCCGATGTCCGCTCAGTGGAGCGCGAGAGACTGGCTGTTCATGACCACGATGTGGGTGGTGATGATGGTCGGGATGATGTTGCCGTCGGCTTTCCCGATGATCACGGCCTATCACCAGTTCGCTCGAGGCGAGTCTGTCTCGGGATCGACACCGGTATTCACCGGTGGCTATCTGGCGATATGGACCGCGTTTGCCCTGGTGGCAGCGACATTGCAGTGGGGTCTTCACAACGCGGCGCTGATCACCCCAATGGGCGTTTTTGCCAGTCCCGCCGTCGGCGGAGCCCTGCTCTTGGCTGCCGGAGCATTTCAGCTCACATCGCTCAAGAGGGCGTGTCTCAGCTCATGTCGGACGCCGACGGGCTTTCTGATGACCGAATGGCGCGATGGGCGCAAAGGGGCACTCGTCATGGGGATGCGACATGGTGCCTACTGCGTGACCTGCTGCTGGGCGCTCATGGCGCTGCTCTTTGTCCTTGGGGTCATGAATCTGGCTTGGGTTGGCGTCCTGGCAGTGCTGGTGATAGTTGAGAAGATCACCCCTCGAGTGGAAATCGTGACCCCCATCCTGGGTGGGCTCCTCATGCTGTGGGGCATAATCCTCGTGGTCAGCGTGGTCTGATGAGAGCCGCCGGCATCGGCTAGTGGTGTCGCAGGAGAGAGATGACGGCAGAGAACACAGCAACCAAGATCCTCGAGGCGGCGCGTGGTCGCCTGCTCACAGACGGGTTCGCTGCTTTGACGACACGCAAGGTCGCCGAGCACGCCGGTGTCCCCCTCTCCCAGATCCACTATCACTTCGGCTCCAAAGAAGACCTGATACTGAATCTGCTGCGTCAGGAGAACGAGAGATTGGTGGGGAGACAGGCTGAGATGTTCGGTCGTGAGTTGCCGGTCTGGCGGAAGTGGGATCTCGCCTGCGACTACTTCGATGACGACCTGGCCTCGGGATACGTCAGGGTTCTTCAGGAGATGACAGCTGTCGGGTGGTCGTCCCAGGTTCTGGGCAAGGAGATGAGGGAGATCTACGGTTCCTGGATCGTGCTGCTCACGGGTCTCGCCCGGGAAGCCTACGAGAAGGGGCTGGATCTTGGGGTGTTCTCGGTTGAGGAGGTCGTCGCTCTCGTCTCGGCCGCGTTCGTCGGTGCCGAGACGTTGATCCTCATTGGGATGGAGGGCGAGAGCGTCCCTTACCGGACAGCTCTGAGACGATTTGGCGATCTGATCAGGATCGCCGAGGAGGGGGAGACGGATGAGGGCTAGATACCCCGATCGGGACGGCCACGTCGAGCGCAACGGCGCCCGCATCTACTACGAGGTGTACGAGAATGAGGGTCCGACGATCCTGCTTGCCCCAACCTGGCAGACGACTCACTCTCGTAGCTGGAAGATGCAGATCCCCTATCTGTCACGCCACTTCCGGGTCGTCACCTATGACGCCGTCGGCAACGGGAAGTCCGATCGGTCCCTGGTTCCCGAGCGGTACATGATGAGCGAGAGGGTGGCTGACGCCATCGCCGTGCTCGACGAGACCGATACGGACAGATGTGTCGCTGCTGGGTTGTCGGGGGGTGGGGGTTTCGTGGTTGTTCTCGCCGCTGTGCATCCGGAGAGAATTGACGGGATCATCCCGATCGCTCCCGCCCACCTGGCCTCCGCGCCGACTGCTGAACTGGCCTACGGGTGGGAGCATCTCGTGGACGACGTTTCTGACCCGAAAGGTTGGGAGAAGTACAACATCAACCACTGGCGGGACGATTGGGCGGATTTTGTCGAGTTCTTTTTCGATCAGTGCGCAAGCGAACCGCATTCCACCAAGGTCTACGATGACCTGGTTGGCTGGGCTATGGAGACGACCGGCGAGGTGATCGCGCTGACATCGACGCCCGCGCCGTCATATGAGATGGAGTGGCTCGTCGAGCGCATCCGGGCTATCACCTGTCCATCGTTGACCATTCAGGGGAGCGGCGATCTGTTGTTCGAGGTCGAGAATGGCGAAGCCCTCGCCAAGGAACTCGGCGGCGATTTGGTTGTTCTCGAGGGTGCAGGTCACATCCCGATCGGCCGGCATCCGGTAGAGGTCAATCACCTGATCAAGGACTTCGTCGACAGGGTGTACGGAACCCACAGCCCGTTGCCTCAATGGCATATTGGGAACGGGCGACCGAAGAAAGCTCTCTACATTTCCTCACCGATCGGTCTCGGTCACGCCCGCCGCGACGTCGCAATTGCCAATGAGCTACGCCAGATCCATCCGGACGCTCAGATCGACTGGCTGGCCCAGGACCCGGTGACCCGGGTTCTCGACGCAAGTGACGAGACGATTCATCCGGCATCACGGCTACTCGCCAACGAGTCTGCTCATATCGAGGACGAGTCTGGTGAGCACGACCTGAATGCCTTCCAGGCGATCCGCAACATGGACGAGATCCTTCTCTCCAATTTCATGATCATCGACGAGGTGATCGCAGAAGGCCAGTACGACCTGGTGATTGGCGACGAGTCGTGGGAGCTCGACTACCACCTCCACGAGAACCCCAACCTGAAGAGGACGTCCTATGCCTGGATGACTGACTTCGTCGGTTGGGTCCCCATGCAGTCGGGTGGCGAGCGCGAAGCGTTCGTGGCTGCCGACTACAACGCCGAGATGATCTCCCAGATCGCCAGATACCAGCGGATCAGGGACAAAGCGATCTTTGTTGGAACCCCCGACGACATCATCGACGGGAACTTCGGGCCCGATCTGCCGCTGATCAGGGAGTGGACCGAAGACAACTACGACTTCGCAGGGTATGTCACCGGTTTCGACCCGGCTGCTCTCGGAGGCCGGGACGAGTTGAGAGCGGAGTTCGGTTATCACCCGGACGAGAGGGTTTGCATCGTCTCGGTCGGAGGCTCGGGAGTTGGCGGGCATCTGATACGCAGGGTGGTTGAGGCATATCCGACGGCAAAGGAAGTCGTCTCAGATCTGCGAATGATTGTGGTCACCGGACCCCGGATCGACCCCGAATCGCTGCCGCAGACCGAGGGTGTGGAGTACCGGGCGTATGTCGACCGGCTCTATCGCCACTTCGCCGCTGCCGACGTGGCCATCGTCCAGGGTGGCCTGACCACCACAATGGAATTGACCGCTTCGAAGGTTCCGTTCATATATGTGCCTCTGAAGAACCACTTCGAGCAGAACTTCCATGTGCGTGCTCGACTTGATCGATACCGGGCCGGGAGGCACATGGACTATGAAGACGTCCAGCCTGACAGCCTCGCCGCCGTTATCTCACAAGAAATCGGTCGGGAGGTCGACTATATGGATGTGGAGACCGATGGCGCCGCTCGCGCCGCGGCAATGATCGCCGAGTTGATCTGAAGGAGGGACCTATGACTTTGGCGCCCGAGAAGCTGGTTGCATCACAGGAGGACATCGACGCCATCACCCGGGCAGCGGTTGACTATTTGGAGGGTTATGTCACCGGGGACACCGAACGCCACGCCCTTGCCTACCACCCCGAGTGTCTCAAACGCAGGTTGGACCGTGATGAGGAGACGGGGGTATACGAGCTGATTGTCGTTCCACCCCAGGTGATGGTCGATTATGCGGGGACCGGAAGAACGATCGAGGATGACTGTCAGTTCGAAGTGATCATCGATGCTGTCTCCGAGGACATCGCTTCGGTACGCGTCTACTCATGCAACTGGGTCGATTTCTTACATGTCGTCAAGGCGCGTGGGGAGTGGAAGCTGTTTCATGTCACCTGGCATGATCGAGACCGCGATTAGGTAACCGATCAGAGCTCTAGGCTCGCGTAATGGAGACGTCGTCGAATGGTCTGCGCCGGATTCCGCTGCGAGTTGCCGGAGTCATCGGATTGGCCAGCGCACTGGTCTATCTCGCAGTGGTGCTGGGTCAGGAGGACACCTCGATGCTGGCTCTGGCGATTATCTGGTTCGCACTGATGCTGACCGCGGGGCTTCTCGCCTGGTTTGCAGACCGCCTGGAGGACCGAGGAAGACGGTCGGCGATGATCGCAGCCGGGCTCTTCTTCGTCTTGGGGGTGTTTTCCAACACGGTCTTTGCCATGGTGTATCTCCTGACAACGTTGCTCTCGGTTGCAGGTTTCGCGGGGACTTCGCCTTCCTCGGGGGAGACCTCGCTTGAGCCTTGATGGGCTCTGGGTGGTCGAGTCCCTTGCCGTTGGTGCAGAGTTGGTTCCACCTCTGGCTGGAACCAAGCTCAGTCTCGAGTTCATCGAAGAGCGTGTCTCCGGCAGTGCCGGGGTCAATCGATTTATGGGGGTTGTGACCAACGACCCCGTGTTCGGGCCGCTCGCCACCACTTTGATGACAGGCTCCGAGGACCACATGTCCCAGGAACGCATCTACCTGGACCATTTGGGCTCAGTCGACTCCTATGAGGCAGACACAGACGACCTGCTTCTGATAGCCGAAGGGCTGGTGGTAGTGGCTCTCAAACACCCGGGAACCGACGACGTGTCGGAAACGTCTTAGAACCATAAGGAAATTGGGGGGTTCACAAACCCCTGGTTTTGCGTATAGTTGAGTGCTCGGGGTTCGCTGCCCCAACGCACACTTTTGCCCTTCGGAGGACTTGATTTTTTATGGCTGCTATTGGAACGCGGAATGCCAAGACCGAGAAGCCTCGACGCGTCCGTCTTCATTCGAAGCTGACCGACGATCGTGGACGTCTCACCACCGACCTCGTCTCTCAGTACCTGACGGCGATTGGCGAGTACGACCTGCTCACAGCCGAGCAGGAGGTCGAGCTTGCCCAGAAGATCGAGGCCGGTGAGGAAGCCGCCGAGAAACTCGAAGAGGGCGACTACTCGGGCAAGCGAAGAGAGATCGAGCTCCGTCGACTGGCTCGGCGCGGTGCCCAGGCCAAAGATGACTTTCTGACGGCCAACCTTCGTCTGGTCGTCGCCAACGCCCGTCGTTATGCCAACACCTCCGGCATCGACTTTCTCGACTTGATTCAGGAGGGCAACCTCGGTTTGATCCGCGCTGTCGAGAAATTCGACTGGCGTAAGGGATTCAAGTTCTCGACCTACGCCACCTGGTGGATCCGTCAGGCGATTACCCGGGCCATTGCCGACAAGTCCCGGACTGTTCGCATTCCCGTTCATCTCCATGACACACTCGCCGCGGTGCGTGCCGCCCAGGCCTCTCTCAAAGCCGAACTAGGCCGCGATCCCCGCCCGGACGAGATTGCCGAAGAGGCCGGCGTCACCACCGACAAAGTCGAGTTGGCGCTCAGCGTTGCCGACACCGTGTCACTGGAGCAGCCGATCGGTGAGGACGGCGCACAACTCGGTGATTTCATCGAGGACGAGGACGCCGCCGACCCGGTCCAGATGACCGAGGAGATGGACGTCGCCCACTCCCTGCGTGTGTCGATCGAACGCCTTCCAGATCGAGAGGGTCGCATCCTGGCTCTCCGTTATGGCTTCTACGACGGCGTGCCACGCACCCTGGAGGAGATCGGTGACGAGTTCAACCTCACCAGGGAGCGGATCAGACAACTCGAGAAGCTCGCACTCTGCAGACTTCGTCATCCTTCATTCGGCATCCGGGAAGCCGATCTGGTCTAGCTGCTCCAAACAATTCGTGTAGTGGAGTGACCCACCGGGAGGTGGGTCACTCGCAGTTTGGCGCCACCTGTCGTTCGTGAGCTGGTCGGAACTCAGGAGAATACCGTCTGACCAAGACGACGGTTTATTCAGCCTCCGGATCCGAAGTGGCGTTCTAATCTCGATGGCGAGTCCGGTCTCACGGGGAATCGAGCCTTGACTCAAAGCAAACTTGAAGTTGTACGTTGGGTTCGGTCATGTCTGAAAAACCTCTATCACCAGGGACAGTGCTGCGTGACGGAAGCCGTTTGATCTGGCGGTTTGTCAAGATGCACCCGGGCGCATTCGTCATTGCCGTCCTTGGAGCGGCTTTGTTTGCCGGTGCCGTCATTGCCTCGTCGCTGGTGATCGGATGGATAACCGACGAGGTGATCATCCCGATCCTTGACGAGGGCAACGATCCTGAGCTGGTTTCCCTCGCCGCAGGAGCCATCGTCCTCGTCGCCTTTCTCAAGGCTGTCGGGATCGTGATTCGGCGGACCTCCGCCGGTTGGCTCACCTCGGCTGTCCGGCGTGACGTGCGCAACGATCTTCTCGAACACCAGTTGTCGCTGAAGATGTCTTGGTTCAGTCGACAGTCGATCGGGGATCTTCTGGCAGTTGCGGACTCCGATGTACAGCAGGGAACTGGAGTCTTGGGTCCCCTTCCCTACGCCACCGGAGTATCCCTTCTCCTGGTCGGAACAATCATCATGATCGCTGTGATAGACCCCTGGCTCGCTTTCGGGGCTGTAGTCGGCCTGTTCATTGTCATCGCCATCGACGTTCGTGGCAGTTGGATCACGTATGGGATGTGGGAAGAGGTTCAGGTCATGCGTGGCGAGGTGTCCTCGGTGGCGCATGAGGCGTTCGACGGAGCCCTCACCGTGAAGTCGCTGGGACGGGAGTCTTATGTCTCAGACCGGTTTGGCGCTGTCAGTGACGTGTTGAGGGACAGGATCATCGAGGTCAACTCCATCTGGACCAAGTATCAGGTGATCGTCCGCGCCCTGCCCCAGATGCTGATCGTGTTTCTCCTGGTGGGCGGGGCCTCGCGTATCTCGGTTGGGGTGATGACACCAGGTGAGCTGGTGACAATCGCCTATCTGCTCGTTCTGCTCTCGTTCCCGATACAGCTCATCGGGTATGTCCTCTGGGATCTCGCCGGCAGCCTCGCCGGGTGGAAGAGAGTACAGGACGTCCTCGACGCCGATGAGTTCGTCGAATACGGCGAGGGAATTGCCAACAGGGTCGTCGAGGCAGCACCGATCGTCGGTTCGGCTGTCGGATTCAAATACGATGCTGAACCGATTCTCGCCGGCCTCGAACTAGATCTCCGGGCCGGGACCACCCTCGCTGTGGTCGGACCGACCGCATCCGGTAAGTCGACACTTGGGCTGTTGCTCGCCCGGTTGTGGGATCCGGACTCGGGAGTGATCCATATCGAGGGCAGAGACCTTCGTGATTTTGCCGCGTCGGAGCTTCCCAAGGAGGTGTCATACGTCGCTCAGGATGCGTTTCTGTTTGACTCCACCGTCCTGGGCAACATCACCCTCGGGGAGGAATACACCGAAAAGGACGTGGACACGGCAGTCAGACTGGCAAGAGCCGACTCGTTCATATCCGAATTGCCCAATGGCCTCGACACCGAGCTGGGAGAGCGAGGAACCACACTGTCCGGTGGCCAGCGGCAGCGTCTGGCGCTTGCCCGTGCCCTCATCCGCAAACCCAGGTTGTTGATCCTCGATGACGCCACCTCTGCCGTGGACCCGTCGGTGGAGGCTGAGATCCTCAAGGCGCTCAAGAGCGCCGCCCTCCCATCGACCATCGTCGTCGTCGCCTATCGACCGTCCTCGATACGTCTGGCGGATGAGGTCGTCTACGTCGACAACAAGCGCATCCTCGGGCACGGCACCCACGAGGAGCTGCTGAAGACGGTGCCGGGTTATACCCGTCTGGTGCAGGCTTATGAGGAAGAAGCCCTTCGACTCCAGCGGGAAGCCTCTTGAGCACTGACTACACGACCCTGGCCCTCATCCGCAGGGCCCTCCAGGAGGCGCCGGTCTTTCAGCAAGGACTCCGGCTGACCCTGTTTCTCGCGATGTCAGGGCAAGCGATAACCGTCGTCACTCCGATCGTTATCCAACAAATCATCGACAAGGAGATTCTCGGCCCCGATGGCATCGACATGGCCAATGTGGTCGCAATGGCCGGGGTGGCTCTGGTCGCCCTCATCGTCGGCGTCTTCGTCGGTCGGATCTCACTGTTGAGACTGGTGCGGACCTCATCATCGGGTCTCTCCGACCTGCGGACCAAGACATTCGACCATCTGATGCGTCAGTCGGTGCTCCATGTGCAGGCCGAACGCAGAGGCAATCTCGTCTCCAGAGTCACCTCCGACATTTCGACGCTTCAGGAGTTCATGGAGTGGGGCGGCGTCGGGCTGATCGTCGCGTCGAGCCAGGTGGTGCTGGCAACCGGCGTCATGATGTTCTATGAGTGGCGGCTCGCTCTGGTCGCTCTTGGTGGCGTGGGGATCTACCTCTGGATGATGCGATGGTTTCAGCGAATGCTGGCGTCGAGATACGACGAGGTCCGCAGGGAAGTCGGGGCCTCACTGGGGATACTGTCGGAGTCGATTACGGCAATTCCCGTTGTTCGCGCCTATGGAACGGAGGAGTCGACAAAGGGCAAGGTTGCCGACGCCCTGGAGCGGCGCTTCCTCAGCGAGTTCCGTACGTATCGTTTCGGAAACACCCTCTATTCCACCGCCGAGATTTTCTCGGGGCTTCTCACCGCCACATTGGTGGTCGCTGGCCTGTTCATCGGAATAAATCAGGGAATGTCGGCGGGAACCCTGATTGCCTTCCTGTTTCTCGCCAATCTGCTGATTGAGCCGCTGCAGGTGCTGGTCGAGACGCTCGAATTCGCCCAGTCCGCGGCCTCCGGACTTCGACGTGTTCTGGAAGTTCTCGACGGAGACGTGGAGATTGACGAGCCAACCAATCCTGGGGATCTGAGTCCCGGTGGTTTGAGCGCCAGTTTCAGCGACGTGCGCTATTCGTACCCGGGCGGCGAAGAAGTCTTGACGGCCGTCTCGGTGGACATCGCCACGGGCGCGCGAGTGGCCGTTGTTGGCGAAACGGGCTCCGGCAAGACCACGTTTGCCAAGCTGCTGGTCCGTCTGCTCGATCCGGTCAGAGGCGAGATTCACATCGGTGGGATTTCGATATCCCGCATCCGGTTGGCACATCTTCGATCCAGGGTGGCCTTCGTGCCCCAAGAGGGCTTCCTCTTTGACGACACCGTGGCCAACAATGTTCGATACGGACGCCCTGGAGCAGATGACGCCGAGATCTGGACCGCCTTTCACGAGTTGGGGTTGGGAGAGTGGGTCCAAGGTCTTGTGGCAGGACTCGAGACGCGTGTCGGTGAACGGGGTGGCAACTTGTCCGCAGGCGAGCGTCAACTGGTGGCCCTGGTGCGCTCCTGGATCGGGTCGCCTGACCTTCTAGTGCTTGATGAAGCCACGTCTGCGGTTGACCCTGCTCTCGACGTCGCCCTCCGACATGCGATCGACAAGCTGACCGAGGGCCGGACCTCGGTGACGATCGCCCACCGGCTTTCGACTGCCGAAGGTGCCGACGAAGTGCTGGTATTCGACAAGGGCCGTTTGGTTCAGCGTGGCCACCACCGCGAGCTCATCGGTGAGCACGGTGTGTACGCAGACCTGTACGCCGACTGGTCGGCGGGAACCAAGAGCCTGTAGGTGAACACACCAGTGGCCCACTATGCCTTGGGCGGTGGGAGGTAGTGACCCGTGGTGAACCTTGCCTTCTCCACCGCTATCTTCCAGATGGAGCCTTTCGAGCAGTAGAACCTCGACTCGAGGGTCAGTCCCGCCCACATCAGCCGGTGGATCGTTGCCGGGATCACGTCTCCGTGTGAGCAAAGGACAGCATTGTTGCCCACCAGGGAGTCGACGAGGTCGTAGGCCGCGTCGATGTCCGGGCCCTCGGCGAGTGCCTCACTGATCTCCACCTTGGCGCCGATTGCCTTGGCCAGGGGCTTCACCGTCTGGATGCACCTGGAGGACGGGCTGGAGACAATCCGTTCAATCCCCGCTTTCTTCAGCGACTTGGCAATCGCGTCGGCCTGACGCCGGCCCTTTTTGCTCAGAGGGCGCTCGAGGTCGTCGCCAGTCCACTTGGCACGGTCCCCGGCCGCAGCGTGTCGAACCAGGTAGAGCATTCCTGTTTGAGCAAGCTTCTTCAGGTCGGACTCGTTGATGAGTCTGCGGTCGTTCTTGTAATCGAGGGTCTTCTTTGCCGTTTTTCGACTGACCCACCGGATGGCGTCTACTTCCTTGTTCTTCTTGAAGCCCGGGCTGTCCGGCAAAGGACGCATCACATACCAGGCGACCTCCTTGACACCCCGGTTCATGCGATGCCGCGTCGTTCCAAGTGGTGCCACTATTCGGCAGTGGTAACCCGTTTCCTCGAGGACCTCGCGGATGGCTGTCTCCTCGGGTGTCTCCCCCTCGTCGGCCTTGCCCTTGGGCAGCGACCAGTCATCGTAGGAAGCCCTGTGAGCGATCAGGATCTTGAGGTTTCCTTTGGGAGTCTTACGTATGACGAGACCCCCGGCGGCTCGGACAACTCGAGTCACGATGGCCAGATTAGGGCTTCAGGTGGATTTGGAGTGTTTGGAAGTCAACGAGATGATGTTCGACTGGGAGCTGACCAGCGGCGTGGTCAACTCACTGGCCCGCGTCAGGTCGATGGTTACGTCAGAGCAGGTGCCGCAGACACGTCGGAGGATCCCAGCACCAATGTGCTGGGACTCGCCATACTCGTGATGGCCCTTGCGACAATCGGACCTGCGATGTTTCTGAGTCCTGATGTCGGGGTGTACGTGGCTCACTCCGACCCGAAGGCTAGATCGCGAAAAGTGGATCTAGTGGTCTGTCGCTCAATTGATGCCGCGGACCACTAGCGGTCTAGCGGATTATTAGTTGGTCCAGTATCCAATCCACCCCCTTGTCGGGTGTGCCGACAAGGTGGACGTCCCCGGGGAAAGCGCCTACTTCTGTCACCAGGGTCTCGGCCACCTTGCGCCATTCTCCTCCCACCGCCACGGTGGGAAGGTGGCGACCGCCGTTGCGGCGCACGATGTGATTGACGTTCCAGGCGATCAGCAGTTCGGTTGCGGTTCCGATTGAGCCGGGCAGGGCGATGGTTCCCGCTGCCCTCTCCATCATCACTCCGATCCGCCCCGCGAGGCCCTCGGCTTCGATCAGTTCGGCTACGTATGGGTTTGAACCGTGCCTGCCAGGGAACAATGGCGGCGCAGTCACACCGATCACATGGCCACTTGCATCGGCAGCGCCTTTGGAGACGGCCTCCATGGTCCCGCCGTAACCGCCCGTGATCACGGCGAAGCCGGCTCCGGCGAGACGTGTGCCCACTCGCTCCGCTTCGGCCCACCTTCGGGTACCGGGATCAGTTTGTGACGAGCCAAATACCGCAACGGACGGTAAGCCGCTCAACCGGCGAGGACCTCGTCGATCCCCAGGCCGACTCTGTCAGCATCGATCAGAACGTGGCTCTCGATGGCGAACTGGGGCCAGGGCAAATCGAAACCGGTGACTCGGACCACGGGTGCTTTGAGTTCGTACTTAGCCTCTTCGGCAACAACGGCCGCAACCTCGGCGGCAATCCCGGCCGACCCTTGAGGTTCCTGGACAAGGAGCAGACGTCCGGTCTTGACGACTGACTCGAGGACAGTCTCCCGGTCCCATGGGAAGAGCGTGCGAAGATCGATCACTTCTACCGAGGCTTCTGACCTGCCGGCGGCCTCCAAAGCCACCGGAACCATCCCGCCGTAGGTGACAAGTGTCAGGTCGGTCCCTTCCCTTCTCGTTCGCGCCCGGCCGATAGGGAGGGTGTAGTGCTCGGTCGGCACATCTTCCCGGCCGGCCCTGTAGAGAACCTTTGGCTCGAGAAAGATCACCGGGTCGTCGCTCTCGAGGGCAGCGGCCAGCAGGCCCTTGGCGTCGATGGGGGTGGATGGGCATACCACCACGAGGCCCGGTGCGTGAACAAAATAGGCTTCGGGCGAGTCACAGTGGTGTTCGTGGGCGCCGATGCCTGCCCCACTGGGGAATCGAACGACCACGGGCATAGGAGTGTGGCCACGTGTTCGGAACCGGAATCTTCCCAGATGGCTGACTATCTGGTCGAAGGCTGGATAGATGAAACCCTCGAACTGGATCTCGGCCACCGGGCGGGCGCCGGCTATGGCCATTCCGACGGCGCTTCCGACGATACCTGACTCGTTGAGGGGGGTGTCGATGACGCGGTCCTCCCCGAACCTGTCCTGTAGTCCTTCGGTAATCCGGAACACACCGCCGGTCAGACCGACATCCTCACCTAGGACGATCACCCGCTCGTCACTCTCCATTGCCTGATGAAGGGTCGAATTGATGGCTTGAGCCATTGTCCACGATTGGGTCGGTCCGGCTGGGAGCGTGTCGCGACCAACCCGCCATAGCTCGTCTTCGCTGAAGCTGGTTTCTGGTTCGCCGTGTGCGCGTTGCATGGCGTTGAGCTGCGCGACGGTGTGCTCCGGGATTCGGGCGAACCCGTGACGCACCGCGTCGTCACGATCGGGAAAGGGCTCGGCTTCGATGGCAGTGATGGCTCCATCAACCGAATCCTTGATCTCCATCGCCACCTTCTCCCCGGAGCGCTCATCCCATTCGCCACGGCTTTCGAGAAAGCGGCGAAGCCGCTCGATGGCGTCCTTGGCTTTCCACTCCTCGACTTCTTCGGCGGATCTATATAGAGAGTCATCGTCGGCGGTGGCGTGGCCGCCATACCTGTATGTCATCGCCTCGATCAGGGTTGGGCCCTTCCCCTGTCTTGCCCGTCTCACCGCAAGGCTGGTGGCGAGATACACCGCGATGGGGTCCATTCCGTCTACCCGGAGCCCCTCGAAGCCGTAGGCGATCGCCTTCTGCGCAATTGTCTCCGATGCCGTCTGTTTCTCGTACGGGACGGATATGGCGTAGAGGTTATTGGAGCAGATGAACACCGTTGGCGTCTTCCACACGCCGGCGAAGTTCATGCCGGAGTGAAAGTCGGTTTCCGACGTGGCGCCGTCACCGAAATAGACAGTGGTGACGGTGCTGTCGCCACGAAGTTTGCACATATAGGAGTACCCGACGGCGTGGGGGAGCTGACTTGCGATAGGCACGGTGATGATCCCCGTGCGGTACTTCTCCATGTCCCAGTCGGAGTTGGGCAAGCCCCTCCAGTACGCGAGAAGGACCTCCAGCGGGAGGCCCCTCGTTGTCTGAACGCCGTGTTCTCTGTAAGACGGAAAGACGAAGTCGTTTGGCTCCATGGCCAGGGCCGAGCCGATCTGGACCGCCTCCTGACCCTCCAACATCGCATAGGTGCCGATGCGTCCCTGACGTTGTAGCATCAGCATGCGGCGATCCAGCTCGCGGGCAAGAACCATGTTGCGGTACATCTGCTGATAGAGCTCAGGGTCGAGACCGGGATCCTCCCCAACCAGGTGGCCCTGTTCGTCAATGATTCGCAGTGTCTCGAATCGACCCATGCAACGAGTTTGCCACAACTCGAACCCGCTTGTCCCGGCGGTCGGTGTCACAAGACCACCATTGGTCAGCTAACTTCGCCGGATGCCCCGGTACCGCGAAGACATCTCATCTCTCAACCCCTATGAAGTCGGCCGTCCCATCGAGGACGTGGCCCGCGAGTACGGTCTCGACCCTGATTCGATCATCAAACTCGCCGCCAACGAGAGTCCGGAGGGGCCGTTTCCAGGGGTTATCGAGGCCGCGAGCAAGACGCTGATCTCTGCCAACAGATACCCGGACAACGACCTGTGGGATCTGAGTCACGCCCTCGCTGATGAACTCTCCATAGAACCCGAGAACCTTCTCTTTGGCAACGGAAGTGTTGCCCTGCTGGCAGAAATCACCAACGCGGTGGGCGGTCCCGGCACAAACTCCGTGTATGGGTGGCCCAGCTTCATCATGTACCGGTTTGCTGCCATCTGGTCGGGAACCGGGTACGTGGAGGTGCCCCTGGATGACACTTTCTCGCTCGATCTCGACGCGATCGCCGCGGCTATCAACGATGAGACCGCGCTGGTGATCATCTGCAACCCGAACAACCCGACCGGCACGATCACGCCCAGCGACGACATCGAGGCCTTTATCGACGCGGTGCCCGAGTCGATCCTGGTGGTTGTGGATGAGGCATATCACGAGTTTGTCGACGACGACCGATATCGCACAGCCATCCCCACGGCCGTCACCCGAACAAACGTCCTTGTCTTGCGCACCTTCTCCAAGATCTACGGTCTGGCTGCTCAACGTATTGGTTATGCAGTGGGGCAATCGTCGACGCTGGTCGAGTTGCGCAAGGCCCAACAGCCCTTGACGGTCAATCAGGTCGGCCAGGCTGCCGCTCTGGCCTCCTTGGGCCAGCCCGAAGAGGTTCGTCGGCGTGCGGAGGCCAACTCGGCGGCCCGCCATCACCTGATGGGCGTGATGGCGGAACGAGGTTTGCCCTACGCAAAGAGCCAAACCAACTTCATCTTCTTCAGGCTGGGCGACGACTCTCGCAGTGGCACCGAGGAGTTCACCAAGCGCGGAGTGATCGTCAGACCCATGTCAGAAGGTTGGGTCCGGGTGACGTTGGGCACCCCTGACGAGAACCGCATGTTCGTGACCGTATTGGATGAAGTGATCGGCTCACTCGCTGGTTGATTCTTCGGCGGCTGGTGGAAGGAACTTCCCAATATTGGACAAGTATCTAGTCGATTGTTTGTTTGGTGCACACTTATCTAGCCTCCCATCGGGCTTTGGCCCCCAGAACCGATTTCCAGCTTTCTCGGACCCGTCCGCCTGGAATCGAAGCATAAGGAGAGGAACAAAGTGAAATCTCTTGTGTCGGCACTCGCGACGGCTGTTCGTCGATTTCCATGGGTGGTCATCGTTGCCACAGTGATTGTGTCGGTCGTCCTCGGCAACTTTGCCGGGAGCTTCCAACCGGAAGAGGACAGCAACGCGTCATTCGCTCCTGATGCGCCCGAGTTGGCTGCAGCCGAGACCATCAACGATTTGTTTGGTGCCGAGTCCACAGTCTCCGTGATGCAGGTGATCGTCTCGTCAGACGGCGGCAACGTTTTCAGTCTCGATGGGATGGAAGCGGTCAACGCTGTCTCGGAAACAGTAGTGAGCGGCACCTTTGCTGACATACTCGTCGACCAGGAGGGGGGTCCGATTGTCAGCTTCCTTGCTCCAGTTCAAGGAGCCATCGAACAAGGCGCTCCGATGCCGATGAGCGATGAGGAACTGCAGCGGATGTTCAAGAGCTCGCTTATCGAGTTGCCCCCGGGCCAGGCTGGGTTCGTCGAAGGGTTGCTGCCTACCAGCGCCGACATCAGCGGTCCTGCTTCGGACAGCGGGCTGATGATCATCTTTACCAGCGGAGCGGAGTCAAGCGACGACATCGACCAGTTCGTCGATGCCAGCGTGGAAGCGGCTGCGGAAATCAGCGCAACAGTGTTGCCTGCCGGTTACACGGCCGAGCCGTTCTCATTCGAGTTGCTATTCGGGGACCAGGACGAATTCACGGCCGAGATCGGCCGACTGTTCGGGACCGCCGCCCTCATAATCATGGTGGTTCTGGCAATGGTGTTTCTCGTCAAACCCCGGCGTGCGCTCGCTCGTTGGATTCTGGTGCTCGGACTTTCCGCTGTGATCATCTCCATTGTTCTGGTCGTGCTTCCGACGCTAGCCATTATTCTCGACGGCGCATTGCCCGATTTCCTGAAAGAATGGAACTCGAGCGCACTCTTCGCGGCCACTGCGATCTTGCTGCTGGCCGTGTTCTTGATTTGGACATTCACCGACCGGGGTCTTCGACGGACGGCGGCAGACACGATGCTGACCCTGATCACGATCGGTTTCGCTATCTCATGGATGAACGGTATCGGATTCCTGCTGTTCACGGACGCAAGCCCCATGGCCCAGATACTGCCGATCTTGCTGATCGGGCTTGGAGTCGACTACTCGATTCACGTGAATTCGCGCTATCGCGAGGAAGTTTCCGCGGGAGCGTCCGTCGATGACTCAATCTCGAGGGCAATCCGCACGGTGGGCGTGGCTCTGGTACTCGCGACCGTCACCACAGCGGTCGGCTTTCTCACAAACCTCTTCAACGCTATCCCGGCTCTCCGAGAGTTTGGGGCGCTGGCGGCGATTGGAATATTTTCTTCCTTCCTGCTGATGCTGACCTTCGTCCCCGCGGTTCGGGAAGTCCTCGATCGACGTGGTGTCAGAAGGAAGACGTTTGAACCAGAGCGTCTCGTTGGTGGCGAACAGCGGTTGCTAGGACGCCTCATCGGTGCCACCTCCGGCATCGCCAAGAAGGCCGCGGTTGCGGCAACGATCATCGCCCTCCTTCTGGGGGCGCTCGGCGCCTGGGGAACCACCAATCTCGAGACCAAGTTCAGTTTCATCGACTTCATACCGACAACATCGCCGCTCCGATCGACTTTCGAAACGTTGCTTGCGGACTTCGGTGGTGGATTCGGAGAAAACACCCGAGTGCTCATCGAAGGCGATGTCACCACCGCTGAGGCGTGGAACGAGATGGTGATAGCCAACAACAACCTCACCGACACGCCCAACGTCGTCACCTTCGGCGGAAACCCGGCAGGCGCCTCTCCGGTGTCAGTGATTGCTCAATTGGGCTCGCAGGAGTCACCAATCTTTGTCCCCGAAGTGGGCCAGGCCATGCAAGCTGCCGGTGCTGACCCAGCGACCTTCATGTTCCCGTCCGGCACCGACGTAGCCTCGGTATACGACGCTGCATTCCTTGCGGCGCCACGTCTCGCCTCCACTGTGTTGCACAGAGGTGGCTCTGGATACGACGCTGCGTTGTTCGACTTCACGACCCAGGCCGGAGAGTCTGGAGCCAGCCAGCTTCAGACTGACGTTCTGGAAGACTTCTCGGGGGTAATCGGAATCGGGCTCAGCGCGGTCGCGACGTCGAATGAAATCATCAACAACGTCATCATCAGCACATTGCGCGATTCTCAACTCTCGTCGTTACTACTCACTCTGATCGCAGCACTGATCCTCCTTGTGGTCAACTTCTGGTTTGAGGTTCGGCGCCCGATGCTCGGTTTGATCACGACGATCCCGGTGATTCTGGTGGTGCTGTGGTCCTTTGCGTTGATGACTGCTTTTGGCATCCCCTTCGGGCCCGTAACCGCAACGATTTCCGCGCTGGCTGTTGGTATCGGGATCCCGTACATGATCCACATCACCCACCGATTCCTCGAGGACCGGGCTCGCTCGTCGTCAGTCGAGGAGGCGATCGAGTTGACGTTGGGCAACACAGGTGCTGCTCTCGCCGGCTCAGCCCTGACGACGGTTGCCGGATTCGGAATTCTCGTGACCTCGACGACGATTCCGTTCCGCCAATTCGGTTTCGTGACTGCCTACACCATTTTGCTGGCCATGCTGGCGGCTGTGCTGGTGTTGCCCTCGATGTTGGTCCTCTGGGACCGCTGGCATGCCAGGCGCTCCGGAACCGCCGAGATGGACTCCCCCGCCGAGATCTGAGCGTGTCTTTTCAGATGGCGCCCCAGTGCACCGTCGGCGTGGCGACGAGACAATTGGGTCTGTAGAACCCCTGTAACGCGGGCCAGACCGACCAGAATCGAAGGTGGGCAGTCCAATGCCCACCTTTTGTCATGGATGCATCACGAATAGCCAAAGAAGCCTCGCACCTGCTGCCACTGGCGAATCGCGCCCTGCGGAGGTACCCGTTTCTCACGCGCGAAGTCGAACATCTGGCTACCCACTCCAACGTGATGTATCGCGTGGTCACCGAAAGCGGGCGGCAGCTTGTTCTCCGAGTAGGTAATCCGCACGCCAACACCCGGTCCAACATCGACTTCGAAGTGGCATGGCTCGACACTCTCAACACGGAGACGTCACTCGACGTGGTGACCCCGATTCGCACCGCTGGGGGCGGCCTCGTCGTCGACGAGTTCGACTCCGATCTCGGGAAGGAGAGACTATGTGCCCTCTTCACATGGGTGCCCGGTGCCCCCTTGGGAGACGGGGCCGGACCGTTCGGATATCGATTGCTGGGCCGAATGTCGGCGTCGTTGCAACAGCATGGGAAAACGTGGGAGCCACCACAAGTGGGGCAGATGCGGAGTTGGGATCGGATCTTCTACTACGGCGCCGAAATGGATCCGGTGATCATCGACGACCCGCTCTATGGCCACCTCTTCGAAGCGCCACGCCGCGGTCTTGTGAAGAAGGCGGGCAGAATCGCAGCCAAGGTCATCAGGGAGTCTTGGGCAGACGAGGTCCCGCAGGTAGTCCACGGTGACCTTCACGAGTGGAACGTGCATGTGGCGGGGAGTCGACTCTATGCGTTTGACTTCGAGGACGTGATGCTCGCTCTTCCGGCCCAGGACGTGGCGATCAGCCTCTATCATTCGAGGGACTCCGACCAGAGAGATGACATCCGAAAGGCCTTCCGGCGTGGTTACGAGGAGGTCGCCGAATGGCCGATCGCTGACGAGAGTCAGCTTGATGGCTTTCATGCCGGAAGACAGGTGATGCTCATGAATTACGCAGCGCGCACCCTCCCGATTGGTGAAGCAGCGGAGTATCTCGACCATGTCACTCCCTGGCTTCACACTTTCGTGACTCGATACGGCTGAACCATGCGTTTCGCCGACCGCCGCACGGCCGGGGAAGCGTTGGGCGAAGCCGTAGCCGAGCTGGCGCCATCGGATCCTCTGGTTCTGGCCCTTCCTCGTGGTGGCGTCCCCGTGGGCTACGAGGTAGCTCGGGCACTCGGGTGCGACCTCGATGTTCTGGTCGTTAGAAAACTGGGTGTCCCGTTTCAGCCCGAACTGGCCATGGGTGCGGTGGCCGAGGGTGGCGTGGTGATCCGCAACGACGAGGTAGTCGCTCTTGCCTCGGTGGATGAGGAGGCTTTTCGCCGCGTCGAGGCAGCCGAGCTCCAGGAGATGGAGCGTCGACTTGCGTCGTATCGAGAGATCGCGGTGGCAATTGATCCGTCGGGAAGGACGGCCGTTCTCGTTGATGATGGCCTGGCGACCGGTTCGACGGCCATGGCCGGCGTGGCCGCCTTACGGGCAAGGCACGCTGCCGAAGTTTGGGTAGCGGTGCCTGTCGCCCCCCGCGACACAACTCGAATGCTCGAAACGGAGGCCGATCGTGTCGTTGTCATCAATCAGCCTCGATACTTCGGGGCGGTTGGCGCGTGGTATCGGAACTTCGGCCAAACGACCAATGAGGAGGTTCGGGCCCTCCTCGCCGATTCACGGCTACGGTGACCCCTCGTGACCACGGAGGATCAACCATGCCCTCACTCGAGGACTTCTGCACCATCGAGGCCGAGCTCGGGATGAACGTAATCGGCAAGACGCCCGGCGGGATGAGAATCGATTTTCCGTTCGAGGGCACCGCCTCCGGGCCCCATTGGGAAGGTGAGCGTCCGGTCAGGGGAGTGGACTACGTCACCGTTCGCTCCGACGGGAACATGGCTCTGGACATACATGCTGTCATCGGCGAGAAGCGCGAAGCCGTCTCATATCAGGGCTCCGGTGTTTCCATCGTCAACCCCGATCAGTCGGCGGACCTGAGAGAGCTGATCACGTTTGAGACCGGCAACGAAGATCTGGCCTGGCTCAACAACGAGATCGGTGTCGCATTTGGCCACGGAGAAGGCGGCAAGATCATGATCAGGGTTTACCTGGCCAAACCCTGAGACCGTGTACCGACTAACCGGGGTTGCGGAAGTCGGGCTTTCTCTTCTCGAGGAAAGCGGCGACGCCTTCACGATGCTCGGGCGTCTTGCCCATCCGGCCCTGCTCAACACGCTCCGCCTCCAACCCCTCTTCGAAACTGAGACGGGTCGCCTCCCGGATGAGACGTCGGGTGGTGACAAGAGAGTCAGGAACCATGTCGGCCAATGTGCCCGCAACCTCAACAGCCCTGACGACGACCTCGGTATCGGGGACGATCTCGGCGCACAGCCCGAGAGAGTCGGCTTGGCCTGCACTGACACGCTTGTTGGTCATCGCCAGTTCGACCGCCTTGGAAACACCTACGAAGTGGGAAAGCCACCAGGTGGTTCCCGAGTCCGGGACGAGACCGATTGCGGTGAAGGCAGAGGTCAGAAAGGATGATTCGGCCATGATCCGGATGTCACATCCGAGTGCGATCCCCAGGCCTGCCCCGGCGGCCACACCGTTGATCGCGGCGACGGTCGGGACCTTGCTGTTCACCAGAGCAAGAACCATTGGATGGAAGACGTCGTTGAGGAGACCTGCCAGGTCGGGCCCGCCGTTGTCGTAGTCGTCGATGAGTTGGGAGAGGTCGGCTCCGGAGCAGAAAGCCTTGCCCGCACCAGTGAGGACAATGGCCCGTGCCTCCCGGCCGGCCGTGTCCACGGCCTCGACCATTCCGGCCGCCAACCCGGCTTCGATGGCATTGAATCGATCCGGGCGGTTGAGGGTGATGATGGCCACATCACCGTCCAGTTGGTATTCGACGCTCATAGTCCTCCTCGGGTTCGCGAATTGTAAAGCACGGAAAAGCCTGTTGCTGTTGGGTAATTGCCCTATCGTTACGTTTCATCGTCGCAGCAGACAACGCCGCGCATTCATCAACCCACAAGGAGGGGCTGTGAACAAGTCCGAGATGGCGGACAAGTTGGCCGGTAAGGCCGACGTCTCCAAGGGCAAAGCCGCCGAGATCATCGACATCATCTTCTCGACCAAGGATGGAGAAGGGATAATCGCCGTCGAACTCGACGCAGGCCGCAAGGTGAACATCACCGGCTTCGGCAACTTCAGCACAAAGCATCGCGCCGCCCGCATGGGTCGGAACCCCGCAACGGGCCAAGCGATTCATATCGCGGCAAAGGAGTACGCACACTTCAGTGCCGCCAAGGGCCTGAAGGACCGCGTAGCGCGCTAAAAGCCCTGTATACCGGGATTTGCGACGGGCCTGTCATGGCCCGTCGCTTTTTCTTGTCCGGATCCGAGTGCGACCGTGGTTACGTTGGAGAGCACTAAATGACCCTCGACCGACAGATCTGGCCCCCACCGGTCCCCATTGCCCACCGCGGGAGTCGGCTCCTGTGGCCGGAGAACACAATGGAGTCTTTCTCCGGTGCCTTCGAGATGGGATACCGCCACATCGAGACGGATCTTCACATCACCAGCGACGGCGTAATCGTCTGCGTGCACGACCACACGGTGGATCGCACTACTGAAGGGTCGGGAGAGGTCTCCGATTACACCTTTGATGAGATCCGCACTCTCGATGCCGGATACAGACACGGGGGTCGCGACGGTTTTTCTTTCCGGGGCAAGGGAATCGCGATTCCCAGCTTCGAACAAATCGTCACCGATTTTCCTGACGTTTCGCTGGTCGTGGATCTCAAGATCGACGGTCTTGCCCGCCCTTTTGCCAACCTCGTAGACAGGCTGGAGCTCCACGAAAGGATTATCGTTGGGGGATTCTCCGACGATCGACTCAATGAGTTTCGGGAGGTTTCCGGCGGTCGTGTGCCAACTTCGACGGGTCCTGCCCTCACGCGAATGTGGGTGCTCGCCTCCCGAGTCGGTCGTGGTGGCGGTGGTGACGCCAGCGCTTTGCAAGTACCGACACAGATTCGAGGAGTGCGAGTCGTCGATGAGAAGCTGTTGAGATCGGCCCATCAGGCCGGACTTCAGGTACATGTCTGGACCGTCAACGAGGTCCCGGAGATGAAAAGACTGCTCGATCTCGGCGTTGACGGTCTGGTAACCGACCGCCCCGACCTCCTGAAGAGCTTGCTCGTGGAGCGGGGGGAGTGGATCGACCGATGAAACTGGCGTATCTGGCTCTGGTGATCGCCGTCGAGCTCGGCGGAGCGTTCGGAAGCGCGTCGGCCACGGTCGAGTCCCTCGAAGCGACGGTGATGTTGGTGGACATCGAGGTTGAGGTCAGGGTGTCGGCTCAGGCGGTAGTCGCCCATCTCGGGTTCGAGGATGATCCGACGTTGACTCTGCCATTGCTCGACCGGGGAGACGGCGTGTTTGGCATCCGCACCGAGCTCGAGCCTAAGAATTACATTGTGGTGTTCGACGCCGTGGGTTCTGAGGATGGCCTCTCCCAAGCGGTTTCGTTGGTCGAGCTCGGCGCCGATGTCTCTCCTGATGTCCCCGGGGTACCGCCGACGCCCGAGGGAGATGACGGCCTGAGTTCCGGAGCGCGACAGCTCGGGTGGCTTGCCCTTGCGCTTGGGGCGGCCTCCTTGTCAGCTCTGGCATTCTGGGTGCTCGGTGGGCGCGACAAGGCCGCTGATACCGACGGCTCCACAGAGGAGGAGTGAGATGATCCGACCCGCAAGGGTGTCGGACGCCGCTGAACTCTCTTCTCTGCACATCGCCACCTGGCAGCACACTTATCGGGAGATATTCCCGGACGCCTTTCTCGCCGGGTTGGATATTGAGAGGCGAACCTCGTGGTTCACTCACCAAATCGAGTCCGGCTCGATAATCCTGGTGGCGGAGAATGAAGGAGATCTCGCCGGGTTCGCCTTTTTGGGGAGGTCGGTCGATGACGGCTGGGGGGAGATCTTCGCCATCTACGTACATCCTGGCGAGTGGGGCAAAGGTCATGGTTTTGAGTTGCTGGGTGAAGCCGAAAGCAAGCTCAGCGCTGCCGGCTTCGACAAGGCTCTGCTCTGGGTTCTGGAGTCCAACGCCAAGGCTCGGTCCTTCTATGAGCGACAGGAGTGGACACTGGGCAAGCCGCTGAGGATCGAAGAGATCGGCGGAGTCCAGGTCACCGAGGTTCGGTATGAGAGAGTCCTTCGAGGATCTCGGTGACCTTCTCCAGGTCGGCCGTCTCGGTCACCTTGATATTGAGGGGGTCTCCGGGCACGGAGACAATTGTGAGATCGCCGAACTCGTGGACGACCTCGGCGGTGTCGTACCCCTCGAACGCCGTCTTGGCCGCGCCCACATAGGCGGCCAGCAACGCCGGGCCCCTGAAGACCTGAGGTGTCTGGACGGTGACCGCGTTCTCGACGGGTCGGTGAAGCCTGCGATCAATGAGGAGGGTGTTGGGCTTCAGAACGGGCACGGCGGCTCCGAACGCCTCGGCTTCGTCGAAGAGCCGCTCTATCAGTTCACCACTGACGAGAGGCCGCGCCCCATCGTGGATCCCGATGAGGTGGTGCTCCCCACCCAGAGCTGCCAGACCTGACATCTCGGAGTCGGTACGGGTCGCACCTCCCGGGACGATCGAAACGCCCAGTTCGAGCGATTCCAGTTGGTCTGCCTGATCGGCCCGGCAGACCAGGACGCACTTGTCAACGTGGTCCCTCACCGCGGCAACGGTGTGGGCGATGAGAGGCCGGCCGACGACATCGGTCATCAACTTGTCGGAGCCGAACCGGGAGCTCGATCCGCCACCAACGACGATCATTGCCCTGGTTCCGTGTCCACTGGTCATCACGGCGAGGGTACCTTTGCCCCATGCTCACGGTTCCCCGGCTCCAGGAGTTGGCAGGCGAAGATCAGGACTGGATCGTCATCCGACCCACAGGTGAGCCCGTCGAGATGGAGATACCCCCCGACATCGGACCGGCGACTCTGCTGGTTTCTCCGGTGACCGATGCCCTCAAAACAGTGTCAGAGGACGGTTTCGTGGACGGGTCACTCGATCGCGAGGCAGTCTGGGAAGTCGAGGCCTTCGCCCTCAATCGGGTGGTGGTCAGAAGGCTCGAGGGTGACGAGATGTCTGCCCTCGACCTATACAAGGCGGTGATCGAGCTGCGTCTGGGTTGGATGATCGCGCCGATGTCGACGACCCGTGAGGCTTGAGTCGTAATCTCCTTGGATGGGTAGCAGCGAACTTTCCAACCTTCGAGAGGCGATAGCCGACATCGATCGTGAGATCGTTTCCTTGTCGGGTCGTCGTAATGATCTGGCGGCCAGACTCGGCGTGTTGAAAAGGGCCGCAGGAGTGCCGATTCGTGACTACGCCCACGAGAAGGAGGTTGTGGAGCGTGCTCGTCGGGTAGCAGCCGACGCCGGTTTCTCGGAGGATCTCGCCGAGCGAATGATGCTCGAGCTGATCAGGTCCTCGTTGGTCATACAGGAGCAGGGTCGAGTGGAGGCTGATTCGGCAGGGACCGGCCGCAGTGCCCTGGTGATCGGCGGATTGGGGCGAATGGGTGGATGGTTTGTCCGCTTTCTCGAATCGCAGGGCTTCCATGTCGAGATCGCCGATCCGGACTCTGCCGATAGTGGTGTTCTCGACTGGCGCGACGCTTCGGGCATCTTCGATCTCTACGTCATCGCCGCACCGCTGACTGCCACCAAGAGGATCCTCGACGAAATGACAGAAGCCCCTCCTCCTGGCCTGGTGTTTGACATCGGGTCGCTGAAAACGCCCCTTCGGTCAGGTTTGCATCGTTTGGCTCGGGCCGGGGTCAGGGTCACGTCCGTTCACCCAATGTTTGGCCCCGAGACCGATCTTCTCTCCGGTCGCCATGTGGTTCTGGTTGATGTGGGTGTCCCCGAAGCCACGGCAGAAGCCGGCGAGCTCTTTGCCTCGACCATGGCTTCGATGGTCGAGATGGATCTCGACTCCCATGACCGTCTCATCGCCTACATCCTGGGACTGTCGCATGCCCTGAATATCGTCTTCCTTGCTGCCCTTGCCGACAGTGGCGAGAAAGCCGGAAGGCTGGCCGACCTCTCCAGCACCACTTTCGACAAACAGCTTGCCGTGGCCACCCAGGTCGCGGGTGAGAACCCCCACCTCTACTTCGAGATCCAGTCGCTGAACGAATATGGGGGCGAATCACTCTCGGCCCTGTCCGAAGCTGTGGAGCGACTGCGAACACTGGTCGACTCAAAGGATGGCATCGGTTTTGCGGCACTCATGGAGCGGGGAGCCTCCTATCTGAAGGAAACGATGCAGCTCTGATTTAGTGGTCCGTCCTACACATGACTGCCGGGTCTCTCCGGCCCTCGACGCCGCTCGCGGTGTCCTCCGCCTCGACGCACCTACAGGTGCGCCTTCGTTGTGCGTCCTTGCGATTCGAACGCCGATGCCTCGGAGACACCCTGACACCACTTGTGTGGCAGACCACTCGGGTCAGGCCTTGCGCCCTTTGAGCGCCCAGTAGGCGAGAACGGCGGCAATCCCGGTTACGACGGCGGCACCGGGGACTGCCTTGGAGGCCAGCTTGTCTCGCAGAGTGACTGCCGACTCGAAGTTTCGGACCTCCCAGCCGCGCTCCTCGGCAATAGCTGCAAGCTCGGAGTCCGGGTTGACCACGACCGGGTGGCCGACGATGTCGAGCATTGGCAGATCGGTGATCGAATCCGAGTAGGCGTAACTTGCTTTCAGGTCGATGTCTTCGGCGGCAGCCATCTCGGCCATGGCGTCGGCCTTCACCTGCCCGTAGGTGTACCTCTCGATTCTCCCCGTGTATCTGCCTTCCTCGTCTATCTCCGACGTGGTGGCAATGACATCTTTGATTCCCAGGTAGTGGCAGAGGGGCCGCACGATCTCCTCGGGGCTTGCCGAAATGACCACCACCTTGCGCCCTTCGCGCCTGTGGTCGTCGATGATCGCCAGCGCTTCGGCATAGACCAGCGGGGCCACGACCTCATTGACCGTTTCTTCGACAAGGGCCTCCACTTCGGCGTGGTCCCACCCTTCGGTCAGGCTGGATAGCTCCTCCTTGATCCGCTGCAACTGATCGTGGTCGGCTCCGAACGCCTGGTAGTAGACCTGGGCTATCCCTGCTTTGGCAAGGGTCGACCCGCTGAGCAGCCCGGCCTTGAACATCGGTTTCGTGAAGGCGAGTGTCGACGACTTGGCGATGATCGTCTTGTCGAGGTCAAAGAAGGCTGCTTCGGGCACATGCTCAAGTTAACAAGGGTCTTGTACCAGCGGTATGCCGCCCATATGTTTGGGACATGGGAGGGATGGGGAGATTCGGGGTCCTCGCGGTTAGTTCGCCGGATCCGGTGCTTTCCGTGGCGGGGCCGCTGGGGCTTGCTGCCTCGGTTGGAACATCTCTGGTCATCGACATGGCCGGAGGACTGCGTTTCGCTTCGGGCCGGACTCTTGCCGACCTGGCTGGAGAAGGCCCCAGGCTCGATGAGCTGAGTCCGGGTCGGCAGGGTGTTGCTGTTATCGCGGGTGGACCGATTCAGGCCGTCGATGCCATTGCGATCATCGAGCAATTGTCAGCCCGGTGGCCCGCTGTGGTGGTGCGGGTCTCCGGAGACGGGTGGCCCGGCTCGACGGTGCCGGTCGAGCCCTTGTATCCGGGCTGGCTGGCTCCATCCGACATGGGGGCCGCGGTGTGGCAGCCGGTCGCGTCCGGAACCCGGCCTCCGGGCCCGGGCCCGGTCCTTCCCCGACTCCGGGCCAGGATCATCCGCCAGTTGCTTGCCGGCCGTATGCCCTCGAGAAGCAGATGGATAGACGCCTGGCGACAGGTCTGGAGTCTGCCGTGGGCGTGATCGATCGTGTCAGTCGGGCAATTGCCGCTGGCAACGTCAGGCTCGCTCCTGAGACCGTCGAGGCGGAAGCTCGATGGCTGTTGCGATCGGAGTCGCCATGGCGAGCCGACGAGTCGGTGGATCCGATTGTCAGTTCCGTGCTCGGCCTGGGGCCAATTCAGTCTCTTCTGGACGATCCCGAGACGACGGACGTTCTGGTGAACGGCCCTGACGAAGTGTGGGTCGATCGTGGTGGCGACCTCGAGTTGACGGAAGTCCGCTTCTCGTCTGCCGAAGAGCTGATCGCGATGGTGGAACGATCGATTGCCCCGTTGGGCCTTCGCATCGATCGGTCGGCTCCGATGGTTGATGCCCGTCTGCCAGATGGCAGTCGGCTCCACGCAATGCTGCCCCCTGCCTCAGTCGATGTCCCACTGGTAGCGATACGTCGCTTCACCCAGAGGATCCGGTCTCTCGACGACCTCGTGTCGGCAGGCTCGGCCACAGAAGAGCAGGTGTCCGCCCTGGCTGATACGGTTCGCGAGCGTCGCACCATCGTCATCTCAGGTGGAACCGGGGCTGGAAAGACGACACTCCTCAATCTTCTCGCCGCTGTCATTCCCGACTCAGAACGTGTGGTGACCATTGAGGATGCGGCCGAGCTCGCTTTTCCCGGCCACGTCGTGCG
>CAXMMT010000032.1:0-40707 GCA_964194555.1 uncultured Boseongicola sp. | reverse complement strand
CCATTGTCGTCTGTGGGATCAGCCTCCGGTCAAACGGTAAATCGATCCATCGAATAGCGAGACCACCAGCAACTCCCCGTTGCCATCTGTTCCGAAGCTCACGATTCCGTCCATCTTCAACTGGCCGGCGAGGTCGACCTGTTCAACAGGCGTCCCGCCGATCTGTCGGAATGCTCTCACCGTGCCCACGAAGGTGTCGGCATAGATGTAGAACCCGGCGAGAGAGCGGACAGTTGCTCCTCGGTAGACGATCCCACCAACGATGCTCCGGGCGGCTGACCGGTCCAACTCAACCACCGGGAAAGTGAGACCGTCCTTGGAGCAACTGGGGTCGGGGTCGTTGGGGTTGCAGACGGACCCTTCGAACCGAGCCCAGCCAAAGTCATAGCCCACCGGCTTCACCTCAACGAGATCGATCTCCTCACGGGTGCTCTGCCCAACGTCTCCGATGTACATCCGGCCAGCGTCGAACGACCATCGCCAGGGGTTGCGCAGCCCCGAAGCCCAGATCTCATCGAGACCGGGTATGCCAACATACGGATTGTCCTGGGGGATGGCATACGGCTGTGCCCCGTCCACGTCAATGCGGATCATCTTGCCGAGGAGAGTGGTCAGATCGCGCGCCCTGCCTCCAGGATCGTTCCCGCTGCCCCCGTCACCCAGACCCAGGTAGAGAAACCCGTCGTCACCAAAGGCGAGAAAGCCACCGTTGTGGCTGCTGTTGGGCTGGGCCACGGACAGCACAGTCCGGGGCGAAGAAGCGCTCTTGAGATCGGCCGCTATGTCGTACTCGACTATGCGGGTGCGGTCGTCAGGGGCGTAATACCAGACAAAGAGACGCCGGTCTGTCGGGTAGTCAGGGTGGACCGCCATGGATAACAAACCCTTTTCGCCACCGAATTCGACCTGAGATTGCAGATTCAGGAAAGGGGTCTGAGAGATGGAGCCGTTCTCGAATATCTTGATGAGTCCGCCTTGCTCGGCGATTAGCAGCCTGGCCTCTCCGGGTGGAGCCAGAACCTGGATGGGACTGTCGAGATCCCCCACGACCAGGCTCCATCCCAGGGCAGGTCGGGTCGGTGGCGTCATTTGTGTGAGATCGAAAGCTCGCGCAAGGAACGAAGCCATCTCGTCTCGTCTCAGGGTGCTGTTGGGGCAGTACTCATCAATCCGGCATCCGGTAGTGATCCCGGCTTCGGCGATCGCGTTGATGTCGGCTTCGAAAGGTGATCCGTTGTCGTCGTTGAAGAAGTCCTTCGCAGCATCCGGAAGCCCGATGGCACGCCTCAGGAACGCCGCCATCTCGTCTCTTCTCAGTGTGCGGTTGGGACAGAACTCATCCCCTTGCGGCGGGTTGCATCCGTTGGTGATCCCCGCTTGGGCGATCGCGTTGATGTCGGCCTCGAAAGGTGATCCGTTGTCGTCGTTGAAGAAATCCACCGCGGCATCCGGCGGACCGATGGCACGCCTCAGGAACGCCGCCATCGCACCGCGATCGACATCGTCCGCCGGGCAGTAGCGATCACCAAAAGGTGGGTTGCAACCCAAGGTGATGGCTGCGCCTGCAATCGCTTCGATGGCTCCTTCGTGAAAATTGCCATCGTCGTCGGTGAACGTACCGCCCGGGGGAAGGGCGGCGCCGGATGGCAACGGCGCCAACGTCGTCATGAGCATCGTCGTGATCGCGATGAGGACCAGAAGACGTCGTCCACTGGCAGCCTGCCTAATGGGTCTCACTAAGCGCCCCCTAGAAGAGCTCGATCGAGGAACGCCGCCATTTCTTCGCGAGACACCGCTCCCGTGGGACAGAACATGTCACCGTCCGGGCTGCATCCCAGAGTGATGCCAGCGGTCGCCAGACGACCAACATCCTCAACAAAGATGTTGTCTGCGGTCACATCGACGAAACCTGGGTGGCTGTTGACCTCAAGACCCAAAGCCCTAACCAGGAACGCCGCCATCTCCTCCCTTGTCACCATGTCTTTGGGACAGAAAACGTCGCCGCTCTCGCTACAGCCGAGAGTGATGCCAGCCGTGGCCAGCCGACCGATCTCATCAACAAAGATGTTGTCGACCCCCACGTCAGCAAACCCAGGGTGACTATTTATCTCAAGACCCAAAGCCCTGACCAGGAACGCCGCCATTTCCTCCCTGGTCACCGCGTCGGTCGAGCAGAACTTGTCCCCGAACGGCGGATTGCAGCCAAGGGTTATCCCAGCGGCGGCGATGGCCTCGATGTTGGGCTGAAACATGCTGGCATCGTCGTCATAGAAGGTGCCGACGAATGAAAGCGGGGCGTGGTCGTCGTCACAATCCCATTCGGGATGAAGAAACCAGCGAGCCGAGGGGACTCCGGTCGGTGTGTTGCCGATATAGGCGGTCAACGTCCCGAAGCCGTCGAGGACCTGAGCATCGGCTCGGCCGTCGCCGTCATAATCCCCCGCCCCGATGGCGGCTATGAGTTCAGGAGAATCGCCGATAGCGATTGACCCGTCCGGCGTCCATGAGTCGTTGAACGTCAAGACCTCCACTTTGGACCCGTTGGCGGATGGGTAAAGAGCGAAGAGCTCGGGGGTGTCCCCGCCGTGCCGATCGGCAGCCACGATTCGCAATGGAGCGCCACCCGGGAGTGGCTGGTCGTCGATCAGCTGCGTCCAGTTGGGGCCCTTCCAAACCTTGAGCCGTCCATCTGGTGTGCCCTCCCAGAGATCGGCAAGGTGATCCCCGTCGAAGTCAGCAGCTGTCACCGATGCTGCGCTCGGGCCCAAACCGGTGGCCCTCACAGTTGGATCCTCGAACTCTCCACGTCTGGTGGCCACCGTGGCGTTCGACCCGGTGAGAGCGACGAGGTCCTGACGGCTGTCGCCATCCACATCACCAAAGACCACGTGATGGGCGCCGGCGACCGTTGAATCGGGGACAAACCACCGCGAGGTGGAGCATTCGCCGTAGCCACCGGTGCTCCGAGCGATATCGATCACTGCTCCGTCCGGATGGGACCGAAGTCCGACCACATCGGGAGCGCCATTCCCGTTGCCATCGGCAACGCTGAGCGAGTAGCGGGACATCACAGGGCCGAACGGTGTGAAATGACTCGCCGACGGGCCGGCGAACGCTGCAATGTTGGTATTCGGTAGTCCAGGGCTGAGGGCTGGACCCGGAGAACCAGCAGCACCAGGACCTATCCAGCTGAAGTGCATCGGGTCCTTGATGGACTGCCAATCGCCACCCCAACAGAAGCCCGCAGAGCGCCAGGCGTCGACAAACCAGGTTGGCATGTTGGTGATCAGCTTGTTGTCGGCGCGGTAGGGGTTCTGTGGCGGATTGATGTCGATGGCCAGACCCAATCCATGGCGAGACAGCTGATATGACCCTCCGATGGTCCTCGGGTTGAACCCGCCAACAGAAGTGATCGCGTAAACCCGACCATTGCCCGCCTCGGCGGCGAGATTGGCGGCAACTTGGTTGAGGGCCGGGATCATGTCCTGGTGGACGTTGACCACTCGACCTCCGCTACCGGGAACACCCCAGGACGCCAGACGGGAACGCACATCTGCGATCGAGCGTCCGAAGTAGGTGCCGAACGGCCCCAAGATGGGCTCAGACTCGCCTAAACCGCCCTTCTTGGAGACAAAAGGTGTTCGCGTGTACGGGTCACTGCAGCCCGAAGACTCGGAAAAGGTCTCCCAACGCGTCGACGTGTCGGACGCGACGGCGGGTGGTGGATATGCCACTTCGCCGGCGATGAGGGCGAGGCTCAGGAGCACGACGACCCCAACGGTGAACATGTGTCTCAATTTTCTACGTCGATGGCCTTAACAATGTGTCCACTGCCTCATCGACTGAGGTACCCGCGGTCTGAAGTCGAAGAGTGGGCAATATGGCTGGGGCGGATCACTGAGCACGACGAGAGGATAAGACTCATTCGAATGCTGAGCGACATGGGCTACTCTGCCCGCCGTGCTCGGACAAGCAGTTGCCGCCATCACCTTGATGTTGCTGGGCGCAAGTGGAGTCGCCAAGGTGGTGGACCCGGACCCGACAGTCGGGGCGCTTCGAGCTGCCGGTTTGCCTTCCGCACGTTCAATTTCCAGGACTCTCGGGGTGGTAGAGCTCGCTGCCGCCGTTTTGGGTCTGACCGCTGGGACCGGGGGCGCATTGATTCCTGCGGCCGCTCTTTATGCCGGGTTCACCATCTTTGTTTTGGTGGCGGTCCGCGGTCGGATCCCGGTGCAGAGCTGTGGGTGTTTTGGACGTGAGGACACCCCTCCGAGTCTCATACACGTCACTTACAACGCCACTGCCACGGTGTCTTTGACCTGGGTGGCTCTGTCGGGCAGCGCTCCGCTGTTCACCAATGCAACCGTGATCGAGATAGCCCTCTTCGCCGTCTTTGCCGCGTCTGGCGCTTACGCCTCATATCTCCTCCTTGCTCGTCTTCCCCAGCTACTCAGGCACACGGTGAGCTCATGAGCACCCGGCTCGTGGGGGCGGCAAGTCGGTTTCTGGACGCCCGAACGAGCAGAAGAGGTTTCTTGCGCCGGGCCGCACTGGTAGGCAGTGCCCTAGTAGTGGCACCAGCCACTTACATACTCCGACCGGTGACGGCCCAAGCCGCCATCCTCCCGTCCAACTGTCGAGCGTTCGATGCATGCAACGACGGTTGGACCGACTTCTGTGTCAACGTCAATCAGGTCAACACCTGCCCACCCGGCAGCCTCATCGGCGGATGGTGGCGCGCCGAGGGAAACAAGTTCTGCGGGGGGAAGAGCCGGTACTACATGGATTGCCACTCGAGTAGTTGCTCATGTGGGTGCGGAGCGAGCGGAGTCTGCGGTCACACTTGCACGAGCTTCGAATGCCGTTGCAATCACGACAATTGCGGCGAGCGGAAGGTGGGATGCACCCGCTTCCGCTATGGGCAGTGCAACAACCATCACGCTTGCATGGGGCCGATTATCTGCCGGGTAGTCACCTGCGTTGCCCCTTGGGAGTGGGATTCGTCGTGCGCCAAAACCGATGCTGTTGCCCAGGTCACGTACGGCCACGACGCTCCCGGCCTACACCCCGACATCAGACCGAAGGGTCCCTATCCAGCCAGGCCTGCTGTTCTCAATGGCGCCAACTGGGAATTGGGCAACTCACTCGCCGGCGGAGCTTCGACCTCATCTTTCATGTTCGGGCGACCGGGCGATGTGCCAGTAATGGGCGACTTCTCCAATGCCGGAGTCCGGACCGTTGGTGTGGTTCGCAATTCACGTCACGGGGTTGCCGGCTCTGAGGACTCGCTCCAATGGCTCCTCCGGTTGATCGAGGGCCCCGGTGAGCCTGACCTGTTGATCGCGTATGGCAGGTCCGGCGACATTCCCGTTGTTGGCGACTGGAACGGCACCGGGGTTCACACCATTGGAGTGGTTCGAGGGAATCGCTGGATGCTCAAGAATTCCAATCGAGCCGGTCCGCCCGATTACGACTTCACCTTTGGTGAGCCTGGCGACATCCCTGTTTTCGGCGACTGGGATGGCACTGGCTTCACGTCCATCGGCATGGTTCGGCAGGGCCGCTGGATGCTGAGGACTTCGGCATCAGGCGGGCCAGCCTCATTTGACTTCTCCTTCACGGGTTCGGGAATCCCGGTCACCGGCGACTGGACTGGAAACGGCTTCACCGGAGTGGGGTGGTTCACCTCTGGGACGTGGCACATTCGCAACGCTCTCTCCGCCGGACAAGCCGACGCCACCTTCAGCTTTGGGAGTCCCCAAGGCACCCCTGTGACCGGCGGGAGGATCCTCTGATGACTGCAGTCGTGGTCATTGAAGCCGTCGTGATTCTCTTGCTTCTGATCCTGGTGGCTGGCCTGCTCAAGAGTCATGCGGAGATCCTCCGACAGTTGGATCGGCTGGGAGCAGACGAAAACGGCCTCACCCGAATCGAGTCAGCGAACCCGAAAGGCATCGGCTTGGAGAAGGCGCCGATCACCCAACTCAGCGGTGTCGATCCCCAGGGGTCGGCTCGGGTGGTGACACTCGAACACGGTCGTGGCGGCACGCTCATCGCTTTTCTCTCTTCGGGATGCGCCTCCTGTCAGATTTTCTGGGAGGAGCTGAGCGGCGACTTTGAGCTGCCTATCCCGGAAACCAGGGTTGTGATCGTCACCAAGGGTCCGGCCGGCGAGTCTCCCAGCCGTATCTCCGAACTCGCTCCCAAAGCGATTCCCCTTGTGATGTCCGACGATGTCTGGGATCTCTTCCGGGTTCCCCTCACCCCATATTTCCTCCATCTGGATGGGGAGGCCCGAGTACTGGGAGAGGGCTCGGCATCAAGCTGGGACCGTCTATTGGGAATGTTCCGAGAGTCGGCCGCGGACGCTCGGCACCCAAGACAGCTCAACACCGAAGAACGCCACCTCCACATCGATTCCCGGCTAGCCGAGTCGGGCATCGAGCCAGGTGACCCCACACTCCACGAGAACCCCCTCGACCAATGACCGCCCAACTTGTTCTCGCAATGCTGGTCGCTCTTATTGCGGCCATCCGATCCACTTGGTCACCCTGAGGTGAGTCGATGCTCTCGAGCATCCACCCGCTCGGCGAGCGGGCACGCAACCACAAATGGTGGATCACGGTCTCGGCATTCACTCTCGGCGCCATCTTGTCGGGCGCAACAGTGGGCGGAGTCCTCGGGTTGGCAGGCCAAAGGCTGCTATCAGCTATTGATCCAACGACCCGACTGGCCATCACCGCCGGTGTTGTGATCGTGGGTGGGGTTCTCGACTTGTTGCGGGTGAAGCCCGTCGGAAGTACCCGTCAGGTAAACGAAAACTGGATCGGTCACTACCGCGGATGGGTTTATGGCGGAGCCTTTGGAATGCAACTCGGTGCCGGGATCTTCACCTTTATCGTCACCTGGGGGATCTACTCGACACTCGCCGCCGAGCTGTTCACGGCGTCCGCGACTCTCGGAGCATTGGTTGGTGGCATCTTTGGGATGGGAAGGTCTCTGGCGATCATTCTCGCTGTCCGTATCGACCGCCCATCGAGATTGACGTCATTCCACCGACGTATGGCCGATCTGGGTCCGGCGTTGCGACGTAGCGCAGCTGTCGTGTCCGCCGGGATTGGGGTGCTTGCGATCGTGGGAGTGTTGCTGTGAGTCTCCTGCGCCACGCTGGAATCTCGTTTGATGTGCCACCCGGTTGGGAAGTGGCGGCCACCGGAGGGGGGTTCCGGCTTCTTCCCAGCGGGGCTAGAGAGCCGACAGTGGTTCATCTCGGCACCTTTCCGCTTCCTGCTGAAGATGCCTCCTTCGGCGCAGACGCCGTCGAGCTAATGGAATCCGACGACGTCCTGATTGTGCTTTTTGAGTATGGGCCCGAGGCCGCAAGCACGCAGCCATTCGCCTCTCATGGCATCCCCCATCCCCTGAAGCCGCAGGATTTCGACCGGTCTGCCCTGCAAAGAGCTATCCCCGGGCAGAGTGGCCTTCAGAGGTTCTTCAGCCACAAGGGCCGGGCATTCTGCGTCTACGTGGTGCTCGGCTCCCATATTGATCGGGTCGACCTGGTAGCGAAGGTGAATCCTGTCCTCATGACCCTGGAATTGACTTGAAGCAACGCTGGGCCATCGGCGTAGGCGCGGCTGTCATCGCCATAGGTCTGACTGTGGTCTTTGCCGGGCCCGCCGCCGGGATAGTGATCGACGGATTCTTCATCGACGACAACAACTCGCCTTTTGAAGATGACATCGATGCCATCGCCGAAGCTGGGATCACCAGAGGATGTGATAGCGCCGGCACCCGATTCTGCCCCGACAGCCATATCACCCGTGGGGAAATGGCGGCGTTCCTCCGCCGGGCCCTGGGGCTTCCCATCTCAGCAAAGAACTGGTTCACCGACGACGACAACTCCCTCTTCGAAGACGACATCAACGCCATCGCCGACGCCGGAATCACCAAGGGATGCAGTCTTCAGCCAACACCCACCTATTGCCCACTGGGTGCGGTGACCCGCGGTGAGATGGCTGCTTTTCTCCGGCGAAGCCTCGCTCTCCCCTCCAGCGTCATCCAAATCTCTATCGGAGATCAACCAGCGCTGAACTGCTCAGGGACTGGTGAGACCTGCAGTCTGACAGTGGATGTGGATGCCCAACGGCCCTACCTAATTAGGGAAGGGCTGTTTCAGGTGTTGCCGGCCACCGTCGAGGAGACGGCGGAACTCAACGGCAGCGGAACCAGGTTCACCCTCACCCTCGACGGGTCCGGGCAAGAACTCGTCAGCCTGCCAGTTTCAGAGGAAGGGAATTTTGCTTTTCGACGTTGGGAGCATCCCTTTTCCTTCACGGCCGGGACATACACGCTGGTCGGCACCTGGTATTGGGCCAGCCTGCAAATTCAGAAGACGACCGTGACGATCCGGGCCGGATAGCACCGTTCACTCAACTACTCCGAGCGCTCTCGATGACCGATTGAGAGAGTCTGCGGTCGTTTCAGTCGCTGCCACTATGTCTTCGATTCTGACACCACATTGATCGGGAAGGTATATCCCCGGCTCCACCGAAAAGGTCATGCCCGGCTCCAACATCTGATGATTGCCCTCGACGATGTAGGGGTGCTCGTGTACCTCAAGTCCGATTCCGTGGCCAGTGCGATGGATGAAAGACTGCCCGTAGCCGGCCTCATCGACCACATTGCGGGTGGCTCGGTCGATATCCTCACACGTCACACCGGGAGCGACCGCGGCACGACCAGCTTTGTTGGCCGCCAGTACAACCGAGTGCACCTCCATCTGGTGCTGTGACGGTTCGCCAACCGAGAAAGTCCTGGTGGAGTCAGAGAAATAGCCGCCCACGCGTCCGCCGTAGTCGCAAACAACAAGATCACCTTCGCGCATAACACGCTCGCCTGCACCGTGATGTGGCGAAGCCCCGTTTGGCCCAGATGCCACGATGGCAAATTCCGCCACGTCATGACCTTCTTCAATCGTCATCTCTAGCAGCTGGCGGCTCACTTCTCGTTCCGTCCGCCCGCCGAACCGAACCTCAGCCGGAATTCTGGACATCACCCGATCAACGCCATTGCCGGCAAGACGGAGAAGTTCGATCTCGGCCGGCTCTTTTCGCATCCTCAGCTCGCTGGTCAGATTCGATGCGCTCATCCAGGACGCTTGAGGCCAAAGTCTTTGGAAGTCGACGAGAAACGTGGCCCACATTTGATTGCCAACAGCGACTGTCGACGGAGACCCCCCGACGCCAGATGCGAAGACCAACGGATCATCAGTGTCAGCCCAACCAATCACCTCGAACTCACCCGGATCGACTCGTGGCGCCTCGAGAGCGGGTACAAACAGCACTGGCTCGTGCTTCTGTCTGACCACGAGCACGGTCAAGCGCTCGGTTTGCATCGCTTCATACCCGATGAAATAAGGCAAGTCAGCACCGACAGAGAGCAGGACCACATCCACACCCCGTTCGGTCATCGACGTCTGAAGCCGACGTATCCGACCCTTGTAGTCGAACCCCATCAGACCACCACTTTCAATTAGACATCCCTCTGGACACTGTCACCCACCTTCGGCACGGCCCACATCGGGTGTCCGCCGACTTCGGAGTGTTGTCAAGACGACACCTGTCATCGCAGCCACGATGACAAACGACCCGTGCAGAGCCCCTCTACTGGTTCCCGATGGAAACTTGGACAGCTTCCCGACTCTCTTTGGCGTGATAACTGGAACGCACCAATGGACCCGATTCCACATGGGGGATCCCCATCCCCTCACCGAACATCTTGTACTCGGCGAACTCCTCGGGACGGACATAGCGGTGGATGGGACGATGTCTTGCTGTGGGGCGCAGGTACTGGCCAATTGTGATGATGTCGATTCCGATGGCTCGCATGTCGGCGAGAGTCGCCAGCACTTCTTCCCGGGTTTCCCCCATCCCCACTATCAGACCGGACTTGTTCACACCTTCCCGATACATCTGCTTTGCCCTCCACAGCAGCGCAAGCGAGCGCCCATAACTGGCTGACGTCCTGATATCCCGTTGCAGCCTGAGCACGGTCTCGGTGTTGTGGTTGAGCACCTCGGGACGGGCGTCCATGACAGTTTGCAGGGCCTCACGATCACCCTTGAAGTCCGGGATCAGAACTTCGATCTCGGTGCTTGGGGATCGGCGGCGAGTCTCAGTGATCGTTTGGGCAAAGATTCCCGAACCTCCGTCAGCGAGATCATCGCGGTTGACCGATGTGATCACAGCGTGTTTCAGATTCATCTTTTGGATGGCCTCGGCCGCCCGGAACGGCTCGAAGATGTCGAATTCGGTCGGCTTGCCGGTGTTGACGTTGCAGAACGAGCAAGCCCTGGTGCATTTGTCACCGAGGATCATCAGCGTCGCCGTGCCCATTCCCCAGCATTCGTAGATGTTGGGGCAGTTGGCCTCCTCGCAAACTGTGTTCAGCTCCAGCCCGCGCATCAGCTTCTTGAGCTCGAGATATTCCGAGTCCATCCGGGCGGTCACTCTCATCCATTCAGGGCGGACCGGCTCACCTGGAAGACGCCCGTTGACCAGCACCGGTTCTTCCGACCGCTTCTCCGGGGAAAAGGTCCCTGCCTCGAGAAGCCGGTCGACCTCAAAAGATGACTCTTTTCCCTGACCGCGAACGAATGCAGCCAGTCGGATTTCCGATTGGTGATAGCCAAATACTTGCTCAAAATGGGGAGCGATAACCTCGACGGCCTCCTCCAAAGTCACCTTGCGGCCTGTCAACTCGGAGAGTGTCGTGACCTCGCGATCGGAGATCCCACACGGGTTCATCATGGAGAAATAGTCCATATCCGGATGAAGGTTGAGGGCGAAACCGTGCATTGTCACTTTCCGGGAAACACGAACCCCGATGGCGGCCACTTTGCCCTTCTCGGTCCACACGCCCGTGTAGCCATCCTCGACCCAGCCTTCGACATCGAAGTGGGCAAGGGTGCGGATCAGCACTTCCTCCAAGCGGCGGACATAAGGCACGATCTGCGTGGGGTCGTCTAGCTTCAGAATGGGGTAGCCGACCAGCTGACCGGGTCCGTGGAAGGTGATGTCGCCACCACGGTCGACATGGTGAACCTCGGCCCCTTTCGCCGTCACCTCCTCGCGGTCGACGAGCAGATTTCCGGCGTCGCCGTTGCGACCGATCGTGAAGACGGGCGGATGTTCCACCAGGAGCAGGTAGTCGTCGGCCGTTCGACGCTCCACTCGCCCCTCATGAAAGGCCCGTTGCAGGTCCCACCCCTCGGTGTACGGAAGCCGGCCCAACCAGCGTGTCCTCAGCAGGGTCACGCCAGTTCCTGCTCCCAGTCCCAGGTCTCGAGGTTCTCCTGAATCCGCTTCAGGAACAACACCGCCGTCGAGCCGTCGAACGCACGATGGTCCCAGGTCAAGCCCAAATAGCCGATGTGGCGAATGGCGATCATGTCCTGTCCGTCCGGGCTCGTGATCACCGTCGGTCGTTTGGTCACAGTGTCAGTGGACAGAATCGCAACATTGGGCACGTTGATGATCGGTGCCGACATGAAGGACCCAAATGGACCCGGATTGGTGATGGTGAAGGTTGAGCCCGTCACATCATCGACACCAAGGTCTCCAGAGCGTCCCCGAGTCGCCAGATCTCGAATCTCGCGAGCAATTCCGACGAGACGCAATCCGTCCGCGTCGCGAACGCGGGCGACGATCAGACCACCCTGGTTGAGGTCGATTGCGATGCCCAGATCTACCTTCTTGTGAAAAGTGGCGGTCTTCTCCTCGAGATTGAACGAACTGTTGACCACGGGAAACGCCTTGAGCGCATCGATAGTGGCTCTTGAGATAAAGGGGAGATAGGTCAAGGAGAATCCCTCGGATGCCTTGAACTGCTCCTTGTGGGCCTGACGCACCCGTTCGACTCTTTCGAAGTCCACCTCCACCGAAGTCCAGACGTGGGCGGCGGTCGCTTTCGCTTTAACGTTGTTCTCGGCGATACGAACCCGGAGACGATCGAGCTCAACGGTTTCGCTGGCGGATGCGACGGTGGAAGCTAGTACTGACGTTGAGGGGGGAGGCGCTGTCGGCTCGACCGCCGGCGCAGTCTCCACCTTCGGAGTCGGCTCTATCTCGGGGCCATCTTCGAGATGGGCCTCGAGATCCTTGCGGGTGATACGCCCGGCTTGGCCGGTCCCTTGGATCAGGGCGATGTCGATTTGGTTCTCACGCACCAGACGTCTCACCACCGGGGAAAGCAGCTGAGGTTTCGGCTCACTCTCAGCCGGTTCAGCGAAAAAGGCTTCCACCTCATCGTCGCTGGGTGGCGCGCTGGGCGGCACGCTCGCCTCCAACCCGGCATCCGCCGACACCTCGAGGCCGGTGTCAAGCCCAGTGAAAGTCTCCGACGCTGGGTGGAGATCGACGATCGGATCAGGTGCAGGTGCCACTTCGGATGACGGTTCGGGTTCAGAAACCGCCACTGTTTCATTCGCCTCACCGATGACAACCAGATCGACACCAACCTCAACAGTGTCGCCTTCCGAGACGAGGATCTCGAGGATGGTTCCGCCAATTGGAGACGGAACCTCTGTGTCGACCTTGTCAGTCGAAATCTCGACGAGGACCTCGTCCTCGCCGATGGTGTCACCGACTTGCTTCGCCCACTTGAGGATGGTCCCTTCCGTGACCGTCTCCCCAAGTTGGGGCATCGATACCGTCGTGGCCAAAACTTCTCCTCTCAGTGCAGGCTCTTGCCTGACGCCGACATCAGTGTCTCACCAATCGCCTCTGAAAGCGTGGGGTGTGCGTGAATGAAAGCAGCAGCTTCGGTGGGTAGGGCTTCCCAACCGACTGAATACATCAATTCGTGGATCATCTCACCTGCTTGGGGACCGATGATGCTGGCGCCCACTATGGGACCGTCTTTGATGGCGACGATCTTGGCGTGGCCTTGATTCTGTCCCAGGATGATTGCCCTGCCGACCCCGTTGAAGGCATGTTTGGTGGTCTCGACAACCAAACCTCTTTCTTCGGCCTGCGCGGCAGTGAGCCCGACCTCGGCCACTTCCGGGTGGGTGTAAGTGACACGGGGTATGGCGTCGTAGTTGACGGGCTGGCTCTCGCCCGACGCGATGTGGGTGACAGCCGTTATCGACTCGGCAAAGCCGACATGAGCCAACTGGGGTGTACCAGCCACGATATCGCCCACTGCGTAGAGACCTTCTTGAGCTGTCTCCATGTTGATGTCGACCTCGACGAATCCTCTGTCAACCACGGCTGAAATCGACTCCAGGCCCACTCCGTCGGTATTGGGGCCGCGGCCTACCGACACCAAGACCACATCCACCTCAACCCTTTCGTCTCCATAAGGAACTGTCACGCCTGACATGCCCTTCTCCACAGGTCCAACGCCGACACCGATATGAAACTTGACCCCCCGCTTCTGAAGCTGACGTTGCAAAGCTTTTGCCGTCTCGGCGTCGGTGCCCGGAACAATCTGGGCGAGCATTTCGAAGACGTGCACCTCGCTACCCAGGTCGGCCAAGAACGAGGCAAACTCACAGCCGATGACGCCTCCGCCAATCACTGCGACCCGCTGTGGTTGTTCCTTCCAATCCAGGGCGTGATCAGATGTGACTATCCGAATGCCATCGATCTCGTATCCGGGAATCGTGCGGGCGTGCGAGCCGGTGGCCAGGATGACAGAGCGTCCTTCGACTGTCTGCCCGTCGGACACCTCCACTTTGCCCGGTCCGGCGAGCTTGCCAAACCCTTCAATGACGTCAACACCGCGTTTCTTGAGCAGCCCGCCCAGTCCGCGAACCAGACCTTCGACCGTCTGATCTTTCCTGGCCAGAGCGGCCGACCAGTCCATCTGTGGTTGCGACGTGACGACTCCGAATTCGGCAGCGTGACTCACGGTGCTGTAAACCTCGGCGATATGAAGCCATTGCTTGGCCGGAATACATCCCCTGATGAGACATGTCCCCCCAGGTCGATCCTTCTCGATCATGGCCACCGAAAGATCGAAGTTGTGTGCGTATAGCGCGGCGGCGTATCCGCCTGGCCCTCCGCCGACGATGACTATGTCGTACAAGTTTGACCTTCCATGTATCAGAACAACGTTGCCGGGCGAGCCTAGTTCGACCCACAGTTACCCTCTTTGGCTGATGCAAACCCGTTGGCTACTTATCGCTTCAGCTGTCCTGGCCCTGGTAATACTCGTCGCCTCCGGCGTCTGGCTGCTGCGTCTCCTGACATGACCGAACGACTCGAACTCACCACTTCAGACGGTGTAACACTCGAGGCGCGGATCGATTCCCCAAGCCAACCAACACGACTCACCGTCTTCTGTCATCCCCATCCGCTCCGTGGTGGATCGATGAACGCGCCACTGATGATCGCGGTAGCCGCCCAGCTGGTTGAAAACGGTCATTCGGTGCTTCGATTCAACTTCAGGGGAACCGGGGCTAGTGAAGGCCAACACGATTACGGCCGCGGCGAGTTGAACGACATCACTGCTGCATTTGCGTTCGCCGAAACGAGAGAGCTTCCCGTGTCTCTCACCGGATGGTCGTTCGGAGCCGCCATCGGCCTTCGCTGGCTGGCAGATTCCGACTCGACGGTGCCTTATGTGGGGATCGCCCCTCCCCCCGATAATCTTCCCGATGATCTGCCGTCTGGGCCCAAGCGGGTGATCATCGGCAATCGGGATCAGATCATCGACGGCGAAACACTCAGGACATACGCGGTCGACCATGGCATCGACCTGCTGATCACCTCAGGAGATCACTTTTTCCACGGTCGTGGAAAGAGAATCGGTGACCTCGTCGCCCAGGGTCTGAAGAGCTGAAAGCCTAAACCTGGTTGGGAAACCAGAACCCTCGGTTGCCAGCTTCGCGCAACGAGTCGGGAGCGAAGGACTGAAGAAGGTTCCTATTGAGAAGCCCGTCCAGCTCGACACGAGTGCGAATCTCTTCGAATTGTTCCGGGTCATCACAGTCGTACACGATCATTGTGTCCCTAGCTCCCACGAAGCGATAGGCATCGAATCTGTCGAGTCGACTCACTCGGCGGCGGTCTCCTCCTCGATGCCGGTAGGCACTTCGGCCGAGCAGTTGGGGCAGGTAGCCGAAGAGATCATTCCCACGATGAAGGTGAAACCACACTCGGGACATTCGATCTTAGGCATAGGTGCATCGGGCGGCGGAGGCGGCGGCGGTTGCAATTCACTGTCGGGCGCCACACCAGGGCCAGCGGGATAACCGCCCACAGACGGACCGGGGACAGCATCACCGCCGTTGGTATCGCGAACCGCGTTAACCGAACCGCAAACCGGGCAGGCATATCGACCTGCGCCGGGAACTTCGAACTGGGTGCGACACGAGCCGCAACGAACCTTCATTCATCTTCTCCTACTTCAACCGGCTCTCCGACTGCCCCGATTGCCATCAGGTAGTCAGCTTCGAGACGAAGTACTTCTTGTATGTCCCGTTGAGAGTAGGCGACCCTGTGTTTTGCCTCGATCTCGCCGGCTATGTATTCGATAGAGGCCTCATGACCGCCGGCGATCGTCTCAACGGGGTTCTTGCGGTCCTCCTGGGCTAGGCCCTGGAGGTAAAAGACTTCGTACTCCAAAACCCGTCTGATGTCGGCTTTGGTGAAGGTCGAGCTCCTGGGCATTTCGGCGTCTACGTGTTTGACCGCGTCCTCGACCACATACTCGAGAGGTTCATACGAGGGACGTCGTTTCGCTTCCTGCCAGACGATCAAAGCGACGATGACCAGGAACACACCAATGAGCAGTGTGACAAAAGCGATCAGGGCGGCGGGCGACACGCCCTAAAAGTAAACCAGCCCAGGCGATACCACTAGAAGGCCTCGGCGGGCAGGCCCATCAGTGCGCCATCCTCGGCTGCCACGGCGTCGCGGCGGGCGGCGATCTTCGATGCGACATCTTTGATGAACCAGCGAGCCGACTCGACCTTGCCTCGATAGAAGGGATCCTCGTCGACTCTTCCGATCGCGACTTCGGCCTGACGCAGCAATTGCCATGCGATCACAACTTCGGCCAACGACTCCAGCAGCGCGTTGGTATGGAGCCCCACCTCATACAGAAGTTCCTTGTCACCGGCGAGGGATGCCATCAGGTCCTCGACCATCGAACCAAGCTGGGTCTGGGTGTCGTCGAGAAGCACTCCAAGTTGCTGCCTTTCGGCGGCAAGCGGGTCGCGGCCGCCCCCGCCCTTGACGAATTCGAGGATCTCTGCGGCGAGGGCCGCAAGAGTCTCTCCCTGATCTCGAGCAATCTTTCGGAAGAACAAGTCGAGCGCCTGGATCCCTGTCGTCCCCTCGTAAATCGTGTCGATCTTTGCGTCCCGTATGTATTGCTCGATTGGATAATCCTGGGTGTAACCAGACCCGCCAAACACCTGCAATGACATTGCCAGCAACTCGTAGGCCCTCTCCGACGAATAGCCCTTGACGAGCGGGAGGAGGAGTTGGTTGCGACGTTCCCATCTGTCGTCGTCAGGATCGAGAGCCGCCTGGTCTTGAAGCCAGGCGGTATACAACACGAGAGCCCGCAACCCCTCGGTATATGTCTTCTGTTGCATCAGCATCCGACGCACGTTGGGATGATCGATTATGGGCACACGTGGTGCGGTCTTGTCGGCCGCCTCGAGCAGATCGGCGCCTTGACGACGCTCCTTTGCATACTCGAGGGCGTTCAGATAGCCGGTTGAAAGAGTTCCCATCGCCTTCGTGCCGATCATCATCCGGGCGTTCTCGATGACACGGAACATCTGGCGAATTCCGTCGTGCTTGTCGCCAACCAGGTAGCCGACGGCCGGATCGTCCATCCCGAACGTCATCTCGCAGGTAGTTGAGCCCTTGAGTCCCATTTTCTGCTCGATATTGGTGGCATAGACACCGTTGCGATCTCCCAGTGATCCGTCATCGTTGACCAGGTATTTGGGAACGACGAATAACGAAAGGCCTTTGGTGCCGGGAAGAGCGCCTTCGGGTCGTGCCAGCACCAGGTGGATGATGTTCTCGGAGATGTCGTGCTCACCACCTGTGATGAAACGCTTGACCCCTTCGATGTGCCACGTTCCGTCATCCTGGGCCGTGGCCTTGGTCGTTCCAGCACCGACATCAGAGCCGGCGTCGGGCTCAGTGAGAATCATTGAGCCGGCCCACTCCTTTTCAATCCAGAGCTTGGCGAATTCCTTTTGCTTTTCGGTCCCCTCCTCGAAGAGGATGCGGGCAAAAGACTCACCGCCGGCGTAGAAGAGGGCTGTGGTGTTGGCGGCGAGCAACATTTCTTGGCCGGACCAGAGAACCGAGGGCGGCACCGGTGTCCCACCTAGCTCGGCCGGAAGTCCGATCAGACCCCAACCTCCATCTTTGTAAGCCGAAACAGAAGCTTTGACGCTCTCCTGAAGTGCGACCTCGCCATCAACCAATTCGAGAGGGATACGGTCCTGATCTTGATAGGAGGCAGCAAAGTCCTCGCGTGCTAGCCGCTCGATCTCTGTCAGGAGATCTCTGACTGTGTTCTCATCCAGATCAACCCAATCGCCCTTGCCGAGATAGTCCTGGACTCGGTTGACCTCAAAAAGGTTGAACTCGATATCTCGGAGATTCGACTTGTAGTGGCTCATCGGGGCCCTTCATTTCATATTTGAACACACACTCTAATTTGAATCAACACTCAATGAAATCCGAAACTTCCCCATTGTCGTTAAATTCCTCTTCCATGCGCTACAAGGCCGGAAGGGAGACAAGGGACAAGATCCTCTCCGCCACCCGTTCACTGATCGCGAAGTTGGGCCTCGAGGGGACCACCATCAAAGGGATCTGCGAAGCCGCCGGTGTTCTACCGGGCAGCTTCTACAACCTATTTGACTCTAAGGAGCAGGTGATCATCACGGTTGTCCGCCAGGCGATCGATGCGGTGGATCCCGATCCGGAACACCTAGGAACGGACACCCTGGCCGATTTGGTCGATGCCTACATCGAGTTCATCGTCGAACAGGGCGACTTAGCCAGGGTCTATGTCCGAATCGCGGTGTCAGGTACAAAAGACAACTCTGACCTGCGGGGGAGGATGCTTCGTCATCACGAGGGCCGGGTCAGCCGATTCGCTGAGGCCATCGCCAGGGAACATCCAGAGTTGAGTGACGCTCTCGCAACCCAACGAGCCGAGACACTGGTGTCGTCGTTGAACGGGATAGCGGTCCATCGTGTTCTCGATGCTGACTTCGACGTCGCCCTGCACGCCCGCTCTCTGGTGCATATGACCCTCTCGTCGGCCTGATGGACTTTGGAATTCAGACCCGCGGCGACTGGGAATATGTCCTGACCACAGCGCAGTGGGCCGAGGCGAGAGGATTGAGAGCACTTGCTCTGCCCGATCACTATCTGCAACGAGGGGACGAACTGGAGAAACCGGCGTGGGATCACCTGGTCCACCTGGCCGGTCTGGCACGTGAGACTGAAACCCTCGATCTCGTGTGCCTGGTCTCCCCCGTCACCTTTCGCCATCCAGCGGTCTTGTACAAGATGGGTGTCACTCTCGACGAGATCTCAAATGGAAGGTTTGTCCTCGGTCTGGGTGCAGGATGGCTTGATGAGGAATTCGAGGTGTTCGGTCTCCCCTACCCCGAGTTGGCAACCCGCATGGAGATGTATGAGGAGGCGATGGCCTATATCCGGGCCGCGATCAATGCAGACGGAGTTGGATTTGAAGGGAAGCACTATCGCCTCGCAGAATTCAGCCCACAACCAGTTCCCCAGAACCTGAGGCTGATGAGCGGGGGTGCCGGTAAGCCCAAGGCGCGTCGTATCGCCGCTTTATATGGAGACGAATACAACCTGTATGGCACCGGTCCCGAGAAGTTCCGCGAGATCAAGGAACTCACTCGTCGAGAAGCAGCCGAAGCGGGGCGCGACCCAGATGAAATTTTCTGGAGTTCGGCGGGCCCGGGCATCGCCGCCAAGAAGGATGCCGACTACCGCCGCCTCCTCGGGCGCTTGGCGGAGATGACCGACAAATCACCGGAGCGGATCGAAGAGGTCTACGACAAACGACAGATCCCCCACGGCCCCGGGACGAAGGCTGCCGAAATGATCGCCGCCCTCGAAGATGCGGGCTGTCAGATGTATTACCCGCAAGTCTTCGTCAGTGAAGATGACCCTCGGGACTTCGACATCATGTTCGATGCCTATCAGGGCTAGCTTCGCCGGCTCCTACCCCTTCCGAATTCGTTCTGTGAAGATTTACTGGGCCTATAGCCACAAAAATCTTCACAGAACAGACCGTCAGCCGGTTAATAGGTCCAAGACCGATGCCACCGAAGCTTCTTGCGTGTTCGTGGCTGTTTCCAACCGCAACTCAGGCCTTTCGGGCGTCTCATAGGGTGAATCAACCCCGGTCAACCCTTGAATCTCACCGGACCGGGCCCGCGCGTACAGACCCTTCGGGTCACGCTCCTCACAAACCTCCAAGGGAGCGTCGACATGGACTTCGATAAAGCGCAATTGGGCACTCCGGTGCCATTTCCGAACTGCTTCACGGTCATCGGCATAGGGAGAAATCACGGGAACCAACACAACGATCCCAGCGTCGGCCATCAGCAATGCGACCTGACCGACACGTCTGACGTTCTCGGATCGATCTTCCGCTGAAAACCCAAGGTCGGCGTTGAGGCCGTGTCGAAGATTGTCGCCATCAAGAACGTATGCAGCTCTGCCCTCGCCGACCAGGGCCTCCTCAACCCCGAATCCGATCGTCGACTTGCCGCTACCTGAGAGACCTGTCAGCCAGACGGTGATCCCCGGCCCTCCGGTGACGGCGGACCGATCGGTTCGACCAACAGCGCCAGAGTGCCATTGGATATCTTCAGTCACGCCGCCTCGCCGGTGATCATCCCCGCCCCGATCGTGGCGTTGGTCCCCTCGTCGACAATGATGAAGGAACCGGTGTGACGATTGCGTCGATACTCGTCGAAGAACAGAGGAGACGTGGTTCGCATCCGCAGTCGCCCAATCTCATTCAGGATCAACTCGCTGGCTGTCTCGTCCCGGTGAAGTGTGTTGACGTCCAATCGATACTGAAGGTCAGTGACCATCGCTCTGACGGTGCGTGTGGTGTGCTTGATTGTGTATTTCGCACCCGGCCGGAGAGGAACTTGCTCCGACATCCACGCCACCATGGCATCGACATCCTGACTGTAAGTGGGTTGATTGTGAGGCCGACAGATCATGTCCCCACGGGATACATCGATGTCGTCGGTCAACGTCAATGAGACTGCCATTGGCGGGTAGGCCTCGCCAATCTGTCCATCCATCGTTTCAATGGAAGCGACCCGGGTCGAGAAGCCAGAGGGGAGCACCATCACTTCGTCGCCAACCTTGATCACGCCGCCGGCGACCTTCCCGGCATACCCGCGGTAATCGGCGTATTCATGGCGATGTGGTCGGACTACGTACTGCACCGGGAATCGGACGTCGATCAGATTTTCATCGCTACCGATGTGAATGTCCTCCAGAAGCTCGAGGACGGCCGACCCGTGATACCAGGGCATGTTGTCTGAACGGTTGACGATATTGTCGCCGAGAAGCGCCGAAACTGGCACGAATCTCAAATCATGAATGTCGAGTCGGGCTGCAAATTGTCGAAAGTCCTCCACAATCTCCTCGTAACGATCTTCGGACCAATCGACCAAATCCATCTTGTTGACGCACAACACAAGGTGGGGAACGCCGAGAAGGGAGGCAAGAAAGGAATGTCGACGGGTCTGCTCCAAGACACCGTGACGAGCGTCGACCAGTATCAGGGCCACATTCGCCGTTGAGGATCCGGTCACCATGTTCCTGGTGTATTGGATGTGCCCGGGTGTGTCAGCGAGAACGAACTTGCGCTTTGGCGTTGAGAAATAGCGATAGGCGACATCGATTGTGATCCCCTGTTCACGCTCGGCTCGCAGTCCATCTGTCAAGAGCGCCAGATCGACGTAGTCAGTTCCCCTTTTCTTGCTCGCCGCTTCGATGGCCTCCATTTGATCCTGGAATATCTGTTTGGAGTCGTAGAGGAGCCGCCCGATGAGCGTGCTCTTGCCATCATCCACTGATCCAGTGGTCGCGATTCGAACCAATTCGCTCATTTAGAAGTACCCCTTCTTCTTGCGATCCTCCATCGCAGTTTCTGCTCGAAGATCGTCGGCCCGACTAGCCCCTCGTTCCGTGACCCTGCTCACAGAAACCTCGTCGATGATCTCGCTCAACGTTGACGCCGTCGATTTGAACGAGCCGGTACAGCTCATGTCACCGACAGTCCGGAACCTGACGACCGCCTCAAAGACCTCTTCGCCGTCCATCAGGGCCAAGTAAGGCGACTCTGCCATCAACATGCCATCCCTCTTGAATACTCTGCGAGTGTGCGAGAAGTACACAGAGGGCAGTTTCATCTCCTCACGCATGATGTACTGCCAGATGTCCATCTCAGTCCAGTTGGAGATGGGAAACACCCTGATGTGCTCACCGCTGTGATGACTTGCGTTGTACAGATCCCATAGTTCAGGACGCTGATTTTTGGGGTCCCACTGGCCGAACTCGTCTCTAAAACTGAAGACCCGTTCTTTGGCCCGGGCTTTCTCCTCGTCACGCCGAGCCCCTCCGAAAACCACATCAAAGCGATGTTTTTCTATCGCATTTAAAAGCGGCTCAGTTTGAAGAAGGTTGCGCGAAGCCCGAGGGCCCGTTTCCTCAGTCACCCGACCTTGATCGATTGCCTCTTGCACCGAGGCAACTATCAGCTGCGCACCAATCGACTCGATGGTTCGGTCTCGGAATTCGAGAACCTCAGGGAAATTGTGACCGGTATCGACATGCATAACGGGTAACGGGAGACGCGCCGGCCAGAAAGCCTTCTCCGCTAGGCGCAAGACAACTGCGGAATCCTTCCCCCCGGAAAAGAGAAGAACCGGATTCTCCGACTCGGCCACAGCTTCTCTGACAATGTGGATCGATTCAGCTTCGAGAGCGTCGAGATGGCTCAGTTGATATACAGTCACCGTGGGAGGTTACGACGAACCTCGGCCATATCGACAAAGCACGCCGGCTCCTACACCTTTCCGAACTCGTTCTGTGAAGATTTGCCCGGGCTATAGCCGCAATAATCTTCACAGAACATATCTGACGGAGGATTCTTGAAGTTTTCACTCATGACCGAGCCCCATCTAGGGGGCACCTACGACCAGCAGCTGGCGGCCGCCAAATGGTGCGAGGCGGAAGGCCTTGTGTCTTTCGCCAGATGCGACCACCTCCTGTCCGGCGGCGATCCAACACCCGACGCAACCGACGCGTTTGCCGTCCTCGCCGGGCTTGCCCGCGAAACGTCGGACATCAGACTGTGTGTGCTGGTCTCCCCAGTCACCTTCCGCCACCCATCGATCATCGCCAAGAACGCAGCAACCATCGACCAAATGTCGGGCGGTCGTTTCGATCTGGGTCTGGGAACCGGCTGGATGGAGCTGGAACACGTCAATCTCGGTATCCCCTTCCCCGAATGGCCGGAGCGTTGGGAGCGTTTTGAGGAGTCACTCGACTATCTCGATGCCGCGTTTGGGGAAGGACACGGAAAACACGATGGCAAGCACTACACACTCGACGCTGAGATGAAGCCAAAACCACAGGGGCTGCGATTGGTGATTGGTGGCAGTGGGCCGACCAGAACGCCCACTCTTGCCGGCAAGCACGCCGATGAATACAACTCCTTCATCTCGCCCCCAGACGAGGTGCGCAAGAAGATCGAGATGATGCGGGAAGCAGCGGGTGATCGCCCAGTCGAGGCCACCGTGATGGGTGGAGCCCTAGTCGGCCGTACCGAAGGCGAGTTTCAGGAGCGTCTGGGTAGATCTGCCGAGAGCCGTGGGATAACTCCAAAGGAACTCGAGGAGCGGTACGTCAACAACGGTTTCCCGGTGGGAACACCCGACCGGGTGGCAGAGACGGTCGCCAACCTCGAGGAGGCCGGCGTCGAGCGCATCTATGTCCAGTGGCTCGACCTCGACGACTACGACGGCATGGTCGAGACTGTCAACATCGTCCGTGGAATCTGACCTCCCCGAAGCCACCCGACGGCTCCTGGCCGCGGTCCCCGGCCTCGACATGGAGATCAGGTTCTTCCCCGAGGGAACGAAGACTGCTGACGACGCCGCCAGAGCGATTGGTTGTCCGGTGTCGGCCATTGTCAAGTCACTGGTGTTCGTGGTCCAGGATGATGCCTCCGATGAGCCGGTGGTTGTGCTCATCCCCGGCGATCTCCGCCTCGACACCGACAAGCTGGCGACCATTGCCAATGCTGTCACCTCACGACGCGCCACTCTCGATGAGGTCAAAGGGGCTACTGGCTATGCCGCCGGAGGCACACCGCCATTTGGCCATCGTCAGCAATTGCGTGTGTTTGCCGACCATCAATTGAGACGTAACGACCCGGTATGGGCGGCTGGCGGGACACCAACCACCGTATTCCCGATATCACTCGGCGACCTGGATTCGTTGGCACGGCCATCCTGGGTTGATGTCACATTTCCCCTATCCGGGTAGTGGAAATAACATAGGCCTGTGACCGACTCCACCCCCCTTCTTCAGATTGAGAATCTGCACGCCTCGGCAGGAGACTTTGAAATCCTCAGGGGCGTGAACCTGACCGTCAACCACGGAGAGATCCACGCCCTGATGGGTCCCAACGGATCGGGGAAATCGACCCTCGCTTCGGTCTTGATGGGAAACCGTGTCTACAAGGTGACCAAGGGTCGTGTCCTCTACAAAGGTGATGATGTGACCACCGCACATCCCACCGACCGCGGTGTTGCCGGTATGTTCCTCGCGTTCCAGCACCCCGAGGCGATACCCGGTGTGTCGGTGATCCAATTCCTCCGTCAGGCTCTTTCCAACAGGACAGGAGTCGACCTCACCGTCCTCGAGCTTCGACTGAAGGTCATGGACGCCATGAAAGAACTCGATATGGAGCCTTCGTTCGCCGACCGCTACCTCAACGAGGGCTTCTCCGGTGGCGAGAAAAAACGCAATGAGGTGTTGCAGATGGCGGTGCTCCAGCCCGATCTGGCGATCATGGACGAAACCGACTCAGGTCTCGACATCGATGCCCTCCGCACGGTTGCAGACGGTGTCAACAAGCTCACTGGCCCCGAGCGAGGATTCCTGATCATCACTCACTATCAGCGTCTTCTCGACTACATAACGCCGGACTGGGTTCACATCTTCATGGACGGCAAGATTCTCCAAAGCGGCGGTCCCGAGCTGGGAAGCCGGCTTGAAAACGAGGGATACGATTCGTTCCGTGCTGAACTTCAAGATGCAGTTTCGGTCTCCGAAACTGCAAACGGCTCAAGCTTGCTCGACACGCCGTGACCGATCTCTCACACCTAAAGGCCGACTTCCCGATCCTCGACAGCGGGGTGCATTTTCTCGATTCCGGGGCGTCATCGCAGAAGCCGATCCCGGTCCTCGAAGCGATGGATCGCTTTGCTCGAACCTCCTACGCCAACGTCCATCGCGGCGCTTACAAGTTGTCAGTAGCTTCGACGAATGCTTACGAAGCCGCCCGACACCGCGTAGCCCAATTCATCGGCGCCGCCAGCGACGACGAGGTCATCTTCACTCGTGGGGCGACCACAGCATTGAACATGGTTGCCTTTGGATGGGGTCTGGAGAATCTCTCGGAAGGCGATCGAGTGCTATCAACCGAAATGGAGCATCACGCCAACCTCGTCCCCTGGCAAATGGTCTGCAAACGGACCGGCGCCAACCTCGACCACATCCCGATCACGGACGACTACCGACTCGACATGGCTGCCTACGAGAAGAAGCTCGGACCTGACGTCAAAGTGGTTGCGGTAACGGGGATGTCCAATGTTCTCGGGACCATGCCGGATATCCCCAGGATCGCCGAAATGGCCCACCGCTACGGTGCGAGAGTGGTAGTGGATGCCGCCCAATTGGTTCCACACTCATCGGTGAACGTCCAGGAGCTAGGCGCCGACTTCGTAGCCTTTTCATCCCACAAGATGTTGGGACCAACAGGCATTGGTGTTCTCTGGGGTCGCATGGATGCCTTGGAGGAAACCGAGCCGATTGAGGGTGGCGGTGAGATGATCTCCGACGTCACGCTTCACGATGCAACATGGGCGGCGATTCCTCACCGGTTTGAGGCTGGAACACCACCGATCATCGAAGCGGTTGGGCTCCACGCCGCCATTGATTATCTCGACTCGATTGGCATGGACAAGATCTTCGAACACGACCAGGAACTGACCGCTATCGCGCTGGAACGGTTGGGCGACGTTCCGGGAGTAGCTGTGCAGGGGCCCAAGGACCTGGATCGACGTGGCGGCGTCGTCTCGATGACCATGGAAGGAATTCACGCCCATGATCTCGCCACAATCCTCGACGAGCAGAACGTTGCAGTGAGGGCGGGCCATCACTGCGCCAAGCCTCTGATGCGGTGTCTCGGTGTCACGGCAACCGCACGAGCCAGCTTCTACGTCTACAACGAAGAGTCAGACATCGACGCCCTGGTTTCGGGACTCCGTCGCGCCCGCGAACTGTTCGGGGTCTCCTGACGCACCCTAACCATTGACCTCTACGTCAACCGGGACACCGTCGCCGCATAGGTGACGGTGTCTTCTAGTCCTTCTTCTTGAAAGACTTCTGATACGCCTCGTGACCGTCAACCTCATTTCCTCAAGCTCAAGATGCGGTGAGCTTTGTGGTCCCTATCGCCGCAATACCAGCGACGGCGATGAAACCCATACCGATGGAAAAGATGCTCACGGCTCCGATTCCGAGAAATAGGAAAGCTGAGACGGCAAGCAGTTTGCGAGCGGATCGGACGTCGTCGATTTGGGAGGAGACCAGAGCGAGAGATGCTGGTGTCGCCATGAGTAGTGCCCATGGGGCGATGTCCCAGAAAAAGTGGTGGCCACCTTCGGCGGAGATCAACGTCAGGTAGCCGGCAAGCATCGCGAACCCGGCGATGGCTGCACCGATAGCCCAGGGCCGATCCTGCATGGTCGTTCCAATGGCCATACCCAAAGACTATTTAGGTGGCGAAGCGAACTGATTCCACAGTGGACGCACCCCGAGGAAGTAGCCGAGCGCAACGTTGAGAGCGATGAGACCGAGGGCCTCGATGGGTTTGAGTTGCCCGTCGCGCCATGCAACGACGGCTAGCCCGATCATGAAAAGAGAGAACCCTGAAACCGCCACTGTGAAGATCGAACTGAGAACAATCTGGATTCGTCTTTGCCCCGGACTCAAGTCTTCGGCCATCTGAACATTTTACGCGGCGTAGGCAGGAGCGATAGCAGCTAGCTAGTTGTGTCGAATGGTTCGATGACCTCGCAGCCGCCATTCGTCCCGCTAGAGGCTACGGGACGGAGGGGAACTCCGACAGACCATCTCCCCAACTACGCAGTCGAGGAACTTGGGAAGCTCGCAGACTTGTTTAACGTTCGCGTAGTTCTGACAGAAGCCGACGAACCTCCGGTCTACGCACCAGAAGGAGCAGATGCCGCCCTATGGCCGACAATCCGAATAGAACTGGACACCGAGACACTCATTCCAGGTGTCTATCAGATGTCAACCGAAGAGGACTCAACTAATGGCACTCGAGGAGCTCTACCGCGAGGTCATCCTCGACCACTACCGCAACCCGAGAAACAAGGGGCATCTCGACAACCCCGATGCGAAAGCCGAGGGAGTCAACCCGCTTTGCGGCGACGAGATCAGCATTGAGCTCAAGTTCGACGGTGACAAGGTGGCTGAAGTTGCGGTAACCAGCCAGGGGTGTTCGATCAGCCAGTCGTCGGCATCGATGATGACCGACGCCATCAAAGGAAAGAACCGTGAGGAGATCGGAGAGCTGGTCCACAAGTTTCGACAGATGATGTCCCTTGATGATTCGGACGATGACCCCGGATTCGACCCGGAACGACCAGGTTCTGTGCTCGGTGACATCGAGGCCCTTCAAGGAGTCCGCCAGTATCCGGTGCGGATCAAGTGCGCCAGTCTGGGCTGGAACACCCTCCTGGAGGCCCTCGCCTCCTAGCGTCCTAGCGGAGACCGCCTTCGGTCATCTTCTTGATGTCCAGTGCCTCGTCCAACTCGGATTCGGTCATCAGACCCGCTTCGAGGACAAGCTCTCTCACCGAGCGACCCGTGGCAACAGCCTCCTTGGCGATTTTGGCACCGTTGTCATAACCGATATGAGGGTTGAGGGCCGTCACGATGATGGCGTTCTTCTCCACCAACTCCTGAGCCCGGGCGATGTTCGCCTCAATACCTTCGATACAACGCTCACTGAACGTCTCACAGGCATTGGTCAGCAGAGAGATTGACTCAAGAAGATTGTGAGCCATCACTGGCATCATCACATTCAGTTCGAAGTTGCCATTGGCACCACTCCAGGCAATCGCGACATCGTTTCCGATTACCTGGGCCGCCACCTGCATCATCATCTCCGACATCACCGGGTTGACCTTTCCGGGCATGATCGAGGAGCCCGGTTGCAGCGACGGGATCTTGATCTCCGAAATTCCTGACGTCGGCCCTGATCCAAGAAAACGTATGTCGTTGGCTATCTTGAAAAGTGAAACGGCGATGGTCCGCAAAACCCCAGATGTCATCACCACCGCATCCTTGGATCCCTGAGCTTCGAAGTGGTCATCGGCCTCTCGGTAGGGGAAGCCGGTGCGTTCCGCCATGAGGGAGATCACCGTGGCAGCAAACCCATCGGGAGCATTGATGCCCGTCCCCACGGCAGTGCCCCCCAAAGCCAGTTCCTCCAGTTCGGGGAGTACTTTCTCTAATCGCCCACCCCCTTTGCGAACTTGCGCCTCGTATCCCCAAAATTCCTGACCGAGTGTGACCGGGGTGGCATCCATCAGATGGGTGCGGCCCGACTTCACGACATCTGAGAAGTCAACAGCTTTGTCATTCAAGGCATTGGCGAGTCGGTCAAGAGCTGGCACCAATTCGTCTCTTATTGCAGCCACCGCAGCGACGTGGATGGCGGTTGGGATCACATCATTCGACGACTGGCCGAAATTCACATCGTCGTTGGGATGCACCTTGTCCTCACCGAGGATCTGGTTGGCCCGGGCCGCGATGACCTCGTTGGCGTTGGTGTTTGTCGATGTCCCTGAACCTGTTTGGAAGATGTCGAGAACGAACTGGTCATCCAACGAACCATCCATGACCTCATCAGCGCCTTGACGGACAACGGCTGCCAGTCCTTCGTCTCTGAACCCCATGTCGGCGGCGACGGTGGCCGCAGACCCCTTCTGAAGACCGAGCGCCCAAATGAAACGGCGGCTGAAACGATGACTCGAGATGGGGAAGTTATCGACTGCACGCTGCGTCGAAGCTCCGTATAGAGCATCGGCAGGAACCTGAACCTCACCCATCGAGTCTTTCTCGATGCGGTATTCCATACCTGGACGGTACCGCTAACCGAGGTAGTGCGAGTTCGACTCGTACAAACGGTTCAGAGATTCACGGATCGGATCTTCGGTATCAACAGCCGTTGTCGCAATCACCAGCAGGTCGATCAGTCCGTGGAAGTCACCAAGAGAGATCTCTTCGTACATGGGAACCGGCTCGGCAAGACCCTTCTCAAACTCGTCGAGGTTTCCCCGGTTGTGGTGATAGCCCAGCGGTACACAAAGCGCAGCCGTCTGGTAGCCAAATGAACCAAACGCCGTTGCCTCACAACCACCCCCGTCCATCAGTTTTCTTTGGTGACGAACCCCCGCAGTCTCAGCGACACGACTGATCCGATTGGTCATCTCACGGTCAAATACGGTGCTTCGATCACCGGTTCTGATCACCGGGCCTCCACCAATAGGCGCCGTCGGCAGGGCCCGGGAGGTCTCAATCGACAAGATCCGTGTATCTGAGGGAATCGTCTGATATTTTGCGGCATGAAGCGCCCCGATCAGACCCACTTCCTCGGCACGTGTCAGCATCACCCCAAAATGCCGGTATCCCGGCTCTCCCCGCATCCGGTCAAGGGCGGCCAACGCCGCAGCACAGCCAGCGAGGTCGTCACACGCAGGAGCGGCGAAGATATCTTTCCTTGCCCGCGGTTTTTTCATCTTCCACATCGCGATGTCGCCGACCCTGACGTCTCCACGTACGTGGATCACTCCGGTGTCGCTTGCTGCCTCATGGAGGCCGACGCGCCCGCCGCCACCCTGTGAGCGTGACACCACCTCAACTCGTGCGTCCTCGAAGTACTCCCTGTTGACACCGCCACGGAACTGGTACGACGCCATACCTTCGGCAACTCCGGTTATCACAAATGCCGGATGGTCCATGTGTGCCACTGCCAAAATCGGCAGGTATTTCTTGCGGCCTTTCTGGGTGATCAAGACGTTGCCGCCGCTGTCGAAGGCAATCCTCAAGTCGTCGCGACGTGAGACCCAGCGTTGCACCCAGGCGACGACAGCATCCTCCATACCGGAGGCTGTGGGCAGATGTGTTAGTTGAGCAAGCCACTTCTCAGCGACAGCCCGAGTCGCCACTAGAACGGTGTATCGGTGAAGAAATCGGCGGGCCTCTGTTGGGGTCCTGTTTCCCGGGTCTTCTCGATGCCGAGACGCTCCCGCACCGCGTCGTAACCGCCAGAGTCCAGCTCTTCCGCCAGCTCGGCTCCACCGCTGTCGACAATTTTCCCGTCGATCATCACGTGGATCTTGTCAGGCGACAGATAGCGAAGGATTCGGCTGTAATGGGTGATCATCACGACGCCGAGATCGGGAGAACGCATCTCCTCGACAGCCTCGGCGACTTGCTTCACGGCGTCGACGTCGAGCCCCGAATCGATCTCATCCAACAATGCGACCTTGGGCACGAGAACTGCCATCTGAAAGATCTCTGATCGCTTCTTCTCACCACCCGAAAGATCATCATTGAGCGATCTATCGAGGAAGCGCTCCATCCCAAATCGCTTGCCCTGCTCTTCGACCCGCGATGCGGCAACACTCTCGTCGATGCCATGCTCCTCGGCGGCTTCCATCATGAACTCACGGAGCCTCACTCCCGGGACCTCAGTCGGGTATTGGAAACTCAGGAGCAGGCCTAGCCGGGAACGCTCGTCGACATCAAGAGACAAGAGGTCGTCGCCATTCAGCGTTGCCTCACCCTTTACGGTGTAGCCCGCCTTCCCTGTGAGCACATGACAAAGCGTTGATTTCCCCGACCCGTTGGGACCCATGATCGCGTGGATCTCCCCAAACGGGACCTCCAAAGACAACCCATCGAGAATCTGCTTGCCGTCGATGCCGGCAGAGAGGTTGGTCACTTTCAGTGCGGTGCTCATTCGTCCTCCAGCATCAGGAAGACTTTTCCGTCTTCCACAGACACTTCGTAGGTGGGAACCGGTGCTGTGGCTGGGAGTGATGAGGGCACACCGGTCTCGAGATCGAATTCAGATCCGTGGCGCGGACACTCAACGGAACGGTCCCAGACTTCGCCCTCGGCAAGGGACGCCTCGGCGTGGCTGCACACATCACCGATGGCGTAGACATCGTTGTCGATTCGGAACATGGCAATCCGATTGTCCCCAACCTTCACCCTGACACCACGGTCTCTCGGCAATTGGTCGAGAGCTGTTATCTCCACCTTCACGCCACTCGCCCCTGCTCCTGGGCCTGGACAAACCGACTGAAGACCTCTTCGGAAACCGGACCGGCGATCCCGCCAATGGGAAGCCGATCAACGACGTCCTGAAAGAAGCCCTTTATCAATAACCGCTCCGCTCGCTCGTCGTTCAACCCGCGACTCTTCAGGTAGTAGAGATGGTCTCTCTCCAACGGGCCAACCGAGGAGGCATGACCGCATACAACGTCATCGCAGAGAATCTCGAGGTTGGGCACCGAATTGGCTTTGGCGTCCTCGGAGAGAACCAGATTGCGATTGGTCTCGAAGGTCGAGGTCCGAATTGCGTTCTTCTCGATGCGGAGAAGACCGGTGAACACGCTCTGAGACTCATCCTCGACGGCGCCCTTGAGAAAGACGTCCGATGAAGTGCTCTTCCCGCTGTGATTGATCACTATCCGGTAATCGAGAGTTTGAGAACCTTCACCGAAATAGAGACCGACAATCTCTGACGACGCCCCATCACCCTCCAGGTCGACAGCCAAATCGAGCCGGGCAAAGTCACCGCCCAAGCCGACCTCGCCGATCCGACCTGTCGCGTCACGCCCCAACCTCAGTCGCTGGTGTACGACATTTGAGGCCGCGTGATCGACACCCTGGACTGAGACAAAACGGAGCCGGCCCCCATGATCGACATCGAGATCGATGTTGGGGACCATGAGCAACCGGATGTCATCGGCCGATCGATAGACCACAAGAATCTGGGCCTCGGCATTCTCCCCAACATTGACGGCCACATGTGGGAAGGATGCAGAGTCCGGCGTCACGCCTTGAATCTCGATAACCAAGGGCTTCGCCACCACCTGACCTGGGGCAACATCGATGAACACGCCATCGTTGGCGAAGGCGGCGTGGGCGGCTGCGAGCTTGTTGTGATCGGGGGCAACCTTCGAGAACTCTCGTTCCTCGATGTCACTCAGACGATGAATCGCCAAATCCGCTGACGTCGCGTCGACCACCTGACCATCAACCACAAGGACATGACCGGAGGTGTCGTCGACACCAGCCAGGAATGGGCCTGGATCGAGGGACGCTCCAGGCTTGGTCACCGGGAAAAGCTCAGAGAAGGGGAGGTCGTATTCGACGTATCTCCAATCCTCTTCAACACCGGTTGGCTCGTCGAGCGAGTTGAAGACCTCGAACGCTGAGTTCATCTGCGACCGCCGCCACGAGGGGACGTCGACGGTCAGCGCGGAATGGGTTTCAAGATCAAACGCGGTCAATTGGAACTCCGAAGGGGACCGCCAGATCGTATTTCCACTATCGGGATAGTCCTAATTGTTCGCCGAGATCAAAGCAGACGTGGTCACTTCTGAAGCGGAGTTCCACAGCATCCAGCCGAGCCCGAACTCCTCTGCCGAGTCGATTTGCGCTCGAACCTGGCTTGGGTTGTACCCAAAATCTTGAAGCCAGGGTCTTACCACGACGTTGCGGGGCAGCCGCTTGATACCGTCCGAAAGCGCGTTTCGCACCATCGGGCCGGGATGTTCATTCGGATTCTCGAACTCATACCATCCGGTGGAGTAGTGACTCGGGTAAACCATCGGCGAGACGACGTCGACGATCATCGCCACCTCTTCCCATTGCTGGCCGATGTACCCGTCGTCACCAGCCGTTGTGAGAAATCCGAAGATATCTGCGGCCACTGCGCAACCCATCGGATGTAGCTGGTCCACGGCTTGGGTGAGGAAACCGTTGATTGTCGGAACCCGCACTTCGTCGCTGGTGCCTTGGTCGAGCACCGCGTCGGAGGTGAGGGCATCAGGGAAACGGACATAGTCGAATTGGATTTCGTCGATTCCAGAGGCACAGACCTCAACAGCCAGGTCGAGTCCGTACTGACGGGCCTCAGGGTCAGTTGGGTCCAGGAAGAATTGGCCCCTCGATTCGAACGCCGTGTTGGTCGATGAATCCCACACTGCCATGGAAGGTTTGGCGCTAGCGGCGATCGGGTCGTTGAAAACAACCAACCGACCGATGACATATAACCCCTCTGCGTGGGCGCGGGCCACCGTGTCTTTGAGGTTGTAGGAGCCAAAATCGGCTCCAATCTGCAACGCCGTCGGATTCTGTGTGTCGTAATAGACCCGACCCTTCTCGTCTTTGAGATCGATCATCAATGCGTTCAGTTCGGTGTCTTTGGCCATCTGTATGAAGCGAGTCAACTCACCGCCGGCCGCCGGCCCGGTGATATGGACGGCACGGGCTGAGAATTGCTGGAGTTCGACTAGGGCTTCCCCTCCACCGCCGTCCCATGAGAACGTCGTTGATATCCACGCAGGACGATCAACGGCCACTTTCCCTGGTTCCGCACCACGTATAGTGAAGTGACCTTCACTGTCTGAGCTTGCGAATGCGGCGTCTGTAGTAATCACAGCATCGACCAGGCCGACGCCTTCGTCATCAACCACGCGACCCCGCAGCACCCTTGCTTTGAGCACGACGTTGAGAGTCCCTTCTGGTGGCTCGGCAACAGTGAGCATCAGAGGAACATGACCTGGTGCGCTGACCTCGAGGACAGTCGCGGAGCGATTCCACTCCAACGGCACCCGACCGTCGTCGCCAGCGGTGCCCACTTGGCCCCCGTCAATGTCGACGATGGCTGAAGCGACCGGAACGCCGAGGTCATCGAGGACCCGGAGCTCATAGGGAGTGGCCCGCCCAAGCAAGGACCATCCGGCCCAAACCGCCCAAACGATGGTTAGCGCCACCAGCATTCGGAACTGGGTTCGGCGCGTCACGAGTCCCTGAGGATACCGATCGGGATCCCCTAGTGGGTGTGTCGCTAGCGGTGGTGGTCTTTGCCGGTTGCCAGATTCATCCAGGAGATGTAGTTTTCCACAGCGGTGTTAGGAGGCCGGTATGGGGAATGCGATCAGGACCAGTGATGCGAGACCAGAAAGAGGCGCCAGCCCATCCGACACAGTCGGGCTGTACCTCGACGAGGTTTCCGCACACGGTCTCCTGACCGCTGAGGACGAAGTCCATCTCGCTCGTTCCATGGAGCGTGGCAAGAAGGCCAATGCTGTGGTCGAATCTGGCGAGTTTCAACGTTCAGATCGAGCCAAGCTGATGCGCGCCATCGCCGAGGGCGATGAAGCCAAGATGATGTTTATCCGGTCCAACCTCCGGCTGGTCATTTCCATCGCCAAGCGTTACAGCGGACGCGGTCTCGATCTTCTCGACCTGATCCAAGAAGGGAATCTGGGTCTGATCCGTGCGGTCGAGAAGTTCGACTGGCGCAAGGGTTTCAAGTTTTCCACATACGCAACATGGTGGATCCGACAGGCGATCACCAGAGGGCTGGGCAACAACGGCCGAACCATCCGTCTTCCTGTTCACATGGTCGACGTGGTCCGAACCGTCCAAGACACCAGACAGAGTCTTCACGATCAACTCCATCGAGCTCCAACTCTCGAGGAAATCTCGGAGGTTTCAGGTCTGGACACCGAGCGGGTGTTGGCCGCTCTCGAAGCACCGGCGGAGACAGTCTCTCTCAATAGACCCGTCGGCGAGGATGGGGACGCCTCACTCCAAGACTTTGTGGAAGATCAAGACGCCGCCGACCCTGAGGACCGGGCGGCATCGGCCTGGCGTCGGGACCGGCTGGTCATCGCCCTAGGCCGTCTCGATCACGACGAGCAACAAGTGCTCTGGCTGCGTTTTGGACTCGACGGGACTGAGCCGTGGACCCTCTCTGACGTCGGAAAGGTGGTCAACTCGACAAGAGAGCGCGTCCGTCAGATAGAGGCAAGAGGGCTGGCGAAGCTACGCCACCCCTCCTGCGAAATCGATTTGTCTGGTCTGCTCTAAGTCGCCAATCCGCGCTTCTTGCCCATGGTCGCCGATCCGGCGTGAAGGGCGACATCCATGAACAGGCCGATGATGGCCCCAAGGATCCCCCACGGTGCCGCTGCATCACCAATGACAAAACCGACGACATACAGCGATGTGGTCCATGGCAGAAGGATCAGACCCGCCAGCGGCAGGATCCACCCACCGTTGAAGGCCCTCTCCACCCAGTCGGTGAACAGCCACAGTGCGACAACGCCGAGTCGGGGGCTGACCCCGATCAAAATTAGAAACAAACAGCCCAAATATCCCTCCTAGATCTGGCAACAAGCTAGTCAGCGTGTTCCAGTCATGAAGGGCTGATCACAGACTCCTCAACACCCGTTCCAGAATCTCATACCCCTCGTCTGCTTCGTCCTCGGTGATGGAAAGTGGCGGCGCAACGCGAAGTCCATTGCCGTGAAGACCACCTTTCCCGATGAGAAGGCCCTGCTCCCGGGTGGCCTCGAGAGCGGCAGCAGCTTTGTCCGGTGCCGGCTCGCCGTCGGGGCCAACCAGTTCGATACCGATCATCAGACCCTTGCCTCGAACCTCACCGATCACCTCCAGCTCCCCAGCTAGAGGGACCAGATTCTGCATGAGACGGTTGCCGACCTTCAAGGAGTTGGTTTGAAGGTCGTTGTCCAAGACGTAATCGATGTTGGCGAGGGCTCCGGCGGTGGCGAGAGGGTTGCCACCGAACGTGGAAATGCCCATTGCCGGGTACGCCTCCATGATCTCGGCGGTTGTCACCACTCCCCCGATGGAGAGGCCGTTGCCGATCCCCTTGGCGAAGGTGAGCAAATCTGGGGTGATTCCGTGGGCTTGGTAACCCCAGAAGTTCTCCCCGGTGCGGCCCCAACCGGTTTGTACCTCATCGGATATCAACAAGATCCCATGTTCGTCGAGCACTTCCTTCATGGCGCCGAAGAACCCGTCCGGTGGAGTCACGAACCCGCCGACACCTTGAATTGGCTCAACGATCATCGCCGCGACATCACCGGCAGTGGCAACGTTGAGCAGATCCCTGAGATCGTCAACACAAGCCTCGATGAACTCTTTGTCGGGCAAATGACCGAAAGGGCTCCGAAACTTGTAACCGCTTTGCACATACGTCACCTGGAACGGCGAGAAGCTGGAACCTGACCATGCTTTTTGACCGGTGATGGCTGTGGCGGAATGCGATTTTCCGTGATAGCTGCCCCTCACCGCCAGGACCTGGTTTGAGCTGCGATAGGTTGTCGCCAGGGCGAGTGCAGCGTCGTTGGCCTCGGTCCCCGAGTTAGTGAAGAAGACCTTTGCATCCGGAACGCCGGACAACTCTGCAACCTTCTCGGCAAGCTCGATCTGGGACTCGATGAGGTAGAGCGTTGATGTGTGGAGCATCCGATCGGCCTGGGCCTTGATCGCCTCCACAACCTCGGGGATGTTGTAGCCACTCATCGTCACCAGGATCCCACCGAAAAAATCGAGGTAGCGGTTGCCCTCGGCGTCGATCACATGTCTGCCATCGCCGTCGACGATCGAAATTGGCTGCTTGTAGTAGAGCGGTGACCATCCGGGCAGAACTGCCTTGTGCCGCTCGTAGAGATCAGAGTGCTTACCCATGGGAAATCGTCCTTTGCTGTCTCATGTAGCGCGCAAATATCTCACAAACAGGGAGCGTTCACCTAACAAGACCCGATCGATGCCCATCGCTTGGGGCGGGATGACCTCGGGACCTCGAGTGATTCGAGCCGAGTCGCCGGACAGGAGCGTTGGTGACGTTGTCAGATTGACTTCGTCGATCAAACCGGCCGCGGCGAACTGCCCGTTGAGTGTGGGGCCTCCCTCGATCAGCACCACTCTGGCGGCGCCGAGATGGGCAAGGATCGTGACCGGATTGAGATCAGGAAGCACCGCGACGTCGGCGGAGTCACCGATGAGAACCAGTTTGGAAGGATCTGCAAAAGTGCTTGTTATCAGCAGTGGCTTGTGATCGGGGTCGCCGAACACTCTTGCCTCAGGGTCAACGCTGAGTCGCCCGGACACAATGGCGAGAGTTGGTGTCTCAACCATTCCTGATGCGACGCGGCGCTCGCGTCGCTCGGCGTCAAGGGTCACCGGCCGGTAATCCTCAGCTGTCACTGTCGCTGCGCCCACAAGGATTACGTCTGCGACTGCCCTGATCGCCTTGAGCACATCGAAGTCGTCATCATCCCCAAGCTCGGACGATTTGCCTGACACCACGGTCCCACCATCGAGTGACGAGATCATGTTGAGCATCACCCAGGGCCGGTCCTTCGACTGCCGCTCATCGCTCATGTAAAGGTCGAGTGGGTCAATGGCATCGCTGGCAGTCTCGGCATAATGGAGCATGCCCTAGAAGATAACTGAGCCCCGGACTTGCTGCCCGAGGCTCAGCTGTTTGGTAGGTGTCTGTTACTCGGCTGCGGCCGGGGTAGCCGCTTCAACGAGCCCCACCAGATTTCCTGCGGGATCGTTGAATAATGCGAAGGTCACCGTCCCGGGTATCTCGGTCCGCGGAACTACCGTCGACCCTCCGTTCGACTCGACATCACCGAGACTGATCTCGATGTCATCGACCTGGACATAGATGGCCGCGTAGCTGGGCATATGCTCATTCCCTTGTCCTACCGCACCGCCGACACCGGTGGCCTCAGCCGAAGTGAGGTAGTAGTTGTCGAAGCCCTCGGGTAAGTCAAACTCCCAGTCGAAAATGCTTCCGTAGAAGGCCTTTTGGCTTTCGCCGTCGGCGCCCATGAGTTCCCAGTGAACTATTGGATTAGCTGACATGTTCTTCTCCTTGAGTCGGCCGATTGTGATCGCCAGGGCTGCCGACACTTTGCCCTTTCTACTCCTCTGTCGAGCGTGCGAAGCACAAATCGACAGGTCGCCTAAATTTCCATTGATGGGCAGAAGCTTTCTGATCGTCGGAGCACTCGGTTTGCTTCTCGGCGCGTGTTCGCCCGAAGAGACGGCGGAAACCTCCACCACCACTACAACGGCTGCACCTGCGTCAACCACCACCGTCGACACCTTGCCACCCTTGACAATGATCTCGCCATCGTTCGACGAAGGGCGATCGATTCCGGCGCGGTTCACCTGTGACGGCCCGGACGTCAACCCACCGCTCGAGATCGTTGGACTCCCTGAGGGAACCGTCACATTGACCGTCATCGTGGACGATCCCGATGCACCAGTCGGCACCTGGGACCATTGGGTGGAATACGACATCGATGCAGCTAGCGGCGACTATTCGATCCCCGCTGCTGCCATCGGCCAGATAGGCACCCCAGGTCTCAACAGCTGGAACCTGCCCGGGTATGGCGGCCCCTGTCCACCCGAAGGGCAGGAACATCGGTACTTCTTCTCTGTCTACGCGCTCAGTGGTCGTCTCGATCTGCCACCTGAGATCGACTCGGCAGGGGTGAGAACGGCCATGGAGGGGAAGATCATCGCCGAAGTGGTCCTGATGGGTAGATACGCTCGATAGCGATTGGGATTGGTGCAATCCTCAAACGGATAGCGCGGCACGTGCCTTGGCGATCTCGCCCTGCCAGGCGTTGATAAGCAAGACCGGCTCGAAGCCCATCTGGATGTTGATGTTGAGCATCGGCTCATTCGATCCGGCGTTGCCAGTTTCGATCTTCTCGACATCAGAGAATTCCGAAACGAAGCGCTTGAGCATCGAGGCCTTCAACAAACGTCCCAAACCTTTATCGCGATGCGCTGGGTCTACACCGGTGTCGTCTTGGATCCCTAGCCATTGCATGTGCTGCTGATTCACGAGGACGGTCAAACCCGCAAACTCTCCAGTTGGACGATGCACGGCCACAGCCGCTCGCAGGTCTGAGCCACGCGCCGCGTGGTTCGCTTCCATGCTCCGCCATTTAGCCGGCGTCATCAGTGCATCTTCGAGGCCAAGGTCCTCATGGGGTGCCGAATTCATTACGTCATTGATCCGCGACCAGCTGTCAATGTGCTCCTCCGGAATGGGTGAGTGAAAGAACAGGAGGTCATATTCGGAGGCGCGCACCTTGGCTGTCGCAATCCAATGATCCATCAGAGCCCAGTCGACGTCGGCCACGGTCAGCCGGCTGATCCGTTCCCCGAGAGCCTTCTTCATGCCGAGATGTTCAAGAGCAGATTCGGTGGGTGCCCCGACGGGTGCGTCGATTATGGCTTTCGAGCGGCCCTGGGCCTCGAGCCCGCTCAAACAACGGTCGAGCAGCCGACTCCCAATGCCTTGTCGCCGGTGAGCCCTGAGAACGGCCACCACCACCAGTCCGCTGTCCTCATGATCGACCCATGTGATGGCGCGGGCGGCCCCAACGACATCATCGCCGTCGAAGGCAGCCCAATGTTGCTCATTTCGATGGATTCCGCCGGGTGCAAGCCACGCTGTTGTGTGGTACTTCAAGGTCGGAGCGGGATCGTCGGGATAGAAATCGGCCTCCCTGTCGACATCCGCCAAATGCATGCCTCTCAGGACGTCTTCTGACGCCTCGTGCACGTCAACGGCTTCAATCCGCACCGTCATCGGTTTGAAAGATGGTCTAAGGCCTGCGCCAGCTCGCCCTGCCAGGTGTTTGTGACCAGGATCGGTTGGAACCCCATTGCAAGGTTGATGCCAAGCATTGGAGCATTGGAGCCGGCGTTGAAGGTGTCAATACGCTCGATGGGCGTGTCCATCGTTGCCAGTTTCCCAATCATCGAGGCTTTCAGCCACCGACCCAGTCCTTGGTTGCGATGATCAGGGTGAACCACGGTTTCCCACTGCCAAGCCTGCTCAGGCCAGAGACGATCCGTCTCAATCGAAGTTGATCCGACCAAGTCGCCAGTCGGCCTGTGGACCGCAATAAAGGTGTTGATGTCGGTCAGTGCGGCATCTGCCTTGGCCTCCCAGTCACGCCATATCTCGGGTGTGACCACCAGATCGTCTTCCTTGTAGTCGTCGAGCGGAGCGGTATTCATCTGAAATTGGAGCTCGCAATACCTGCCTAAGACTTCTTCGGGAAACGGTGCCCGATAGAAGTGAAGGTCGTAGTCGGCGGCACGTTCCGACGCCTTGTCGATCCAAGACGTCATCTGATCTCGATCGATGTCCGCCACATCGAGACGTGATCGCTTCTCCTGGAGCACCATCTTCATACCAAGTTTCTCCGCCCAGATCTCACCAACCGTCCCTTCCGCAGCACCTGTGGCAAGTCGTTTCCGTCCATCATCGTGGAGCATCTGAAGGATCGGCTCGGCGAGAATCGTGCCAAGACCTTGCTTGCGCATGTCCTCCCTGACATGTACCCGAGCGAAGCCGTTGTCGAGATTCTGCCCGAGGTGTCTTACGGCGACCCCGACCGCAACGATGGAATCGCTATCGTCACGCAGCACCCAACGATCTACTGATTCGTCCTCCTTGATGGCCTGCCAGTCCAGAATCTGACGTTTCAGCGGATACTGAGGATCGTCGGGCAGGTCCTCTGAGCGCACAGCTTTGTGGTACTCCCACATCTCATGAAGTAGGTGCTCCGACGCGGTGCGTGGATCAACTTGGGAGACTCGATAGCTCATCTCGGCCGGAGGCTAGAAGTGCCTCTGGAGTAGATGCCGATGATTATTCGGATACGGTGGTTGTTGTCGGGGACGCCGGTTGCGACGTGGCGATCTCGTCAAGACCACCGGTTCCAGCCCAATAGGCAACCCAGATGATGGTGACCGCCACCAAAACCTTGAGCACATTGTTCGTTGAGCTCGCGGGTTGTCCCTGGTAAGTCACACTTCTCCGAATGGTCGAGGCGTCGGCAGAGTAGACAGCGAGAACCGTTTAGCGACGGTTCAGCTGGGCCCAGTCTGTGGCGGCCGTCCGGTAGAGAACATGTCGTCGCAACGGCGAGTCGCTCTCTAGCGAGGGGTGATCGAAGTCGTCGCTTGCATCGTGGGTCATCCCGATCCGGTCCATCACCCTGGTCGACCGAACGTTGGCAGAAGCGGTGAAGGAGACGATCTCGTCGAGGCCCGCTTGCTCGAATCCAAATCCGAGCACCGCCCTTGCTGCCTCGGTGACGTATCCGTGGCCCCAGTGATCTTTGCCAAAACGCCATCCAACCCCAACGGCTGGCATGAATGATGC
>CAXMMT010000031.1:0-70417 GCA_964194555.1 uncultured Boseongicola sp. | reverse complement strand
TGATCCAACGGCCGACCACCAGTACAACCAGGGCGATTGCCAACAGGATGGCCCATTCGATCACCGTCTCTCCAAAAGCTTGCAGACGGTCTACAAGACTGTCCCAAAACGACATCTATTTCCTTTCGGTCGTTACCAGCCCGAATATACGCCGTCGTCAGCCGTCAAGACGCCCAATCCAGGTGCAATCCAACAATCAGTCCACCGGCCGGGCCCGACGGTTGGGCTGCAACAGGATGTGCGAGCTTGGTGGGTCGGCGTCAAGATGTCGGCGCAGCACATCGAGGACGACATCGATGGCGCCCTCCGAATCGGTGTCGATTACATCATCTTGGGCGGACGTGGCGGTGGAACAGGTGCGGCCGGTCTTGTTTCGGGACCCACATCTCGATGCCCACCATCCCCGCCTCTGCATCGACGATCTGACAACCTTGGATCGCGAGATGGCCGTCCTCACCGGCATTGCCTACGGCGGAGTCACCTGACCGGTCACGTTCGAAGTGCTTCGGTAGGACTCAACTTCGCGGCACGTAGCGCCGGGTAGAGGCCGGCGATGGCGCCAATGGCAAGGGCCGCGACCAGCCCGCCTACAACAGCGACGATTGGCACCAGAGTGTCCCAGCCCTGGTAGGAGGCCCAGGCAGCAGTGACCCCTGCTCCAAGCAGTACTCCGGCCAAGCCACCGGTTCCGGCGAGAAGAATCGACTCGCCAAGAAACTGGTAGGTGATGTGCCGGCGGGTCGCTCCAAGCGCCCTACGAAGCCCGATCTCGGAGCGTCGCTCCAGAACGCTGATGACCATGACATTGGCTATGCCCACGCCTCCCACGAGCAGTGCAACAGCGCCAAGACCGAGGAATAGGGCAGTGAGAGTGTCGTCGGCGGCTTCTTGAGCTTCGAGAGCGTCGGTCGGTCTCGTCACATTCACCTGATCGGGGAATTCGGGGTTCACCGTTGGTGGGAGGACATTGGCTACGGCTATGACGTCCTCCGGCTGGGTGCGCACGTAGATCGTCGTGGGAGGATCCTCACTGCCGAGTAGTGACTTGGCCATCTCCACTCCGATGAGAGCAGATCGATCGAGGTTGGGATGAAGGGCTAGCGAATCGAGAATGCCAACCACGACAAACCATTCCTCACCGAGCCAGATCATCGGGGAGGCCACGAGCGACTCGATACCGAGACGCCTGGCGGTAACCGAGCCAAGTACCACCGCGGGCAATTCCCCTGAGGCATCGTTGAGAAACACGCCAACAGCGACAGTTCCATTGACCGCCTCGAGCAAATTGGGCTCGGTGGCCAACACCGCGATGCCGCCGGTTTGCGCCTCCGGTATCAAGTCGGTGCGGTAGGCGTTGGCTTCGACATTGACCACATAGGCCGTTGATTCCACAGGGCCGATGCGACCAACCATGGCGATTGATTCGTCGGGTAGCACGGCATCTCCTCGTCCAATGCCGGCTCCGGCCTCAACGGTGAGCAGATTGGTGCCGAGACGCTCCAATTGGGCAAGCAACTCCGACTTGGAAGACTCGCTGAGCCCCAAGACCGCAACCATGGCTCCGATGCCGATCATGATCCCCAGGGCAGAGAGGGCTGCTCTCAGTGGTCGGGTCCGGGCACCGATGGTGGCGGTCCGAGCCAGATCAGAGGGGTGGAGCTCGCTCCGTAGCTCTCCATTTCCCATCAGACAAGGCTCTTCGACTCGTCGGACTCGATGAGCCCATCCCGGAGGTGGATCTCCCGGGGCATCGCAGAAGCGACGTCCAGGTCGTGGGTGACCACAACGATGGTCGACCCCTGACGGTTGAGGTCGTGAAGGAGCTCGACGATCCCGGCGGATGTCTTGGAGTCGAGGTTGCCGGTGGGTTCGTCGGCGAGGATGATCGAAGGCCCACCCAGGATGGCGCGAGCGATGGCCACCCGTTGACTCTCGCCACCCGAGAGCTGAGTCGTGACATGGCCAAGTCTATGCCCCAACCCCACGGTCTCTAAAGCGCTTTTGGCAAGCTCCTTGCGCTCGTCAAGCGCCATTCCTGTGTAGAGGAGGCCGTCGGCGACGTTGTCGAGGGCCGAGTAGCCAGCGAGAAGGTGGAATGACTGGAACACGAACCCGATGTGTCGTGAGCGCAGTCCGGATAGCTCCGCATCGGAAAGCCGAGAGACTCGATGACCGACAACGGAGACGTCTCCTCTTGTCGGCCGGTCGAGTGTCCCCATCACATGAAGCATCGTTGACTTGCCCGAACCGGAAGGGCCCACCACAGCAACCAATTCCCCCGACTCCACGCTCATGGTGACGCCGGCCAGGGCCCGTACCGGAGGCGTCAAGAGGTACTCCTTGACAACGTCAGCGAGGGAGAGAACCTGAGTCATGGGACAACCACGACATTGCCAACCTGGATGTTGCCGGTGATCTCAACCCAACCATCGGCGAAGAAACCCGGATCAACGGAAACAAGGCTCGTTCCGCTGTCGTCGACCAGTTCAACTGCGTAACCGCCTTCCGCAAGGGCGAGCAGAGCCGAGACCGGAACGGCGAGAACGTTTTCGACAGCCTCCGAAACCGCCCTGACGTCAACCGGAGCCTCATCGAGGCCCTCTGCCACAGACGGATCGTTGAGCGCTATTTCCACAGCGAAGGTAGCCGGGTTGCCGGGGCCGCCTCCGGCAGCGACGCTCGAGACGAAGGTAACAGTGCCAACGGTCTCCGAGCGGTCAGGCATGACGATCACCACGCTCGACCCCGCGCTCAGTAGGCCCTGGTCCTCAGCGGGAAGGTCGAGCCGCACAATGGTCTCGACGTCGGCAGCGCTGATCACCGGACTCGTCGGCCCGACGACCGCGCCCACGTCGGCGAAGACCTCCCCAATTCGCAGGTCGCCCTCGTTGAACACCATGGATCCTACGGGAAGTCGCCCGTCCTGGCCGTGTCCCTCATCATCGGTCCACGCTGATACAGCTATTGCTGTATCGATGTCATACACGCCATCGGCCAGTCCAGGGTCGTAGCCAAGGTCCGTTAGCGCATGCTCGAGTTGGAGTACGTCTGTTCCGGACAGGAACTCACCTCCGCTGGCGGTGAGAATCGGTGTACCCGGGCTCATACTCGCACCAACGACGGACTGCTGGGTCACCACCTGAGCTGGCAGTGGGGCGAAGATGATGTCACCGACCGAAGTGCGCCCTGTCTCCTCGACACCGAGGTCTTCTTGCCATCTTTCGACCATCGATTCTGTGGCCGATGTGAATTCGTCGTCGATCGTCACCGTTCGGTCCGGATCGAACCCGAGGTCGACGAGCGCTTGCTCCAACTGCTGCACGTCAGCCCCTTCAACACCCTCACCCAGGGTTCTGTACATCGGAAGATCCCCCTCCAGGGCAACGGTCGGAATCTCATCGACTCGTGCTATCAAATCCCCACTCTCGATAATCGTCCCGGCATCCACCAGCCAGGTGAGGACACCGGAGCGACCAGCCGGGATCGTTACGTTGGTCCCGCCAAGCCCGAAGTCGCGATATGTCGGTATCACTCCATTCACCAACAGGACTGGCACCTCGTTGATGGCGAAGAGAGCCTCACCCGAGGTCACAACGGTTCCGGCCTCCGGCACCCAGGTGACCGTGCCGGCTATGCCTGCGGTGAGCTCTCTTGCGATCGGCCGTCCAAGGGTTGCGTCATAGATGGTCTCGTCCGCAAGATCGGTGCGGACGACTTCTGCAGTGTTGAAGGTTGCTTCTAAGGGCTCCGACGAGGTGTCCGGCCAGGCTGCCGATACGGCAATGACCGTACCCGCGGTCATCAGCAGGCCGACTCCGATCAAACTCAACCACCTGCGACGTCGCATCGGCAATGGAAAGGTCCCTTCTGAGAGATCTGAGTCCACTGCAAGGTCGTCCCCGGCCGGGGGATCCTCAGAAATCAACCGTTGCCTCCTCCCAAGCCTCCGCCACGCTGTCCAAGACCGCCTTCGAAGATGTCTTGGCACTCCTCCGCGGCTTCCTGGAAGGCCGGGTCCAGAGGGTTGATGTCACCGAACAGGCCACCACGACCGCCGGTGCCGGGGCCGAAGCCACCGGAGAAGTCAGGGTCGGGCATGTCGATGCCCTGATCTCTCATACATTCGGCGAACTCGAGGAAGTTGTCCTGGAACTCACTCTGGTCGAGGTTCCGGAAGTTGTCCTGAATGAGGCCCTCGATGAGTGATCCGCAATCTTCGAAGGCTGCCTGGAGAGTGCCCTGGTCGGCGCCGAGTTGACCGGGCCCACCACCACCACCACCGAAGATCCGGAGGTTCCCGCTTTGGTCTAGCTCGGGGTCGGGGAACTCGGGGACACCGTTGTCACGCATGCATTGGGCAAACGCCAGCAGCGCCTCTTCTGCGTCACCATCCTGTTGGCCCGCGGATGACTGCGGGACGGTGGTTCCGGTGTCTTCGAGGGTCGCAACCTCACCGTCTGATCTCGTGCCACACGCGGCGAGAACGATCGCCAGCACAGAGAGAATGATCATTTGCCTCATATTCCGGTCCTGCATGAAGGGAATGCCAGTCAAGTTTGGCTGCGAAACAACAGGAAACTGTAAAGAACCCTGGAAGTTCTCACGGGTGGTTGATTTGAAGCTGGTCAGATGTGTATGGCCACCTCTTCGGCAAGGATCTGCATGAGCTCCAATTGGTGGGAGTGTTCGAGAGTCGGGAAATGGCTGCGGGCCACGAACTCCACCGGAACACCGGCAGCCTGGCGGAGATCGAGCAGCGAGGAGACGATCTGGTCTGATGATCCGGCGAGGGTTGCTCGCCCGAAGAGCTGGTCTCGATGCTCCTTTGTGAATTCAGGGGCAGCGGGAGGCGGACCCGGCCGGGTGGCCGACGCCTCCATGTCCGAGTACTTCCACATCAGTTGCCAAAGGTGTTGTGTGTACCGCTCCAATGCTTCGGCCTCGGAGTCCGCTGGGATCATCACCGAATAGTGGACTATTCGTAGTTCGGACGGGTCGCGGCCCACGCGGTCGCACTCATCACGAATCCAATCCAACTGCTGGATGAACTGGCCTCTGGGGACGTTGGCGAAGATCCCATCGGCCAGACGGGCAGCCCGGCGGATCGCCGCCTCGGCCCCTCCGCCAATCAATACCTGAATGGGCTTCGAGGGAACCGGACGAACCGCCAGTTCCGGAAGGTCGTAGATCTTCCCCCGATGACGAAACGGCTCTCCAGACCACGCTTTGGGAAGGATGGACAGGATCTCCTCCATGGCCGCGCCCCGGGTTCTCGGATTCGCCCCGAGGCCGGCGAATTCTGTCTCGCTCCAGCCGAGTCCCAGACCCAGGGTGAAACGGCCGCCGCTCAACAGGCTCACCGTGGCTGCGTCCTCGGCAAGACGCAGAGGATGATGTAACGGAGCGAGGATCACACCTGTGCCTATCTCGATCTTGGAGGTGGCAGCAGCTATCGCTCCACTGACCACCGCGAGAGAGGGCATGTATCCGTCGTCCACGAAGTGGTGCTCCGTCGTCCAGACCGAACTGAGGCCAAGTCCCTCGGCCTCCACTGCCAACTTGACAGTCTCTTCATAGGCGCGAGACCAGTCGGTCTCCCCGGGTCGTAACTGGGCGCCAAACAATCCAATTCCGAGGCTCATCACCTCTCCTTTCGACAAATCAAATACATCGCGGACCAACTAAACGAGCGACACACCACAAGGAGTCCAATCGATTCGAGCGTTGATTGTCGTATGGTCAAACTCCACTCATGGAGTGTAATTCGAGGATCAAACTGAGAGGATCGATAGTCGTCCTGTTCGCAGTGGTTCTGTCCGCGTGCACGGGCTCGACCGTACCCAGCACCACCACTCTTCCCAACCCAGGTTCTTCGACATCGGCGGGTACCACCGTTGCAACCCTGAACCCGGCGTTGGCGGAGGCACTGCCCATCGATCCAGACGTGCGGATAGGAACCCTCGACAATGATCTGACCTATTACATCCGGTTCAACGATTCTCCTGGCGAGAGGGTCGAGCTGAAACTTCTGGTCAACGTTGGCTCGCTACAAGAGGATGACGATCAGGCCGGTTCCGCCCACTTCCTCGAGCACATGATGTTCAACGGGACCGAGCGGTTCCCCCGAAATGAGCTGATCGCCGTCCTTGAGTCGTTTGGCCCCCGGTTCGGGCCCGATATCAACGCCCACACGTCATTCGACGAGACGGTCTACGAGCTCTCGTTGTCTGCAGACGACGAGTTGATCGCCCTCGGAATCGATGTGCTGCGGGAATGGGCTGGTGAGGCAACCCTCACCGAGACAGATGTTGTCGAAGAGAGAGGAATAGTCGTCGACGAGTGGAGGCTGAGGGCGCAGGGGTACGGCGGTCGGGTCGGAGAGGCCTTTCAACAACTGGTGCTTCCGGGCACCGACTATGAGGGCAAGCTGCCGATCGGAACCGCTGAATCGATTGAGTCAACCACTCCAGAGCAGCTTCGACGCTTCTACGACGACTGGTATCGACCCGACTTGATGGCAGTGGTGGCCGTTGGCGACTTCGACGTTGACCAGATGGAGGATCGCATCCGGTCGGCCTTTGCCGACCTCGGGGCCCCGGTAAACCCGAGGCCCTACGTTCCAGGGGCCTATCAGCCTCCAATGGAAACCCGAGCCTCGGGCTTGGCGGACCACGAGGCAGCCAGTGCCTCGGTGACGGTCCTCTGGCCAAGCGAGTCTTCGAGGCTGAAGACCGTGGGCCAGTATCAATCTTCGGTGGCGCTATCCATGGCCCTGGGGCTCCTGGCAAACCGACTCAACGACGATGCCCTGAAGGGAGACGCTCCCCTGCTCGGGTCGTCTGCGGTGGAGTTGAACTACGGGCGAGCGATTCGGCTGGAGGGAATCGACGCCCAAGCGAGACCGCCAGATCTCGAAGAGGCTCTCAGGCTGATCTTGGTGGAGGTTGAGCGGCTCGACGAGTTTGGTTTCACTGACACCGAATTCGACCGAGCGGTGACTCGATTCGTCGCAGCATCGGGACAGTTGCATGAGCAGCAGGAGTCGAGACAGGATGCAGCCTATGCCGACCAGATAGTGGCGTATCACCTCGCCGGCGGTCACCTGATGAGCCCCGAGCAGAGGTTTCGTGTCGAGTCTGGAGTGCTCGACCGTCTGACCAAAGCGGATCTCGAAGAAGCGCTGAACTCGAATGTAGAGACAGCACCGGTCATTTTGGCGGTGGGTCCCGACGACTCCGACTCGGTTGTTCCCGACTCAGAGCGCATTCTCGGGATCATCGACGAAGTTGCATCAGCAGAGATCGTGACCAGGGAGGACACCGACTCTGACGTCGACGTTCTCATGGCGGCTCCGGATGCCGCTCCGCTGATCTCTCGCGAGGTGGACAGTTCCTTTGGCTACACGACACTGAGGTTCGAGAACGGTGCGACGGTCTTTCTCTGGCAGAGCGAGATTGCCGAGGAGACGGTGTTCATGTCGGCTGAGAGCTTCGGAGGAACCTCCCAAATTGCCGTAGAGGATCTTCCCGAGATCTTCTTGATCACGGGCATCATTGCCAGGAGCGGTGTCGGACCGGCCGATGTGCCAACACTGCAGCGGCTGTTGGCAGACAGGATCGTGGAAGTGTTCCCATGGATTTCAGAGACCCGGGAAGGGCTCACCGGCAGTGCGGGAGTCGGCGATGTTGAGGTCCTCTTCCAACTGACTCATCTGTACGTGACGGCGCCTCGCGTCGATGACGTTGCCGTCATGGCGGTGCTCGACGAGATGGCCACTCTGAATGCATCGCGAGAGGATCTTCCCGGGGTCGTTTTTCAAGAGGCACTCGACCGGGGGTACTACGGCGATGATCCCCGATATTTCGTGATACCGACCACCGACCAACTTGCCGATTTCGACGTCGACATTGCCGAGGCTGTTTACCGCGAGCGCTTTGCCAACGCCGGGGATTTCGCCTTTGCCTTTGTCGGAGACTTCGACATCGACGAGATGACGGACCTGGCTGCCCGGTACATCGGAACCCTCCCGGGGACCCCGGATCGTGAACGTTGGGTTGATAACCAGCCCCTACCACCTCGGGAGGTGCAGGTATCGACAGTCGAAGCAGGTCAGGACCCTCAGGGTCGTCTCGCAATGTCGTTCACCAACCCGTTCGAACCGTCCCATAAGGACCGGCTCACGGCCCGTCTCCTGGAGTTGATTGTCAACAATCGACTGCGAAATCGCGTACGAGAAGATCTGTCAGCCTCCTACTCGATATTCGCAGGCGTTGATCTTCAACGGGATCCTGATCCGTTCGCCGAGGCGTTTGTCAGCGCCACCGGCGATCCCGACGACCTTGGCCGCATATCGGAAGAGGTGATCGCCGACCTTGCCGATCTGCTCGAGAACGGGCCTACCGAGACGCAATTTTCGACTGCCCTGGAGCAGTTGCGGACCGAGCTCGACCTGCTGGGCAACCCCGTCATCGCCGACGCGCTCATCACCAACTATCTCTATCCCGATCAGCCGGTGGCCGAGCTCCGAGAGCGTTACCAGTTGATAGATGAGCTTACGGCGACCGACGTCAGGATCCTGGCCAGGATCGCGTTCAACCCGAATCAGCGGATCGAGGTGAGGTTGGTGCCTCTGCCGTAGAAGACCTGACGCTGGATTGTTCCGTTTGATGGCGAACTGCTAAAACGTCACCACCTATCGATAGGAGTTAGAAGTGGAAGAAATCGGACCCCTCCAGATGTTTGTCGTCGGGTTCACCGACCCTCAGCTAGATGGCAGCATCCTCTCCGAGCTGGTCGCGGCAAGTGAGTCGGGCGCCATCAGGGTTGTGGACATGCTGGGTGTCTACAAGGACGAGAGCGGGGACATTCTCGCCGCCGAGATGTCTGACCTGACTGCTGACGAAGCCATGGTCTACGGAGCATGGGTCGGCGGCCTGATCGGGCTTGGTGCCGGCGGCGTCGAAGGAGCCGAGCTCGGAGCTGTGGCTGGTGCCATTTCGGCCCTCGACGAGTATGAGTACGGACTCGACGAGGAGTCACTCTCATCGATTGCTGACGACATTCCCGCCGGGGGAGCGGCGATGATGCTTGTTGTCGAGCATGTCTGGGCGATCGGATTCCGCAACGCTATGCGTGACTCGGGTGGCATTCTCATTGCACAAGACTTCTTGAGCCCCGAAGCATTGATTGCGCTGGGTGCTTCGAGCAGATAGTCCGGCTGTGTCAGCTGTCTGCTGACGGTTCGAGACAACCCATGAGATGAGATAGCTGGTCCCGGCCGTATGACTTCTGCTCCCTGCTTCGGAAGCTCCTAGAGTCACCTCGCTCCCATGGACCGACTCAAACTCTGGACTCGCTCGCTCTTCAACCGGGAGACGTTGCGCGAGGACGCCGTTGCGGGTCTGGCGCTGGGTGTGGTGAGTGTGCCCGATGGTCTCGCCGGTGGGCTTCTCGCCGGGGTGAACCCGGTGTTCGGGTTGTACGGCTACATGGTTGGGACCGTGACTGGGGCATTTTTCACCAGCGCCACATTCATGGCGGTACAGGCCACCGGGGCGATGGCGATCATCGTTGCCGATGTGCCCGCCGTTCACGGAGGCGAAGATCCCGAGCGGGCCTTGTTCACCCTTGCCGTGGTTACTGGTGCTGTCATGCTCGCTGCGGGACTCTTCAAGCTTGGCTCGTTACTCCGCTGGGTGTCCAACTCGGTGATGGTCGGATTCATCAACGCGGTGGGTATCAACATCGTGCTCGGTCAGTTGGACAACTTCAGCGGCTACGAGGCCGAAGGCGCCAACCGTGTGGTCAGGGCCTTCGACCTCCTATTCAACCTTGGTCAGGCCCATTGGCCTTCGATGTTGATTGGCGCCACCACCATCGTCCTGATCATCGTCTTCGAGAAGACACGTCTCGGCACGCTGGGGATGGTGGCGGCGATCATCGTTACGTCGATAGTGGTGCCGCTTGTTGGTTGGGATGTCCAGCAACTTCGTGACATCACCGAAATCCCAGGATCCCTGCCCCTTCCGATGTGGCCCGATCTGAGGCTGATTCCCGGGTTGCTGCTTCCTGCTGCCGCCCTGGCCTTTGTGGGCCTTGTGCAGGGGGCGGGTATATCGGCGAGTTTCCCAAATCCGGACGGCGAGTTTCCCGATGCCAGCCAGGACTTTGTGGGGCAGGGTGCTGCCAACGTGGCCGCGGGAATATTCCAGGGCATGCCAGTTGGCGGGTCGATGTCGGCGAGTTCGCTGGTGAAAGAGGCGGGCGCTCGTTCGAAGGCCGCGATGGTGATCGCGGGAGCGGTGATGGCCGTATCCATCCTGTTGCTCGGCGACGCCGTTGGCTACATCGCGATGCCTGCGTTGGCCGGCCTCTTGATGATCGTCGGCTATCGAACGGTGAAGCCGGGCGACATCAAAGCTGTGTGGCGCACGGGTAACACTCAGGCGGTGGTCATGTCCGTCACCTTTGTCCTCACCATGATCATCCCTCTCCAGAACGCGGTACTGGTGGGCATCGGAATCTCATTGATCCTCTTCGTGATCAAGCAGTCGAATCGAATCTCCGTTAGACGCTGGATCGTCAAGGAGAACGGCCGCATTCGCGAAGTTGACGCACCAGCGGAAGTTGGGCCCAACGAGGTCATTGTTCTGCAGCCTTACGGCAGTCTTTTCTTCGCGTCGGCGCCCGTTTTCGAAGAGGAGATGCCAGCCGTTACCGGTTCTTCGAGGAACTCTGTGGTTATAGTCCGGCTGCGTGGCAAGTCAGATCTGGGCTCCACATTCATGGACGTTCTCAGCCGATACGCCAGTTCCCTGCTGGAGGTCGACAGCAAATTGGCGCTCATCTATGCCGACGAGCGTGTTCACGACCAGTTGATAGCGACAGGTGTGGCGGGCTTGCTGGGGTCGGAGAACATATACACCTCGGATGAATGGGTCGGGTCGACGGTGGTCCGCGCCCACGAGGAGGCGACCGCTTGGCTCAACGAAAACCTCAACGGAGAGGAGTAGCTGTCACTCGCAGCAGGTACCTCATCCCCGCGACCGAGCAGCCTCGGGTGCGTCGAGCCGCCGATGCCACCGGTTTGGCTTTGGGAGTCCTGCTCTTCCTGTGGTCATGGCGGTCGTATCTCAAAGTCGCTGATGTCGAGGCCACCGTGTCGGAGGTTGTCGGAGCCGTCCCGGATTGGCTCGCCGGGACTATCTCGGTTGTGTACACCGCAGGGTTCTTTTACGTCGTCGGGATTTTCCTGGTCGTGCTGGTTCAATGGAAGCACAGGCTGGATGCCGCTCGGGACATGGTCCTGGTCACCTTCACAGTTGCAGCACTGGCGACAACCCTGGTTCGGCTGATAAGCGGGAGTTGGCCACGGTTTCTTCCCGAACTCGGACTTGCCGAGCCCATCTCCCAGTTCCCGATCTTCCGGGTGGCCGTCGTTACCGCGATGCTGCTCGTGGTGGCTCCCCATCTCACCAGACCCATGCGTCGACTCGGATGGGGCGTGATACTGGCTGTTGGTGCAGCAGGCGTTGGCCTCGGACTCGGTCTCCCGAGTAGCGCATTTGGTGCCTTTGGTCTTGGGGCAGGTGCCTCGGCCATCGTGTTGTTGATCTTCGGATCTCCCCGTGGATTCCCTGACACCGGCTCGATCGCGTCGGCGTTGCGTGGGCTGGGTGTGGATATTTTCGACCTGGAGTTGGACGACGATCAATCTTGGGGCGTGAGGCGGCTTATTGGAGCCAGCGACGCCCACGGTCGTGTGGAGGTCAAAGCGTACGGAAGAGACTCGACCGACTCACAGTTGTTCGCTCGTACCTGGAGGTATCTCTGGTACCGGGATACCACCCCGTCCCTGGCGCTGACTCGGATGCAAAGCGTGGAGCACGAGGCGCTTGTGACCCTGATGGCCGAGCGGACCGGAGCCTCCGTGCCGCGAGTGCTGGCAGCGGGAATGGGCGGTGACGACATGGCTGTCCTGGCCGTCGACAGGTCGGGCCGCCGGCTCTCCGAAATGAAATCCGGGGAGATATCTCAAGATCAGCTCGTCTCGATCTGGCGGTCGGTGCGTCAGCTTCACGAAGGCCGCATCTCCCACGGGGCGCTCCGGTGCTCAGCTATTACGATCACGCCCCAAGGTCATCAGATCGGTGACTTTGGAGCCGGAGTTGTGGCCGGTCCCGAGTCTGCTCTCTCCCTCGACATAGTTGAGCTTCTTGTTTCGATGTCCCGATTGTTCGGCGTGGAGGGGGTCGTGGCGAGCGCGCGACAGGGTCTGGGAGATGAGGTTCTGTCCACGTCTCTCCCCTACATACAAATGCCAGGCGTAAGTGCCGCCGAACGCCGAGCTCTCTCCAAGCCGAAGGTGTTCGTGCGTGAAGTGTATGACGAGGTAGCCAGGGTCACCTCCTCGGAAACCGAGGATCAGGTGCAGATACGACGGGTGCAGGGAAAGAACCTGGCGATGATGGCGGTGTCCCTGTTTGCCGTCTACTTCTTGATCTCACTGTTGGCGGATATCGACTTTGTCGCCGTCTGGGAAGAAGTTCAAGACGCGGATTGGGCTTTCATCGTCGTTGCTTTCATCGTGGGGCAGTTCGTCTACTTCCCCGAGGCAACCGCCATGCTCGCTGCGGTTGGTTATCCGATCCCACTTCGCCCGGTGGTGATTCTCCAATCGGCCATCAAGTTCATCTCCCTCGCGGTTCCCAGTTCGGCGGGCCGAATCGCCATGACCGCCGCTTTCCTCAGGAAGTATGGGGTTTCATTCACGTCGGCCCTGGTGCAGGGGTCGATAGACACTCTTTCAGGATTGCTGTTGGAAGTGGTGATTCTGGTTCTCGCAGTCGTATCGGGCAGTGTCAGCTTTGGTCTCACATCGGGTGAGACGGAGTGGGGTGTGGTTCTTCTGGTCTTGATCGGAGTTGTTCTCCTGGTCGTGTATCTCGTCCGGAGGGTGCAGCGGCTTCGAGATTGGGTGTTGCCGATTCTCGGAGAGGCGCTGGGTGCGTTCCGCGATGTTCTCAAGGATCCCAAGAGGACCTTGGGACTGCTCGCCAGCAACTTTGGCTCCCGGTTCGTCCTGGCCCTGAGTTTGTGGCTCATACTGCTCAGTCTCGATGTCTCCCTCGGGATCTGGTCGGTGCTCACTGCGACGGTGGCCACTGGACTTCTCGGAGGCCTGGTTCCGATTCCAGGCGGCGTTGGGGTTTCAGAGGCAGTGTTGACCGCGTTCCTGGTTGTTTTTGGCGTGGATGAGACCACTGCCTTTGCGGCCGCTGTCATCTACAGAGTGGCAACCTTCTACATCCCGTCGGGTGCCGGGTTCTTCTCGATGAGGTGGCTGGAGAAGAACGGATACGTGTGAGAACCCTGACAGGCGAAGGACCGGTGGTGAGAACCGCAAATCTGCTCCTCACTTCTGCGCGATCATGGATCGACGACCGGGTCATTCGACTCGGCGCTGCGGTCGCCTACTACAGCCTCTTCGCGTTGATCCCTGTCATTTTCTTGGCAATCTCCCTGGCATCGATCTTCTTTGGCCAGGATGCCGTGACTGCCGAGGTGGAGAAACTGATCGCCGACGTCTTGGGGGATGATTTGGCGACCTCGCTCATTTATGCCTTTGAGCAGCTACAACTGGTTGACACGGGAGTAGTCGTGTCCCTGGTCACACTTGGTGTCCTTCTGTTCACTGCCACGCTGTTGTTCGTTGCCTGGAAGGACGTAGTGGACATTATTTGGGACGCCCCCTGGGTGGGTGGGGCTAGAGGAACTCTTCAGCGGAGGCTATTTGGAGTGCTCGCCGTCTTTGGTGCCGGCGCCTTGCTCACTCTCACTTTGCTAGCCGAGGCGGTGATAGGAATGCTCGATCGTGTGTTTGGGAGCTTGATCGCCGACATCCTGATCAAAACCACCGGTTCGCTGGTGCCGCTCGCCCTCGGTGCCCTGTTCATCGCGATCCTCTACAAGTACACCCCGGAAGAGCACATCGCCTGGAACTCTGTCTGGCTGCCGTCGATTGTCGCGATGACAATGCTATCGATAGGCGCCTGGGCCTATGGGCTCTATGTGGCCGCATACACGTTCCAATCGGCGGCGGGGGCTGCTGGATCAGTCTTTCTCGGGCTGGTGTTCATCTACTACTCGGCGCTGATTCTTCTCTACGGAGTGGAGATCATGAAGAAGAAGCATGAGCAAACCCTGCCGACTTCGTCAGACGCGCCAGCAAGTTGACCGAGCCGTAACCGGAATCGGTCACCTAAGGTCACACTTCGTATGGCGCACTTCATGGGATTTGGGGCCTATACCCCGGAGCGGGTAGTCACAAACGAGTACTGGGCCGAGCTGGTTGATACTTCCGACGAGTGGATCATCCAGCGAACCGGCATCAAACGCCGCCGGATGGCAGCCGATGACGAATCGACGATGACCATGTCGGTGGCGGCTGCAGAGAGCGCTCTGAAGGACTCCGGCCTCGTGGCAGATGACATCGACGAGATCATCCTGGCCACCGACACGCCGGAGATGATGACCCCTGACACGTCGGCCCTGGTCCAGCATCAACTCGGCTGTCGCGCCATTCCCACTTACGACCTCGGCGGAAGCGGCTGCGCAGGGTTTGTCCAGGCCGTCGACGTGGCACGAAGCCGGATTGCGGTATCTCCCAAGAACGTCCTTGTGATCGGTGTCGAGCTGATCTCGAGGATGATCTCGCCTAAGGACCGAAACACCGCGCCCCTTTTCGGGGACGCCGCGGGCGCCGTGATCATGGGGCCCGAACCTGGCCGCGCCGAGGTTCTCGACGTGGTCTCAGGCACCGATGGGGGAAGTGCGGAGATTCTCACACTCGCGGCGGGGGGAACACGCAATCCCTTCAACGAGAAGACGTTGCTGAATGGCGACTACAACCGTCTGATAATGGATGGGCGCAAGGTCTTCGTCGAGGCTGTGCGACGGATGAGTGAAGCCTCTGCGGAGGTTCTTCAACGAATAGGCAAGTCAGTCTCCGATGTCGCTCTGGTGATCCCGCATCAGGCGAATCTGCGAATCATCGACGCCGTCCGCAAGAGGATGGGACTCGATGAGGACAGGATCTATGTCAACGTCGACGAGTACGGCAACACCGGCTCAGCGACCGTCCCCCTGGCCATGTGGGAGGCCGTTGGCAACGGCACAATCGAGAAGGGTGATCTGGTTGTCCTGACCGCGTTCGGCGCCGGATTTCATTGGGCAGCGGCGGCTGTTCAATTCTGAATCGCTCCCAAGAAGTTTCCCAGATACCTCTCATAGCGTTCCGGGTCGGCGTTCCAACTCATCACATGACCCGCCGCGCGGCTCTCCACGAGTGTCACGACCTCTTTGGCAAGCGATTCGAGTTGGCGACTCACTGAGATCGGCACCCGGTGGTCCGACGTGCCGTGAAAGACCAGCGTCGGCACCGTCAGAATGGTGGCTGCCCTCTGCACGTAGTTGGTAGCTTCCCAGTCGATCTTCCAGCGGAGATCGGCGATCCACATGCCGAACTCGGTGACCAGGCGACTGATCTTGATGTTGGTGCCCGAGAAGCGCAGATCCTGAGATCCGTGGCGCACCGCCTCGGCGAGGAGGATGTTCGGCGAGTCGAGTACCACGCCGATGACCCGTACTGCCAGCTCCGAATGTTCCAGGAATGCCATGGCGTGGGCGGAACCTGTGCTGTAGCCGATCAGGATGATGTTCATGGCACCGTGGTCGGCCGCATATCGAATAGCCCCTTCGACGTCTTCCCACTCGGTTTGGCCGAACCGGTAGTGGCCACTCGGGTCACGAGGCGCCCCGGGGTCGTTGCGATAGTCGATGACCATCGAGGTAATACCGGCTGAGTGAATGGTTGGCAGCAGACGAATCGCCTCCCTTCTTTCGGCTGTCCAACCGTGGATGTGGATTGCCCACGCGCCAGCATCGTCAGCGGGAATGACCCACGCTTCGATAGGTCCGAGCGGGCTGTTGTATGTGGTCTCTTCGAACTCGAGATCGACGTCGGACGGGTCGGATGGATAGGCGTAGCCCTCCAGATCCACCGGCGCGCAGCTCTCCAGTGTCCCGTCCTGACATATCGGGGGTGTATCACCCTCGATCTGGGTGTACCTCCGGGTTACATCCATACCCTCGACCCCGATCACCGATCCGACCTGTCCGTACCCGCCTTTCCAGAAGAGACCAAGAGTCCCCGGGTGTCCGATGTCCTGCCGGGGTTCGCCGGCGGTGAGTGTGATCTGTCTCTTGTCGACAGAGCGAACCCAGACTCCAAAAGTGCGCTTCGGAGGTTGGACGCGTAGCGCGCTCCTCCGAAACCCGTTGGCGTAGAGCCATCCGCCGACGAGGTGCACAAGCACCACGAGGATGACAACCAGCGAGATTGCTACTGCAAGAGCCAAAGCGGGGACACGTTGAGAGAGCCGATCAGATCAGACGCTCTCCCAAGGGGCACTCGTCATGCTTGAGGACGCGGCTACTGGATGGCCATGGCGATGCGCAGTCGCTCTTCGGGGGTTATGAAGTGGTCGGCATCCTCGGCATCCTCACCGAGATCGATCTGAACCCACCGCACTCGACCCGGATAGCGAGTTTCAGCCGAAGAAGCGAAGTCGTCGGTGACAGACGTGGCGGTGTCGTGGCCTACGTCGGTGGTCTCATCGGCGGAGAACAACATCGGCTGAGTGCCTTCTACCCGACCTTCGCCGACGGCCTCACCGTCGATGTAGAGAGTGATTGTCCCTCCCTTGCCAAGGCCACCCCCGTCGTAGTCGAACTCGGCTCGAACCTGATGCTCACCGGCATCGAGGGTCGTGTTCCCATATACCTTGAAGCGCTGGGCACCGAACAAGTTGTAGCAATAGACAGGTTTGCCTTCGTATACGTAGAGAACCCAGCCGCCGAACTGTCCGCCTTGAGCGACGAGAACACCGTCACCTCCGTCGACCGGGACCGCGATCTGAGCTGTAACCGCGTGGCTCTTGTTCTTGATGTTCAAGACAGTGTTCTCGGGGAGTCGACCCATCCCTCCGAAGAGCAACTGGCTGTTTCCGTGGATGAGAAGCGGTCTCCCCGCCATATCCGAGTTGAATCTCTCGACACGTCGATCATCTAGTGGTAGCACCTGGTATCGGGCTGCCTCGATCAGAAACAGCCTCTGGAGCTCTTCCAGCTTCTCGGGCATCTGATCGGCGAGGTTGTTCGACTGGGTCCAATCGTCGGGTCCGTAGAGTTCCCATACATCTCCGGCGATTGGCGGCAACTCCTCGCCCAGGACCCAGGGTGTGCTGTGTCGGGTCACCGCTGTCCAACCCTCGTGATAGATGCCTCGGTTGACGAACATCTCGAAGTACTGGGTCGTCCGCACATCGTCGGCGTCCTCATCGTCAAAGCTGTAGGCCATGCTGGTGCCTTGGAGAGCCTCCTGCTGGACACCGTTGACGAAAGTCGGGTGTGGTAGCCCGGCTGCTTCCATGACCGTGGCCGCGACGTCGATAACATGGTGGAATTGGCTGCGGATCTCCCCGCGACTGCTGAATCCGTTTGGCCAGTGGACGACCGTGCCGTTGCGTGTGCCCCCCCAATGCGAAGCCACCTGCTTAGTCCATTGATATGGCGTATCCATCGCATGCGCCCAACCCACGGCGAAGTGGTTGTACGCCTCGGGGCCACCAAAGTCATCGATGCGCGCGGCCATGAACTCGGGGGTCTCTATGTCAAATGCACCGTTGAGGCTGAGCATCTCGTTGAAGGTGCCGTTGATGGTCCCCTCCGCCGATGCTCCGTTGTCTCCGATTATGTAGAAAACCAACGTGTCATCCAGGACCTCGAGGTCTTCGAGGGCGTCGATGAGACGGCCCACCTGGTGATCTGTGTGCTCGAGAAATCCCGCGTAGATCTCCATTTGTCTGGCGAGCACCGGCTTCAGATCCTCGGGCATGTCGTCCCAAGCCGGGATCTCCTCGGGCCGTTCGGTGAGCACGGCATCGTCGGGGATGACTCCTAGCTCCTTTTGTCGGGCCAGAGTCTGTTCACGAACGACGTCCCATCCCTGGTCGAACTTTCCCTTGTACTTGTCCGACCAGACGGGGGGCACATGGTGCGGAGCGTGGGTGGCCCCAGGCGCGTAGTAGGCAAAGAATGGCTTGTCCGGCATCAGAGCCTTCTGCTGGCGGATCCAGTCGATGGTGTGATCGGTCATGTCCTCGCCGAAGTGGTAGTCCTCGTCGTCACCATGCTCGGGCTCGATCGGGACGGTGTCCCTGTAGATCGCAGGGGCGTATTGGTTGGTCTCGCCCCCGATGAAGCCATAGAAGTGCTCGAAACCCTGTCCAGTCGGCCACTGTCGAAACGGACCCATCGGACTCGTTTCCCAAACGGGCACTTCATGACACTTTCCGAACTGTGCCGTCGAGTACCCGTTGAGTTTCAGCATCTCGGCCAGTGAGGCAGTGGAGTTCGGGATCACAGAGGTGTATCCGGGAGCAGACGTTGCAAGCTCGGTGATTCCGCCCATTCCGACCGAGTGGTGGTTACGTCCGGTAAGAAGCGCTGCTCGTGTGGGCGAGCAAAGGGCGGTCGTATGAAACCTGTTGTACTTCAGCCCTTCCCCGGCCAGTCGCTCCGCGATCGGAGTCTCACATGGACCACCAAATGCGCTCGAGGCGCCGAAGCCGACGTCGTCGAGAAGCACGATCAGGACGTTGGGCGCCCCGGCCGGGGGACGAATCGGCGCGATCGGAGGAAAACTGGAGGCCGGGTCTTTGGCGTCGTAGGTGAGAAGTCCCTGATAGGGCTTGTCCGGAACGGGTAGAACATCACGACTGCGCTCGCTGGTCATCTTCGACTCCTGGTTGGATGTGGATAGAGCAAAGGGTGAACCTAGTCAAACACTCTTCTGTGAACCGTTTCATGGCCTCGACCCGCATTTCGGTTCATCGAGAGGTGTTTGACTAGATTTCTCAGCCATGAACCTCACAGAGAACTTTGTAAGGGTGGCGGTCACGGTGTCGGACCGGCTCAACCCGATCACCAGTGGCCCGGCCGGGCCGCTGAAGGCCGGTGCGGCGCTCGATTCGTTTGGGCCATCCTTGATGCCGAGAACCTCGGTCCATCAGGGCATCGCTGCGGGTCTGACGGTGCTCGCTGCGGAGGCCATCGGTCTGAGCGTCGATGTTCTGGCGAGAAGTGTTGCCCCCAAGGGGTCACCGCTCGCCTGGCGGATCGGGTCACGGGCGGTGATCGCGGCCGGAGGTGCGACCCTGGCTCGAATCCAGGAGTCCGATGACGAAGCCACATCCAAGGCGATGCTGCGCAGTGCTGGGCAGATCGTCAGTGTCGCCGCGATAGGCGGCATCATCCACGAAGCAGGCAACGAGGTGCAAGGGAGGATCGACACACCCATTGTCCCCATCATCACCGGTCTCGGCGGTTTCGGCTATGTGGCAAGCCGTTGGGGTAAGGAGCTGGAAACTCGCAAGGCCGTCATTCAGCGTTGGACCGAAGATGACAAACCGGCTCAGCTGCCTATGTCCATAGCCATTGCCACCGGTCTGGCATTTGCCGGTAGATGGGTCGGGCGCGGGTACCTCTCATCCCGAGACTCACTTGTCGGATACATCGGTGAGAGCTCGGGTCACTCGGCGATCGGTCGAGCCATCAACGGCGCACTTTGGGGTGCGGGGGCGGTGGTTCTCTATGGCAGTCTCGTCCGACGCATATCGCGGGCCAACGCAAAGATGGAGACCAACTTCTCGGTGCCACCGAGTAATGAGTTTGTCTCCGGCGGCCCGAACAGCATTTCGCCATTCGAGGAACTGGGTCTCCAGGGTCGCCGGTATGTGACTGAGGTTGTATCGCCAGATGTCATCGAGGATACGCTCGGTGAGCCTGCCAAGGCTCACCCCATCCGTGCGTATGTGGGTGTCGACTCCGAGCCGATCTATGCCACGGGCAGATCCGAATTGGCTCTCAACGAGATGGAGCGTCTCGGTGTCTTTGATAGGGAGTATCTGCTTCTGGTATCGCCAACCGGTACCGGCTGGGTTGATCACACCATGATCGAGTCCGCCGAACTTCTGGCGCGTGGTGACATCGCCACGGTGTGCATCCAGTATGGGAAGGCACCCTCATTCCTCGAGGTTCAGGGTGTGTCCCTGGGTCGAGCCCAGTTCCGACAACTTCTGTGGGGTGTCAGACAACGTCTCCGAACTGTTGACGAGAAGAAGCGTCCCAAGGTCCTGGTCTTTGGTGAGAGTCTTGGGGCCTGGTCGAGCTCTGACGTGATCATGCATCAGGGCATCGAGGGATTTGACCACTACGGCATTTCGAAAGCCCTTTGGTTTGGCCTGCCCGGTCTTGCCCGCTGGTCCAAGGCCGGAATGCGCGAAGGTCGAAACCCACTGACGCCGGAAGGGACCGTTGCCGCTTTCGATAGCTTTGAGCAGTACGCAGCCCTGTCACCCGAGGAACGTGACAGGCTGAGGGCAGTGGTCGTTGATCACGACAATGATCCAATCGCGACGATGTCACTCCGGTTGGCGGTCAAGAAACCGCCGTGGCTCGATGGCGAACGGGGTCGAAATGTCCCCGAGAAGATGAAGTGGACTCCCGTTATCTCCTTCATCCAAATCATGATCGATGCGATGAACGCAATGGTCACAGTTCCTGGCGAGTTCAAGTCATTTGGTCACGATTATCGAGGGGACACCGCCGACTTTGTTCAGGCGACTTATGGATTTGCGTCGACCACTGATGAGCAGCGGCAGGCGATCCACGACACCCTCATAGCGCGTGAGTTGGATCGCGCAGCCCGGATCAAGGCCGAGGAGCCTGGTGTCATCACCGATCCCTTCGAGAAGGTGGGCGAGGTCGTCCAGTAGATGGGACGCGGGCTTGTCAGTCTTCTCGAGACGATCGCATGGTTCGGCCGGTGCCGAGCAGCGAGACGACCCGTGCCACCACCACAACGAGGAAGATTTGACCCATGATCGTCTGGAACACCACCACCGCCCGGGCTACGTCGGTCACGGGTGTGATGTCTCCATATCCGACTGTGGTCATGGTGACAAAGCTGAAATAGTTGAACTCCCCCAGCCCGCCGCCAGCCACGGCCTGGAAGGCGTCTGGATCCAGGCTATGGATGGTGGCGAAGATGAAGCTGAAGGCGATACCGAGCGCAAGGTAGGCGGCGATCGCTCCCCACATCGTTGTGCCGGTGATGATGTCGTGTTTGGCAATGCGTCTCACGATCACGAAGGGCGTTGCGATCAGAAGTACCCCGAGTATCAAAGATGCGACTCCGACCACAGCTTCCTGACTGCCAGGAACGACAAAGGCCAGTATCACCACGACCCAGGCCAACCATGAGATCCGCACTGCCCACGGCTTCGCCTCCGAAGCAGCCATCGAGAGTGTTGCGGCGCCGCCGGCGAGAATGGCGGTAATGATTCCTGAAGAGTCCTTATTGGGAGACAGGGCGATTGGGACGAGTATCAGCAATAGGAGCATCACGGTCACGGCGACGTAGGCGTCGGATGATCGCTCGAATCGCTGCCATCGTTTGGATATCTCTGGCGACAAGAAAAGGCTTCCTGAGTTGGTCTTGTCACGTTAGGAACGGGTAGCGCACACTTCCGGTATCAATCGATGCCGGGGAACCAACTAAACGCCGGTAGCGTCCAAAATGGGATGCGCACAACTATCTCTTTCTCACCATGACACTCGTTTCAACAGTCGCACCGCTTGTCGGTTACGCAATCGTCTTTCAGACGATCGTCTATCTGCTGATCCCCGCCCGGCGCCGGACGTTGATTGCGCCCGTTCTCACCGGTGTGGTCGGAGCTGTCTTGACGCTTGGTGCCGGCTGGATCTTCGGTTTCGAGACAATCGGACTCGGAGCTCCCGATACGGCGGTTGTGACAGCGTGGGCCCTTGCCACGGTCCTGGTCATGTCGGCCATCGGCGGGTACATGCTGAGGAACCCTGAGCTTCGACCACAACTGGCCGACCCGAGACTCGCCGCGCTCTCCCCACGTCAGGCGTTCATGCAGATCGCCGTTCGGATCCCGGTCATGACCGCTCTCATCGAGGAGGCCTTCTTTCGGGGCGTACTTCATGCAGCGCTAGTTGCCCTCTACCCACCGTCGGTCGCTCTGATCGGGGGTGCTCTTCTCTTTGGTTTGTGGCATGTCGGTCCCGGTTTCGATCAAGCACGCGCCCATGGCACGGATTGGAAACGAAATGCTTTTCATGTCGGAATCACCGTCTTGGCAACGTCTCTTGCCGGGGCAGCTCTTGTTTGGCTTCGAATGGAAACCGGCTCGATCTGGGTCCCTGTAGCCGTCCACGCCGGTATCAACATGACTTTGGCCGTCTACGCCCGACTCGCCGCCCGACAACGGTTGGAGGTATCGCCCACCTCGTCGGTCGGCTAGCAAATTCTCGAACCAGCAGATGTCTCGGCGTGCCAAACTGGCTTGCCGTGCCTCATCCCAACCAAACCGCTCCCGGCCAAGATGGGCGGTCACTACGCAAGGAGGTTCCACGCAGCAGTCACGGGGACTGGATCTCTTCAGCCACCAGACCGGATCCGGTAGCCCTGATCGAAGGTCAAAACGTGGATCGTCTGTCTTTTCTGGCCCCGGTTCGAAGAGTGAGAATGGCGGAGTCTGCATTCACGTTCTATCGAGGGGCAGCCCGGATCATGGCTCACGATCTCTCACACACTCCGAGCACTGGTCTCGAAGTCCAGTTGTGTGGAGATGCTCATCTCTCCAACTTCGGCGTCTTCGCCTCGCCCGAGCGTGACCTTCTCTTCGATCTCAACGACTTTGACGAGACACTCCCTGGGCCTTGGGAATGGGATGTCAAGAGACTCGCTGCGTCTCTTGTCATCGCTTCGCAAGATCTGGGATTTGACGAGGATGACGGACGAGAGTTGGCCGAGGAATCTGTCCGTTCGTATAGAGAAATCATGGGGAAGTTCGCAAAGAGGGGTTGGCTGGAGACCTGGTATAGCCGGTTCTCCCTAGATGATCTCGCGGTTCGCGCCGAAAAGGAAAACGTCAAGCGGAAACGCCGCAAACAACTGGACAGGTTCATCCGCGGGGCGAGAAAGAAGGATCATCTCCGGGCGGCCAAAAAGCTCGTCGAGCACGAGGATGGACATCTCAGGTTTCGGAGTGCCCCGCCACTACTGGTGCCATTCCGCAGCATGCCTATCAATGTTGACAGCGAGCATGTCGAGGAGTCGATCAACGAGAGCTTCGCCGGGTATCGCCGCAGTCTCAGCGATGCGGTTGAGCATCTTCTGGGTCGGTACCAGGTGGTGGATCTAGCTCTCAAGGTTGTCGGAGTTGGAAGCGTCGGGACCCGTTGTTTCGTAGCCCTTCTCGTTGGGAGAGGGCGAGATGACATCCTTCTTCTACAGGTCAAAGAGGCAGGGAGATCGGTCCTCGAGGAACACCTGGCGCCAAGCCGGTATTCGACGAGCGGTCAGAGAGTTGTCGAAGGCCAGCGACTCATGCAGGCGGCGAGTGACATCTTCCTCGGTTGGAGCGAGGGGAATTATTCGGGTAGTCATTACTACTGGCGTCAGCTGAAGGATTGGAAAGCGTCGTTATCTTTCGCTGGTATGGATGAGGAGGGGATGGGTCGCTACGCGAAGGTGTGCGGTTGGACACTGGCGAGGGCCCATGCCGTCTCTGGAGACCCGGTAGCGATCGCTTCCTACCTTGGATCTGGATCCAACTTTGATCGGTCCCTCGGCGAGTTTGGGGTTAGGTACGCTCGTCAGAACGAATTGGACTACGAGGCCTTTGTGACCGAGATCAGGGACGGACGATTGGAAGCGGCGGAGTGGGAGTGAGCCAAAACAAGGAATCCACCGACCGGCCAATCACGGACATGATGTCGGAGGAATTCCAGGATTACGAAGGTCCTGTCCTTCCAGAGGGTGCCGGCTTCGACATGTCACAGCTACTCACGGCTGATTCCTTGAGGGGAGTGGCGGCGATTGTGGTTTCGGTCATCGTACTTCGCTCACCAAGCACCTCACCACGTACTTTTGGCTTTCTCGTAGCGACAATTCTGGTTGCCTGGGCCGTTGGCGGAGTTCTCGATCTTCGTCATGCTGATACACGAACGGGTTGGGATATCGCTCGAGTTCTGTTCCTGGTGGCGGCTGCTCTTGGTCTCTTCTTCATCCCCGACTTCACCGGTGAAAAGCTCGGTCAAGCGGGTGGCACCGCCCTGATCGTATTGGGTGTTATCAACGGTTATCGGGCATTCCGAGGACGAGAGAGCGGGTCTGTGCTCGAGCCCATGCTGGGTGCCTTCTTCTACGTGGCTATAGGGGCCGCCCTGGTGACCTCGCCCCGCTCAATACTCGGGTTGGCAGTTCTAATCCTTGCCACTTACTGGTTCGTCGCTGGCGTACTCACGCTGGTCACGAATGTCCGACTCGATGATCGAACGATCGAACCCGGTGGGGTTTGGCAGACCTTTCTGGCGTGGATCCAAACAAGACCGAACACGGCCGACGATCGGCGTCAGCTTTACGACAAGCTCTTCTACGAGGGGGACATCGGACCTCGCCGACTCTCGAGATTCTTCACGCTCATGGGATTTGCCACGGGGATAGCCGCCTTTGGCATTATTGGTGACTCAACAGCCGTGGTCATCGGTGCGATGCTCGTTGCTCCTCTGATGACTCCACTGATGGGGACATCTCTTGCCATGGTGATGGGTTGGCCGCGAAGAGCAGCCATGTCTGGTGGAGTGGCGCTAGGGGGGATCCTGTTCGCCGTCGGTCTCAGCGTTCTCTTCGGTTGGATGTACGGACCGGACATCTCCACCGTTGCCAACTCACAGGTGGCTTCACGGATCGGCCCAACTGTCGTTGACCTCGCCATAGCCATCGCGGCGGGTGGTGCGGGCGCCTTCGCATTATCGAGACCCGACGTTTCGGATTCCCTCCCCGGTGTTGCGGTGGCAATTGCCCTGGTGCCTCCTTTGGCTGTGGTAGGTCTCATGATCTCGCAGGCGGAGTGGTCGGCGGCGTCCGGTGCCGTTCTGCTCTTCGTTACAAACCTCGTCGCCATCATCCTCGTCGGTGGCGGTGTTTTCATCCTCACGGGTGTCGTGCCGGTGCTTCGACTATCGGAGAATCGAGCTTGGGTGAAGAGAAGCTTGGGGATGGTGGGGGTTTTGGCTATCGCTGTCATCGCAATTCTCGGAGCGAGCGCGGATACTTTCCAGAAACAGACTGCAGGCGTTGCCGCTGCGGAGAGTCTCGTAGAGGATTGGTTGGGCGACTCGGATCTTCAAGTCATACTTTCTGAGTACACCGGTGACGAGTTCTTCGTCATAGTTGAGGGTTCGGAGAATCCGCCGCCAATTGACGATTTGGCGGCGGATTTCGAAGAGGAGTTCGGCAAGCCGGTCGGCGTCTCGGTCAAGTGGGTTCCGACCACAACGTTCGAGTATGAGATAGACGGCTAACGCATTGCCGGCTGCAATAAGAAGAGACCCCCGTCGTCGACGGGGGTCTTTCCAGTTGAGTGTGGTTCGGGTCTAAGCGAGAAGCTTGGCCTTCTGCGCCTGGAACTCGGCGTCGCTGATGGCACCGGAGTCCTTCAGTGAAGCGAGCTTGGCGATCTCGTCAGCAGCCGACGAACTATCACCGGCAACAGATTGGATGTAGTCGCGCTGCGCGTTCGCCATATCGGAAGCCTGCTTCATGGAGCGCTCCTGCATCGTGTCGCCATTGGCGATCAGATAGATGAGGACTCCGAGGAAGGGAAGGACTATCACGAAGAGGATCCAGCCCGCCTTGCCAAAGCCAGAGATTTCGCTGCGGAAGATGTCGGCAAAGATCGTGATCAGCAGCCAGATCCACACGAAGAACATAAAGAACCAGAGCATGGACCAGAACAGGTCGAGAAGCGGCATTGAACCTCCAATTAGAGAGTGTGATTAGTCGGCGGGACCTAGGGTCGTCGTCGACGGCACATGACTATATCGGGATAGTGCGAAGGATGCGATCTGGAGGGCCTGCCAACAACAACGGCCACCGTTAGCCGGCGGCCATTGCTGACGTCCGGTGCCCTTATCGGGCATCGGTGAGACTTAGATGATCTGGGCGATGAGCGGTATAGCGACGAGATTGGCCGCCACTACACCGAGTCGGGTGATGGTCGGGAACCTGGCTGCTCGCACTGAAGTGGCCGCGAGGGCAACCCCGGCGAGGACAAAGAGCCATGCGCCGCTGGTCAGCATGGTCGCCATCAGGAGAACAAGTGTGGCGGTGATCATCCCGCCCGCTGCGATCGCTATTCGCGCAGCCTTGCCCAGTGGTCTTGTTGCCCATTCGTCGAGAACAATGTCTGAAACAGTCATAACCCGAATAGCTTCGGCAGATTTGCGCGAATGCTTTAGCGCGTGACCGTCTCCCGACAGAGCGGGTCAGTCCCTGATCCAGACGCCAACCGACGACGGTTGGAGCACTGACTCGACGACGGTGCTCAGGTCGTCGGCAAGATCCTCGAGATCCGTCTGATCCTGTAGCCCCGAAGCGAAATCATCGATGACCTGCTGGCGCCGATATCGGTCCCGATTGAATCGACGATCGACGCCGCGTTGAACGCGAATCCGAAGTGGATTGAATAGGGCGGCGACGGCGAGAGTCGAAGCCGCAACAGCCAGTGAGTTTTGAGACGGGAGAAACGATGTGATCCCGGTGACAACAACGAAGAAGAGAGAGACGAGCATCCCGGCCACCAGAACGTAGGAGACGGTCCTCGAGATGATTCGGTCGATCTCATAGATGCGATACTTGATGATGGCGACGGCCATCACCACCAGTGTCTGGATGACGAGGAACCCGACCCCAACCGCCCGCCAGCCTTCAGCGGCCGTTAACCCGAGAACCGTCTGATCGAGGAAGAATCCCACGGTCAGGATCGAAACCGAGAGCGCGAACCACTTCATCTGCTGACGCTCGATTCCATCGGATCTGATGAATCGATAGATCACCGAGGTGAGAGCCACTACGGCGGAAAACAGCAGCGACAAGAAGAAGAGGTTGGAGACGATGTCGCCAACCGGAGCAATCGCAGTTGCCCATGGGGTGGCATCACCGTCTGAGTTGTCGCCGCCAAAACCACCGTTCAACATCGGGGCGAGGACAGCCAGACCCAACGACACACCGACCAGAAAGCCTGGATAGCGCCATTTTCGCGTCGGCCAGTCCCCGGTGGGAAAGAGCGCTATTGCGGCAATGTTCAATGGGAGCCAGATTGTGATGAGAACGCTCCCAACTGCCAATGCGATTGCGCCGACAATCTCGGGCAGTACGTCCTCGAGGACTTCCACGGTCGCAAACAGTGGGGGTGCGAGGGAGAGGGTGGCGCCTGCAACGAAGAGGAGTAGTCCAACTTTGTGTCTTCGCACGTTGGCGAGGATCAGGATTCCGGATGCGAGTAGAGCGAATTGAACTGCGATCCAGATCAGGGAGAAGTCGAAGCCGACCCCGATGAACACCCACGAGGGGGCCACCGCGACGAACCATATGGGCAGTACCCACCAGAGCTTGCGGTTGCCGGTGGTCTCAGGAGGTGTCATTGCCGACGCCAGTGTTATCCCATGTGCCGGTCAACGATGGGCCCATTGTCTCGATCACGACCGCTTGGAGACGTTCGACGAGGTTTTCGATAGCTGGCTCGTCCTGAAGGGTGGCTGCAAAAGAGTCGATGACACCTTGCGCCTCGTAATGGCTCCGGTTGAACCGTCGATCCACCCACTGCTGGACTCGGAGACGCACCGGGTTGAAGAGGGCCGCCACAACAAGAGTCGATCCAACCACCGCAAGCGCGTTCTGTGTCGGGAGTAGGGCTGTCACCGCGGTCACGACGCCAAAGAAGACCGCTGCGAGCAGACCAACCACGATGGCGTATGAGGCGGTTCTCGAAACAATGCGGTCGATGTCGTATAGGCGATGGCGGGTGATGGCGATGAGGATCGCGATTGGCCAAAACGAAGTGGCAAAGGCGTCGATCACTAGGAATGTGGTCTCGGGTACGCCAAAGGCGCTCGCGACCAAGTAGAGCGACATGGTGACATTCAGGGCAAAGATGAACCACTTGAGCTGACGCTTCTCAATAGAGCTCCGATAACGAAGATGGACGAGGTGAATCACAATGGCGGCAAGCATCAGAACTGCGAAAAAGACCACGCCCAAAAAACTCTCGGCGTAACCGCCCTCGCCGTAGAAGAGAGCGGTTCGAACGCCGACAATTGAAAGAGCGATCGCCCCGATGCCGGCGATCCAAAGCAGCACTCTCGAGAAGCGGGTGGGTAGTTCACCGCTGGGGAAGATCAATATCAGGTAGATGAACAGCCACAGTCCGCCAATTCCTGCCTCGGTCACCACGCGCGTCCATTGGGTTTGATAGGCGTTCTGAATACCCAGCAAGACTCCCCCAGTGATCATGAAAATGAGACCGAGGAAGACAAGAATCCAGCCGATGGTTTGTTGGTCGGCCTTCAAGACGATTATCGACCCGCTGACCAATATGAGCGTGTTGGCAACGAGTCCCAGGAACACGTGGATGGTTGGCCATAGGACTACTGAAGCGACGACCGAGACGGCGAAGACGAGTCACGCGACAAGTAGCAACCACGAAACGCGTTTTGTTTGAGCCATTGAGACCTCGATATTGCCAGGCGCCGCGTTACCGGACCGTTACGAGATCACCATCTGGACAACAGCCACAGTTCGGGCTCCCACGCTCCTGCGTCGATGTCGGCAAACAGGGCAACCGCCTCTGTCATCGCCGCTTCGGCCTCACTCTCACGATCGGCGATGTGATGAAGGTCAGCTAGATGATTGTGAAGTGCCGCCTCGCGATGCCGGTGACCTGTGCTCGCCGCGATCCCGATCGCCTCCTCGATCAGACGAATGGCCCCGTCGCCATTGCCGATCTGGAGCAGTAGGTGGGCGCGGTTGTTCAGAACGGCCATCCTGGCCAACTCATCGTCACCGGCGAGCTGCAGCGCCTCATCCAGGTACTGCATAGCGACCGCCGGATCGTCGGCCACGATGCCGGAGACATTCAGAACGCGCGACCGGACCAGGTCGTTGGCAGATTCGTCTGCGGCGGCTCTAGCCTTCTCGGCCATGGCGAAAGCGTTCTCCGTGTTGCCCATACGCTGTTCGAGAAGAGCCCAATCGGCGTAGAGCCCCGCGAGTTCGGGATGTGTTTCGACGGATCGTTGAAAATGCTCGGCTGCCATGTCGAAGCGGCCGAGCAGTCGATTGGCGTCACCGAGCCTGTGCTCGATAATCCCCAGTAATTCGCCGTCGGACTGTGCGGCCGCAGCAGTCAGCTCCTGGATCGCAGTTGTGTAGTCCCCCCTTGTCATCGCCAGATCGGCGAGACCCAAACGCAGCTCGCCAACGGCAACCGATCCGAGGGCGATCGCTGCTTCGTAGAAGCTGTGAGCCTCGGCGTTGGCATAGACACCGCGCGCCAGGTCACCTGCGACGCGATACCAGTCGGCTGCCCGGGGATCACCGGCTCCGCGGAACTGGGCGGCCACACCTGCAGCAAGAAGAGGGTCGGTGGCGGAACGAGGTCTGTCTGCAAGAGCTTCGCCAGCCCGACGATGCAGCAGACGCCGTCGTATCAGCGACAAAGAGTCGTACGACAATTTCTCCAGCGAATCGAGTGTGAAACTGAGTCCATCGCCCTCAGGAACTTCGCGGAGCAGTCCGATACCTATCAGCTCCTCGACGGCCTCGACCACCTCCTCTTCCGATCTTCCCGATGTCCTTTTCAGTAGAGACGCATCGCATACGCCGGTAAGGACGGCCGCAGTTGCCAGGACCTGCTTGCTCAACTCGCTGGCATCGCGCAACTTTGACTCCATGTAGCGCTCGACACCGGAGAGGTCGTCGCTGCCCTTGCCATCTACTGCGATCGCCTCACGGGCGAGAAGGGGGACACCTCCGGTCTGAGCGATGATCTCGATTGCCCGATCGGAGTCTTCGACAACCATCTTCAAGTCATCTGGGGTCAAAGGAGCCAGTTTCACCTCCAGGGCCGAACCGATGACATCGCCGATTGCGTCGGGAAGGGGGTCTCCCGCCCTGTGTGCCAGCAGCATGAGGACCCGGAGATCGCCGATGCGGTGTCCCAAATACGACAACAAGGAAGCCGAGGCGGAGTCGATCCACTGAATGTCATCGGCGATGAGGAGAAGAGGCCGGGAGTGGGAGACGACTGAGAGGATCTCGTATACAGCTTCGAACAGTCGGAGCTCGCCAAATCGGTCAAAGTCGGCCGGTGAGTTGCTCGAAGCCAAAGACGGGTCGAGCCGGGACGCCTCGATCAGAGCCCACGGCGGGATTTCGCCTTCGCTCGCCTTGATGAGTGTCTCTCCGCTACGAAGGATCTGGGTGGCCACCCCGTAGGGAAGACCTTGCTCCATTCGAAACGACCTGCCGATCAGTGCTCCGGTTCCGCTACCTCTTGCTTCGGAGGCGAGTTCCTCGAGGAGTCGGGTTTTTCCCATCCATGCAGTCCCGGAGACAGACACGACATCCCCCCGAGAGCCGATCGATCCCAGAGCATCGCGAAGCGATTGCATTTCGTCCAGGCGATCTAGCAAGTCATCGCCCTTCGGCGTGATCCGTGAAGCGGCTCTGATTCGGCGCCGCAGGCCAGGCGCTGGTGGCAGATCCTCGTCGAGGATTGCCTCGTGGAGCTCGGTGGTCTCATCGAGAGGTGGAACGCCAAGCTCCCGGTCGAGGATTGCGACGAAGTTCCGATAGGCCTCCACAGCGCCGGGTCGGTCACCCGCCCAGGCGTTCAACAGCATGAGAAGGCGATGGGCGGGTTCGTGCAGTTCATCGAGTTCGACCCATCGTGAAACAGCGGCGATTGCCGATGGATAGTCACCGTCGGCAGCAAGCGCCATGCCAAGACGATGGAAGGTCTCGCCAGCCTTCATTCTGAGAGATTCGGTGATGTTTCGCGCCCAATCCTCAAACCCCGGAGCGTCACGAACCGAGAAGCCCTCGAGGAAGTCCCCCCTGTAAAGGGCGGTGGCCTTGCGGAGGTGAGGAATACACATGGGGCAGACTTCTTCTGGCCCGTGGTCGTGGTTGGCCATCTCTCCGAGAGCCTGTTCGAAATGGGCAAGGTCGATGCCCGCGCCGTCTTCAAGTGAGACGCTATGACGGTCGGCCGCTATGGCGTCGCTCCCGACCCCTGATCGGAGAGAGGAAAGAGTACGGCGTAGCGTGGCTCGGGCTCGATCTGTGGGCGAGTCGACCCAGAAAAGTGTCGAGAGCGTGTCCCTCGAGGCGGTGTGTTCGACGGCGAGGTACGCGAGCAGAGCGATGGCCTTTCGGGTGTCAACCTCGACGTGCAAGCCTTCGAGAGTCACTTCGGGTGGGCCAATTAGCCGTATGTCGAGCAGTTCGGTTCCTCTCTTCTCGTGCGGGAAGATAACCGTACCGTTACGGCTGATGAAGGCGACGATTCCCGGAACGTTTGTCGATGCGTCGAGGAGACTATGCAGCCGTCGTCTGTCGGCGTCTGGGTGCGAGAGGACCCGGCGTCTAGTTGAGGAAGGTGTAGATGGCTGTCAGCGCGGTCATGGCACCCACCATTGTCACGGTGTAGTTCCTGAACTGCGTGTGCAGTGTCTGATGGAGGGCATCGAATCGAAGGTTGAGTGCGTCAAACCTGTCTTCCATGCGATCAAATCGCTCGTCGACCCGATTGAATCGCTCGTCCACGATATTGAATCGCCCATCAACACTGTCCTCCAGGACCTTCAGGTCCGATTTGGTGGTGACCTCCTCGGACTCGTGTTGGGGAAGATGTGTCATCAGGGTGTCCGCGTGTTGCTCGCCGAGAACATTCTCGAGAACAGAGTACAGGGCGTGACGGGCTGGTTCTACTGATGACATTGGTTCGACTATGCCGCCCTGGTCAGACGGTTTCAAGACCTATGGGAAGGAGGCTCTACACCCACATCTTCGTGAGGAAGGCGAAGATTGCGGTCATCACGGTGAGGGTGCCGAAGGAGACAGTGATGAAGTTGCGGTTCATCTTGTCAATCCGAACTTCCATCCGGTTGAAACGTTCATCGAAACGATCCTCCATGCGATCGAACCTGTCATCTATCCGCGTCTCGACCCTTCCCAGATCGGCCTTGGTGGCCACTTGGTCGGACTCGTGTTGGGGTAGATGTGTCATCAGTGTTTCGGCGTGCTCGGTTCCGAGGACGTCCTCGAGTACAGCATACAAAGCGTGGCGAGCCGGCTCTAATGAAGTCACGCCCCCAACTTGGCGGACTTGGAACCATGTTTCAACCCTCTCGTAACGATCCTGTAGCGGGCACGTGCGATAACGAAGAGTGGAAGGAGGGACAAGTGGTCCATTACATGTTCGAAACGGAGTGGGTGCTTACCGCACCGATCGAAAAGGTCTATGAGGTCCTAGAACATCCGGAGAAATTCTCGGCCTGGTGGCCGTCGGTCAAGAACTCCAGGCTGCTCGACGAGGGGGGCGCCGACGGGTTGGGTACTCGCGCCTCCTACTCGATCAGGAGCCCGCTTGGTTACGCGATGGATTTCGAGGCAAAGGTGGTCGAGGTGGATCGGCCTGTCAGGATCAAGAGTGTTATTCGAGGCGACCTGATCGGGACGGGCACCTACCTACTGGAGACTCGCGATAATCAGACCCATGTCAGGTTCAATTGGTATGTGTCGACGACGAAGCCGTGGATGAACTTCGTCGCTGGATTCGCCAAGCCGATTCTGGTCCGGGCCCATCACAACGTCATGCGTGAAGGGTGCGCGGCCATGTCTGAGCTTCTGGGAGCCCGACTCGTTTCCACCAACACCAACCTTGTGGAAACACCAACGGCGGTGGGATAGCACTGTCAGTTCACGGAGGGATGGTGGAACAGTGACGAGTCGATTCGTGACGGTCCCTTTCTTGGTGCGGGCGCTATTGGCTTCCGCCGGAGGCCAGTACCCACACAACTGCAGGGTGGTCCAAGTGCACTCTGCTCCTGAGACTCGTAACGTTTTCGGAACGCTGGCGAGGTAGAAAGGGATCATGGAGTCGCTCAGAAAGCGCCGAAAGACGAGAGAAGGAGCTGCAGAGACTGCTCCGGACCCGGTTGCGACGTCCAAAACCCAGCTGATCGACCCGATCGACATTTCCCCGGGTGACCCGCTCGAAACGCTTCTGCTTTCCAGTGGCGGTCCGGTGGAGTTAGAGGACATCGACCTCAGCTCGGATGCGATCGACCAGCTCAAGGACTCGGGAGTCGAGCTCATTGTTCCGCTGATAGGTCAAGGCGAACTGCTCGGTGCCCTCTACCTCGGCAACCGTCTCTCCGATCAGCCCTATTCGACCGACGATCGCCGTCTTCTGGGCAGTCTGGCCTCCCAGGTCGCTCCGGCAATGAAGGTCGCCCAGTTGGTTCAGGAGCAGCAAGCGGAAGCGAAGGAGATGGAGCGCATCAACCAGGAGCTCCAGGTCGCTGCTCTGATCCAACAGACCCTGTTACCCAAAGAGCTTCCCACCATTGCGGGATGGCATGTCGATGCCTTCTATCGACCCGCCCGTGCCGTCGGCGGCGACTTCTACGACTTCATAGATCTGGGCGAGGGGAAACTCGGCGTCGTCATCGGCGACGTGACCGATAAGGGTGTCCCGGCGGCCCTGGTGATGGCCAGCTGTCGATCAATGCTTCGGGGGGCGGCCCTGCGTTACGACTCACCGTCGGCTGTGCTCGATGATGTCAACAACAACCTCGTTCCTGAGATTCCGCCGGCCATGTTTGTCACGTGCCTCTACGCCATCATCGACACCAAGAGCGGCGATCTGGTGTTTGCCAACGCCGGGCACAACCTTCCATATGTCCGGAATGCAAACGGCGTAATCGAGCTGAGGGCCACCGGGATGCCTTTGGGGCTGATGAGGGACATGGAATACGAGGAGCGCACCTACGCGCTCCAGGACGGCGAAGTGATGGTTCTCACCAGCGACGGCATCACCGAGGCGCACAACATCGAAGGAGAAATGTATGGCTTCGGACGCTTGATGGGTCAGGTGGCCAAGAAGCCGAAGGGCGACGACATGGTCAACGCTCTTGTCACGGATCTGGAGAAGTGGACGGGGCCTGACGCCGAGCAGGAAGACGACATCACCCTTGTAGTGGTGAAGAGGACCGCATCGGCCGAGCGGGCTGCGGCGGCATTTGGCAATACCACCTCGGGACAAGTCTTGACGAGTTTCACGTTGGCTAGCGAGGAAGGCAACGAGAGGACGGCCATCACCAAAGTTGCAGATGTTGTGGGTCCGCTGGGTCTGGATCCGGCGAAGTTCGAGCGCCTCAAGACCGCAGTTGGCGAGACGGTCATGAACGCCATCGAACATGGCAACGAGTACGACGCCGAGCTCGAGGTGGGAGTCGTAGTGGCTGCTACCGGGACAACAGTGACAGTCAGGGTCACCGACCAGGGTGGTGACAAAGAGATCCCCGATGCTGAGCGCCCCGATCTCGAGGCGAAGCTGGCGGGGGACCAGAGTCCCAGGGGATGGGGATTGTTTCTCATCGGTCAGATGGTCGATGAGGTCAGGAGAAGCAGCGAGAACGGAACGCATACCGTCGAACTCGTGATGAAGCGGGAAGGAGATTCCTAATGCCAGAGGACGGGTTTAAGGCAACAGTGACGTCCACAGACAAAGGCTCTGTCATTGAGTTGAGCGGGGTCGTCAATCGTGCCGCGAAAGGTGGGATGGAGGAGGCCTACGAGAAGGCCTTGGCTACACCTGGCGAGATTCTTCTCGACTTTGGAGCCGTCGAGTACATCAATTCGACCGGCATCGCAGTCATCGTCGGGATTCTGGCAATGGCCCGGGCCGAAGCACGAGAGGTCGGTGCCTACGGTCTGACCGAGCATTATCGGGAGGTCTTTCAGATCACCCGCTTGTCCGACTTCATGCATATCTACGAAGACGCCAATCTGGGGAAATGAGACAAGGAGAGGGATCTGTGCCTACGACAAATCTGACCATGAATGTAAGAGACATCGGAGACGGAGTACGGGTAATCGACATCGAAGGAGAGATCACCTCATTCTCCGAGAAAGAAATCACTACGGCCCACGAGGCCGCCGGGGAGGGAGCGAAGGCCGTCATCCTCAACTTCACCGGACTGGAGTACATGAATAGTGGAGGAATAGGCCTCCTGGTGACGACTCTCATCCGGGCCCAAAGAAGCGGACACGCTCTGCGGGCGTACGGGCTCACCGAGCACTATCGGGAGATCTTTGCCCTCACCCGTCTCGACGAGGCGATCGTCATCTTCGACGATGAGGAGTCGGCTGCAGCGGCTTAGGGCTGGTCTAGCCCAGGCTCCCGGGAGGGGCCACCCACTCGGTTGGTTGGCCGGTGACTGAGGCGATGTGATCGAAATCCCGGTCGTAGTGGAGGACGGTGAGATCCTCGGCCTCCGCTGCAGCCGCGATGATGAGGTCCATTGGCTTGGCGTGGCGGTGGAGCCCAGCAGAAGCCATTTCGGCTGTAACGTCGAGGGAGCGATCCATGATCGCCGTGGTGATAGGGACGTCGAGCATGAGTCTCCGACGATAAACATGGGCCGCCGCATCTCTCGCTCGAGCGCTATACACAGTCTCTAAATCAACCGCCCGACATGTCCAGATGCTCTGCGCGCGATTCAACTCTTGCAGTCGCTCCTGAATAGCCGGCTGGTTGTCTCGCCCCCAGACCGACGTGTCAATCAGGAAAGCCACCGGGCGGCGGGTTGACGCGTCTGGATTCCTCGAGGAGCTCAACGGCGTTTGGCTCGAGTGATTCAGCGAGCTCCTCGATATGTAGTTTGGTTGATTCGATTCTGACGAGCCTTCTCAAGGCTTCTTCCACGGTTCCTTTGATGGTTTCGGCGTCGGCCAGTTCTCTGGCCATGTCGAGCAACTCGTCATCTATTTCTATCAGACGCTTGGTCATGATGGAAGTATATACCCAAGAGTGGGTATCGTATATACCCCTTTTCAGGTTAGAGCCGCTCTCGCCGCGTAATAGCCGCACATGCCGTGAACGCCTGCGCCTGGCGGGGTGGCAGATGAGCACAGATAAACCCCGCCGCCCAGTTGATACGGGCGTTTGGCGCCCATCTGCATGATCTTCTTCAGCCCGAACCCGCCCCCACCGATGTCCCCGCCTACGTAGTTGGGGTTGTAGGTCTGATACTGAGCTGCGTTCCGGGTGGACCGTTCCAGGATGACATCCCTGAAACCGGGCGCAAAACGCTCGATCTGTTTCTCGATGTTCTCGGTCATGTCCACGTCCGAGCCGTTGGGCACATGGCAATAGCCCCACGCGGTGTGCTTCCCGTCGGGGGCACGGGTTTCATCAAACTGAGATTGTTGTGCCATCAGCACGAAGGGCCGATCCGGGTGTTCTCCCTTGAACACGGCGCTTTCGGCGGCCTCCACTTCCTCATAGGAGCCACCCACATGGACCGTGGCCGCCTGGCCGCTCAACGGGTCGGCCCAGGGGATTGGCTCGCTCAGCGCCCAATCCACTTTGAAGACTCCCGGTCCCGGCTTCCACCTGGGGAGCCGTCGCAGACTCGATGGGGAGAGCCGATCCTTGGCGATCCGGTAGGCCGCGGGAGGCATCACGTCGAGAAGAACAGCCTCACCAGGCAACTCGCGGATGTCGTCCACCCATCGCCCCGTCTCGATGACGCCGCCGAGTTCGTCCAGTCGATCTGCCAGGGCCATGGCGATGCTCATCGAACCGCCTTTCGCCAATGGCCAGCCGTAATGGTGGCCAATCGCACCGAGCATTATCCCCACGGCGGACGTAGCCGGCGCATTGAATGGTGCTATGGAGTGAGCCGCCAGACCGGCGATCAATGCTCTGGCCCCCTCGGTCTTGAATCGCTTCACCAACAGGGATGCCGACAGGCTGCCGATGGCGGCGACCCGGGCGAACTTGGTCTTGTGTTTGGGGTTGATTGTTACTGGTGCGAGGACATCTTCGATGAGCTCATCGATGCCTTTCACCATGGGCTCCATCAAACCGGCATAGGCGGACTCGTCGACACCCAACTGACCGGCAGTCTCCCCGACGGAGCGGTGAAGAGCCACCGACCTGCCACCGTCGAGAGGGTGGCTGAACGGGGTCGGTGGCTGTATCCATTCGACATCCAACCCAAGTTCTTTGAAGAACGGCGAAGCGACACCGGCCGGGTGCACTGCCGAGCAGACGTCATGTAGGAACCCAGGAAGGGTCAACTCTTCGGTCCTAGTGCCTCCCCCTATCTCGTCGGCTCCTTCGATCAGGAGCACTTTCCTTCCAGCACGGGCCATCTCCACGGCGGCGGCCAGGCCGTTGGGGCCGGCTCCGACAATTGTCGTATCGAAATCGCTCACTCAGAACCGATTGTGGCGTATTTGGCGTTACGACACGGTTAACCGGACTTCGTAACGGTTGCGGAACGGCAATCCCGTAGAACTTGGCGTGAAGGGAGAAGTGATGTCTGAACCAAGAGATGCCGAGAATTGGGCGAAGCCGATTGACGAATTCAAAGTAGGTGAGGTCGCCGAAGGTGCCGTCACAGGCAACGTCGAAGGCCGCAAGCCCACCGGACCTCTCCAGGGGTTCGGTCAGCTATGGCAGAAGACCTATGAAGTTTCGATTCCGGGTCCCACCCCGGAGAAAGTGATCGCCACCTGGAAGGAGCACTTCGGCGACTTCTGGTATCCGTCAAACAAGTTCTACGCACCAGCGGGGGGCATTGCACCGGGTGAGATCGCCATCATCGGTGGCGGCGTTGGCCCAGCCAAAATCTCCACCGGGGTTCGTGTCATCTATGCGGATGAGCGTTCCTGGTCATACATGACGCCCGAAGGACACCCCTGGGCGGCCATCATCACCTTCAGCGCCTACGAGGATGACGACGGGGAGACGGTGACTCGCATCCACCTGCTGGTCCGGGCCAACGATCCTCTCTACGAGGCCAGCTTCAGGATCTACACCAGTCGTCTCGAAGACAAGATCTGGAAGCACACACTGACAGAACTGAGTGGCCACTTCGGAAGCAGTGAGCCCGTCTCGATGACGGCCAGCCTTATCGACAAGCGTCGGCAGTGGTCGCAGTTCGGAAACCTGTGGAAGAACTCTGCGGTGCGGACACTCCTGCGTCAGGACCGTCGGGGATAGGGAGGGGGAGGTCCCGACGGTGTTCCCCTTCTTCAGTTGCCTTTGAAGTCCGGCTCTCGCTTCTCCATGAAGGCGCTGATTGCCTCCATCAAGTCGTTCGACATCAGGAACGACGAGTTCCATTGAGCCACATAGTCGAGAGCTTCGTCAACAGTTCGTCCGTCGTTGGCGGCGAGGATCTTCTTGACTCCCGAAACCGTCAGGGGTGAGTTGGCGGCGATCTCTGCGGCCAGCTCGTAGGTAGCTCTCATGAGAGCGTCCTGGTCGGAGTAGATGTCGTTGAGCAGGCCGATGTCTTTGGCTCTGGCGGCATCGATGTCCTTCCCCGTGAAAGCAAGCTCGGCGAGATGGCCGGCACCGATGATTCCGGGGAGACGTTGTAACGCCCCAACGTCGGCGACGATGCCCAGCCGGGTTTCCCTTACTGAGAACTGTGCGTCGGACGAGGCGAGTCTGATGTCACATGCCGAAATCAGGTTGATCCCCTGACCGAGGCAATAGCCATGCACCGCTGCGATCACCGGTTTGGAAGAGTGGGCGAAGACGCTGTTTGTCTTCTGGAGTCGGCGGATCGTGTCGTAGAGCTTCAGGTTGGAGTCGGCCTGGGAGTCGCCAGTCGGTTGAAGGCCGGCCAGCATGTTGATGTCGATCCCCACACAGAACGTCGTGCCACGACCGGCGACAACGATCACTCTGATCGAATCGTCGACTTCGAGGTCGTTCATCGCCTTTGGAATGTCAACCCACATGTCCTCGGAGAAGGCATTGCGTTTCTCGGGACGGTTTAGCCAGAGCGTCGCAACGTGCCCTTTGGTTTCTATCTCGAGGTGTTGGTAACCCATGGTGTGGAGATTATCCGTGCATGAACCTATTGACCGGCGGACCTCCAAGCATCGCGGATCTTGATCTTCCCACCGAATTGGAGAATGCCTCCCGCGTAGACGCGTCCGGCGACGAAGACCATCACCACGATCGTGCCGACAGTGATCAATACCGCCAGAACGTACTCCCACACCTCGATGGCTCCGAGTGCTGCGCGCACTGGCACCACGAACGCGGCGGTCAGGGGTACGAATGTGCCAACGGTGGCGAGTAGACCGTCGGGGTTGTCGAGTGATGTGATTGAGACAAAAAACCCGATGACGGCGAGGGCTGTCACCGGCAAAGCCGCGGTCTGGGCATCCTCCATCCGGCTGGCCAGGGAACCGGCGGCTCCGAAGATCACCGCGTAGAGCAAGAACCCAAGGACGAACCAGACGACGAGATTGACGATCCCCTCAGTTGGCAACTCCGGCAAGTCGAAGGCCCCTGTAATCTGAATCGCGACCGCCGCTACCACGATCGTCAGCCCGAACTGACCGAGCCCCAAGAGCCCGATACCCATGATCTTTCCGCCGAGAAGCTGCCAGGGGCGAACACTCGACAGAAGCACTTCGACCACGCGGTTGGTCTTCTCTTCGGTAACTCCTGTGAGGATCCAAGTCCCATAGAGAAGAATCGCTATGTAGAGCAACATGAGCCCAACGTAGGCGATGATCGTTCCGGTCTCATCAGAGGGGTCTTCGCCTGAAAGACTTGATAGCTCGAGTGGATCGGAAGTCATGACATCGATCACCTCAGTTGCGGCGGCCCCACTCTCGGCGACGAGCCGCTCCAGCTCGACCGTGGCAGCTCCTCTCTGGAGTAAACGAGCCAATGACGACCCAAAGAATCCGGTCCCTCCCGCGGTGACCATCTCCTCACCATCCACCAGGAGCACGTCTATTTCGCCTGACTCCAGAGCCGCATCGGCAGTTTCTCGATCTTCGAATTCCACAATCTCGATGACAACGTTCGGGTCCTCTCCTGACTCAACCCCACCGTTGCCGATTTGCTCTGCGGCTTCGACAATCTCGGTGTTGCCATCACCAAGGGAGCCAACCGTGTGCTCGTCGGACCCACCGCCGATGAAGGTGGGAATAACGATGATCCCGATGACGAGCAACAGCGTGATGAGACTTGTCAGGAGATAGGCCTTCGACTTCCCTCGCTCTCGGATCTCACGGCGAGCAATCTCCCACATGGCTCCAAGTGGAGTCATCGCACTGCCTCCCGGAAGAGGTCGGTGAGAGATGGAGTCGTGTAGGAGAAATGCCGGAGTCGGCCGGCGTCCTGAGCGCGCGCGAGGAAACCCCGGAGGTCGCTGTCGGCATCAATGAGAACGGTGTGGCGTGTTCCGTCGAACTCTGTGCTGCGGACACCGCTCAGGGTTTTGAGCAGCGTATCCGCGTCCCCGTCAACCTCGAGTTCCAGGTGTCGAATCGGCGAGGCGTCCTTCAGGCTGGTTACACGACCCTCGACCACCACGCGGCCTTCGTTGATTATCACCACGTCTTCACAAAGATCTTCGACCAGGTCGAGTTGGTGAGAGCTGAAGACGACCGCTTTGCCATTCGCCGCCTGTTCACGCAGCGCGTCCGACATTGTCTCGACCGCGATGGGATCGAGCCCGGCGAACGGTTCGTCAAGTACCAAAAGGTCAGGGTCGTGAACCAGAGCCGCCGCCAGTTGTACTCGCTGCTGGTTGCCGTGTGAAAGGGCTTCGATCGGGTCGGTACTCCGCTCCGTCAGCCCGAGCCGATTCAGCCAGTAATCAGCGGCCTCGGATGCCTTGGCCTTGGTCTGACCGTGTAGTCGACCGAGGTAGGAAAGTTGGTCATGGGCCTTCATCTTCGGGTAGAGGCCACGCTCCTCGGGCATGTACCCAAATCGGAGTCGCTCGCGATGGCCTATCGGCTTGTCGTCCCATTTGGTCGTGCCGGAGTCGGGTCGAACCAGCCCAAAAAGGGCCCGCATCGTCGTGGTCTTGCCGGCGCCGTTGGGTCCGAGGAATCCGAGCATTCGACCCCGGGGAACGTCGAACCCACAGCCATCGAGCGCGACGATGCTGCCAAAGCTTTTGTGAAGGTCACGGATCGAGAGCACGGGACCGGAGAGGCTACCTCGATAATGCGTGTGCAGAAACGTGTCCCCAGGCCACGTAACGGCATCCGCAAAGAGCGGTCAGACCGGTGCTGGCTCGGCTACAAGCCCAGCATCAACATCTACGCCAACGGAACGTTTGTCGCGACACACACGATGTCGGCAGGGGAACTGAACGCTTTCGGCTCCAACACACGGTTCGGCATGGAATCCGACTTCGACCGGCGTAGCCGGTGGGCCTGGTTCCAGGTGGAGGGGTTGGTGCCATGACCAGCCTGACGCTTCCCCGCAGTCGCACAGCCTCTCCCGGACGTCACATTGATCCAGGGAGTGTGGCGGGTCGGGTCACACAGAGACTCGACCCGGTGGCCTTCTTTCAGTCGATGCTTGTCGTCTGTCTTCTTCTGGTCCTTTGGCCCGCGTCGTTTGGCGGGCGATTTGGCATGGTGATCGTCGCCGGCAACTCGATGGAGCCAACGTTCGCCCTGGGTGATGCGGTGGTCACCTGGCGAGAGCCCGTGCATCTTGGTGACGTGATTCTTTTCCGAGTTCCCGAAGGGCAGACAGGGGCTGGAAATCCGATAATCCACAGAGTGATCGGCGGAGATGGAACGGGGTGGGTAACCCAAGGTGACAACAGCATTAGCCCCGACAACTGGAAGCTGGCCAATTCTGATGTGTTGGGAGTGGCCAAGCTCTGGATCCCTGTGGGCGGTCGCGTTCTCGCGGTCATGAGGTCGTGGTTGCTCATCGCAGCCTTGGGGGGTCTCGCCGCGGGTCTCCTGTTGTGGCCGGACCCCCAAGATGGAAAGTCGTTCCGGCGACGGCGCGGTCGTCACCTGTCTCGTTACCTGAGGTAGTTAAGCCCGGATATGGGCCTAACTACCTCAGGTAAACGGTTTAGTCGAGCAGGGTGGGGCGATAGAGGCGGTCGTGGGTGTTCACGGCGAAACGATCGGTCATGCCTGCCACATAGTCGACGGCCCGGGTGAGTGGTTCGGCGCCCGGCACCGTATATGAGTCGGGGACCTCTTGTGCGTTCTCCGAGTAGTACCGGACAAGATCCTGAATGATCAGAATCGCCTTCTCTTTCTGAGCCTCGACCTCTCTGCTCAGATAGACACGCTCGAACATGAAGTCCCGAAGCTGGCCCATGACCTCGAGATGACGGGGTTCCATCTCGACACGTCCCAACCGGTGACTGGTCTCGATCACCGACGTTGCCATGGCGCTTATCCACTCCCTCGAGGTGGCGCCGAACGTGGTCAGGGTGGCCGTAGGGATCTCGTGGTATTCGATCACCCCGGCACGGAGGGCGTCGGATACGTCATGAGTCAGGTAGGCGATGCGGTCGGCGTACCGGCACAGCAGGCCTTCGGGCGTTTCCGGTGGCGGGTCGATCTTCCAGGTGTGTGCTCTCACTCCGTCCAGAACCTCATCGGTGAGGTTCAGTGGTTCGAGCAGCGACAAGGTGCGGACACCGTGTATCGCATGCAGCCATTCGCCATCGACGAAGGGAGTCAGGGCATCCTCCCCGGTGTGACCGAACGGCGAGTGACCCACATCGTGGGCCAGGCATATGGCCTCGGTCAGGTCCTCGTTCAACCCCAGCGCACTCGCCATGGCCCGTCCCACCTGGGTCACCTGAATGGTGTGGGTCATTCGGGTGACGAAGTGATCCCCATCGGGGTTGAGGAAGACCTGAGTCTTGTGCTTGAGACGCCGGAACGCCTTGGCATGAACGATTCGATCCCGGTCTCGCTCGTAGGCCGTCCGAAACTCGTCCGCATCCTCGTGCTCCTCCCGACCTTTGGTCTGGTCGGCTTTGGTTGCCGCCGGAGCGAGTAGCTCGTGCTCTAGACGCTCGCGATCCTCGCGGGTCCGCCGCAGCATTGGATCCATTGCGTTCAAGCCTACGGTTCTGCTCAGACGAACCGTTCACGCAGCTTCGACGACGTGTAGTCCATGGACGCAACCACTATGGCGATAGCCAACATCTGCACCGACGCTGCCCGATAATCCCCCAGCTGGATGTTCTGCTGAAGAAGAAACCCGATTCCGCCACCACCGGCAAACCCAAGGATGGTCGACATGCGGACGTTGATATCCCAGCGATACATCGTGAACGAGATGTAAGGCGGAACGATCTGGGGTACCACCGCATAGATGATTGTTTGGAGTCGGGTAGCCCCCGTAGCGCGTACTGCTTCCATCGGGCCCTCCGAGATCGATTCAACCTGCTCGGAATAGAGTTTGGCCAGTGAAGCGGCCGTATGAAGCGCCAGAGCCAGAGCACCGGCGAACTCCCCGAACCCAACCCACACGACAAAAACGATCACCATTACCAGGGGCTCGATCGAACGCAGGGTGTTGAAAATGGTACGAGCGATGTAGTAGACGGTCAGCCCGATCTTGATCTCTCCACGACGGCGGCCTCGTTCCGCAATGAACAGGCCGAATAGGGTACCGAAGATGGCCGGCACGACGAACGTGGCGAGCGGATTGGCGATCTGATAGAGCCAACCGATCGCGGCGCCAATGAGAATCCCGACCACGGCTCCGCCCAGAGCCATCACAACGAATCCTGTCACGGCCCGCAAACCGGCTCTCTCATGGATATTGAGCCAGAACGCCGTCCTGCTGGCCAGTCCAAGAACGATCGAGGCGCCGATCAAGCCTGTCAGGAAGGGGAGAAGGACGGTTCCGACCTCGCCTATCGTGGCGAAAAGCCCGGGGACGAAATCGAATACTCCGAATGCCTCACTGAGGGCGTTGCCGCCCTGAGTGAGGAGTGCGAACAGACCCTCGAGGGCGAGAGAAACCGCGATCATGGATGCCAAAGCTCGAGCCGTCCTCACAAGGGTGGACCTGGTTTCGGAACCCAGGAAGATCTGCCGGACAAGGAGGAACGTGGCTAATCCGCCGAGGGCAACGAGGATGAAACGCACGAGGTTCTGGTTGATGAGGTCTCCTAGAATGAGCCTCTGCAGACTGATGTAGGCCGCCCCTAGGGCCACACCAGCCGGGATCGCCAGCAGTCCGAGACCTAACCCGATTACCGTTGTGGAAACATCTTTCATCAGGTTGCGTGCGGCGATGAAGCTCAACGGCAAGGCGACCGATAGTCCGATGGTTGTGGCAAGCAGAGCAAGGAAGACAGTGTCGATGATCTTCTCGGTGGTGAGCTTGGTCTGCTCCGAGACACGCGGAGAGAGCTCGATCTGGTCGCCGAGAAAACTGGTTCCGATGACCTCGCCCGTCGTGCCTTCATATATGGCGACTCGCCACCGAGAAATGTCTGTTCCCTCCGGTCCCTCAATCCTGATCAGGATCGATGTTGTCTGAACCGTCAGCTCGGTGATCGTGATCTCACTGTGGCTCTCTCCGATCGGGTCGGTGGTGAGGCCGCGCGCCGGACCGTCCACAGCGATGATCGGGTCGCCAGTGGTGACGAACTCGGCCACCTGGGCAGTGGCGTCCAGGAGGGCGGCGGCAGGGGTATCGACGTGTACGCCCTCTACTGTCACCTCCAGTCCGCCTTCTATGAGGATTCCGGCATCGATGACACCGTTCTCGTTGGTGTCGGTCCAGACTTCCTCCCGGTTCGTCCAGGTTCCTAGCCGTTGGGGTACTTGGACCCTGATGATCTGAGGGTTGTTCGACGGCCGGTCAGGAAGCTCGAGGTCGAGCGAGAAGTGACCATTTCCGTCGGCCTGGAATAACCCCATCGGTAGTGTCACCTCGAACTCTGAGTCGGGGATGAACTGGATTCGACCTTCGGCAAACGGTTCGAAACGGCTGCCCTGGACTGTCACAATCTGCTCAGGTTCGCCACAGCCGGGCGTCACTGTCACACCGTCGGTGGTGGTCGGGCGGTCGTTCCCATCTTCCTGGCAGGGGATGAAGAATTCGACGTCGGTGTTGGCGTTCTCGAAGTCGTAGGTGACCAACTCGGGGCGGGCCAGTGCCCGAATAATCCTGACAAGTTGGGTTTGACGTGACTCTGACGTGATCTCATCGAGGCTGACACCCGTTCTCTCCACGGCCAGGCCGTAGATGACGATGGCGGTGACGATGCCGAGGACAATGTAGAGTCGACGACGCGATCGTCTGGGCTCAGCCAATTCGCTCTGCCTCGTGGCCGTAAATGTCCTTGAACCTCTCGTCGTCGATGTCGGCGGGTAGCCCGTCGTAAACAAGCTTGCCGTCGAAGAGGGCTATTGCCCGATTTGAGTATCGATGGACGAGGTCGAGGAAATGGAGCGAACAAAGCACGGTGACGCCGTCGTCTTTGTTGATCGACTCGAGGTGCTGCATGATGGAGTGAGCCAAAACCGGGTCGAGACTGGCAACCGGTTCGTCGGCGAGCATGATCTCCGGGTCCTGCATCAAGGCGCGGGCAATGCCTACTCTCTGCTGCTGGCCACCGGAGAGTTCCGACGCAAGCGAGTCGGACTTCTCAACGAGTTCGACTCTGTCCAGCACCTTCATCGCTTTATCCCGGTCGGCTTGCTCGAAGTGGTTGAGCATGCTCAATGCGGGGTTTGTATATCCAAGACGGCCGGCGAGGACATTCGTTGAGACCTTTGACCGATTGACCAGGTTGAAGTGCTGGAAGACCATGCCGATTCGACGGCGGATGCGTCGCAATTCCTCCTGGCCGGCTGCCGTGACGTCGATTCCATGCCAGAGGATGCGGCCTTCGGTCGGCTCGACCAGCCGATTTATGCAGCGAAGAAGGGTCGATTTGCCGGATCCTGACAGACCGATGACAGCCATGAATTGACCATCCGGCAGCGTGAAGCTGACATCCTCGAGAGCGACGGTTCCGTTCTCGTAGACCTTGGTTAAGTGCTCAACCTGAAGCATGTTCCCAATACCGAAAAGGTGGGGCCGGCAAGCCCCACCTTTTCGGTTTGATCATCCCTGCGCTACTAGCCCAGATCGTCGATGCTGAATCCAAGCGCATCTAGCAGCGCCCGGATCGAGTCGAATTCGGAATCTGTGGTTTCCGTAACACCCGACCACGAATAGGCATCGAAGGCTTCCGCGAATCCTTCTGGGTCGTCCTCAGCGAATGTCTGCAGAGCATCGTTGATGATGGTCTGAAGATCATCGGAGACTTCCGGTCCGTAGGAAAGAGTGTCGTTCGGAATCGGAGCCGACAGCGTGACGATTCTGACCTTCTGGATGACATCCGGTGCGCCTTCCCGAATGTTGCGACGGGCGTCCCGCGGGTAGAAGTTGTCTCCACAGACGATCTGACCGTCGGCGTCCAGAGCGCAGGCCTCGACAAGATCGTCGGGTACATCCGCGTTGGCCGGATCGCCGTCCCACAACGGAGTATCTTCGGAGTCGATCGCAGGCGAGAAGAAGGTGGTGCCGAAGTCGGCAGAACCATCGTAGATCGCTTGCGCAGTAGCACTATGGCCACCCGCCTCGAATGACTCACTTGGCACAATGCCCAGCGTTGCAAAGATGCCGCTCGGGACCAGGAAACCGGAGGTCGAAGTGGTCTCCGGGTAGGCCCATGTCTTCCCGTTCAGGTCCTCGACACTCTGAATGTCCGAATCACGAGCCACGATGAACTGGGTCCAGTACTCGGTGTAGCCGAAGCGCAATGACTTCAGGGACACCTCGATACCACAGAGATCGCTACCGAGAACATAGGCCTGAGCTGGAATAAATCCGATGGTGTCGTCGGGCGATGCACACATCTCTTCGATGACAGCGGCGTACGAGGATCCAACGCTCACTTCGAACGTGAGGCCGGTTTCCGCCTCGAGTGTCGCATCGAGCAACTCACCGCCGGCGATGATCTCCTCGGCGGACACAGAAGGCACGAACAGCACCTGGATCGGGTGCTCCTCACTTCCGATCGCGGCCATTGCCTCGGTCGTTGTTGGTTCCGGGGCAGGTTCTGTCGTATCGGGGGCCGCTTCGGTCGTTGCCGGTGCCGCCTCAGTCGTGTCGGCCGCATCCCCGTCGCCACAAGCCGCAACGACGAGAGCAAAGACGGCCAAGAGGGCCCAAAGGGCTCTTCGTTTCATGTCTGGTTTCCTCCTAATTCCAGTGGGCGTCCGCTGGACACCGAGGCGAGCGTAGCCGCGATTACGAGGGCTTTGTCAGCTGATCGACGACATCGCGAAACTCATCAAAGTCGTGGACATCGACGACCCCGTCAACAGGACTGTTCCAGGGGCGAACGTATCTGCAGACTGTGCGATCGGCCCTGTGCTCGACCAACCCGGGGAGCACGTGGGGGCCATCATCCAGGTAGACCTCGCAGTCGATCAGCCACTTGTCTTCGAGGATGTGGACCTCGGCTGCAGGAATTCGGTGTCGCTCGAGCCATTCGTAGGTGTCGTTCACGGCGAAGTCGGGCTTGGTGGTGATGATGACGATCTGATGCTCTTCGTCGACGAGACTTCGTATCGCCTCGACGGCGCCCGGGAAGGTGTCGAGATGCCAGAATACCGAGTGTCCGTCGAGGTCCGATGACCACTCCCAGAACTCGTTGATGTGCTTGAAATGGGTGAGGCCCACCAGATCGCCCCAGTTCTGCGAGTCCTCCAACACCAGACTGGTGCCGAAGTCACGGTTGTAGAAGTTCATCCACCCCTGGGTGAAGTTGGCTACCACCCCATCGAGGTCGATCCCTAACCGCATCGTGGCTTCCTGCTCCGGTCGGGTCTACTCGGTGTCGATTGCCTTTGACTTCTTGTAGAAGTCGAGACGGTCGACCGGCATCACCACCGAGGACAGGACATTGGCGAGATGGGCGCTGATTCTCTTGATATACCGGTAGAACAGTGCCCTTGGCGCAGCCACGCTTCCAGGCAAATCGGAGTTGACGAATTCGATGAGATGTCGGTCATAGTGCTGGGCGTCGTCCTTGATGCCCGGTATCAGCTTGTGAACTTTCTCGGCGTCCTGCTCGGCGAAGGCGTCAAGAGCCGCTTTGATCAGGTCGGCAACTCTTTCGCAGTGCTTTGTCAGCTCGTCGTTGTCGAAACCGCCTGAGAGGTTGACTCCCATCTGAGCGAGGTTCCAGATGTTCTTGCAGTAATCGCCGATGCGCTCAATGTCCTTCGCGACCGACATGTATGTGAGCATCAGGCCCTGGTCGACCTCGGTGCCTCTCACGGTTCCGTGGACGAGCAACTCTCTTCTGATGGCACGCTCGGTTCTGTTGAGGTTCTTGTCGACAGCGTCCAGCAGATCACCTGCCTCGGTCACGTCCATCTCGCCGAACACAGCAGCGGTGGCAAGACGGAACGTGTCCTGGCAGTTGGTCAACATCTCGACTAGTTGCTGCTCAACAGTCTCGAGCTGATCGGAATCTCTGAAAATGGAGAACATCGCTTCGCCTTCCTACGTGATCAAGAGTACGGCTATCGGGGTCAAAATGAATAAACCTATGACGTAGGCGGCAACGATCGACTTGTGTCGCACGGCGGCCTCTCCGGTGCGCTCGGCCAGCAGGATCGGGATGCCTCTCAACCTTGGCCAGGGGTAGAAGATGAGGATTCCCAGTACGTTGAACGTCACATGGGCGAGCGCGATGACCAAGGCATCGGGGGAGTCGGCGGCTATCGACGCCAAGAGCGCTGTCGCGGTCGTTCCGAGGTTGGCGCCCAACGTCACAGGGAATGCGTTCCGGAGCGTCAGCACACCTGCTGCGACAAGGGGAACGAGGATTGAAGTCGTGATCGAAGAGCTTTGAACGGCAATCGTCATCAACATCCCGGCGAGAAGCGCCCCCGCGCCGGCCCCCTTGCTGAGGACTCCATTGATAGCGTTTTCAATCCGCCCAGACATCACGGCCTTCATCTGTCTGGTGATCATCCAGAGGGCAAGGAAGATCAGTCCCATTCCGACGATTAGGAGAATGGCTCCTTCGGCTGTGGACCATCCGAGAGACTCGATCGTTTCGGCCATCCACGAGACCGGGGCCCCAATTGCGGACTTGATCGGGCTGGAGCCTGAGCCGATTTCCGGAAGGATGCCTGCGACGAGGTCGGCAAACCTGATTGCGATTCTCGAGATGAGACCAAATGCCACTTCGAGCGGAAGCAGAATTGCGACGCTCAGGAGGTTGAAGTAGTCGTGGACTGTGGCTGCGGAGAACGCCCGTTGGAAGTAGGCGCTCTGTCTGACATGGCCCAGTGAGGCCAGAGTGTTGGTGACGGTGGTTCCGATGTTGGCGCCCATCACCATCGGTACAGCGGATTCGACGGGAAGTACTCCCGCCCCCACCAGCCCAACGATGGTGGCGGTGGTGACCGAGGATGATTGGACCAGAACAGTCGCCAGGACCCCCGCGGCAAGACCGGCGATCGGGTTTGCAACGTTGGAGAAGACCTGATCGACGAAGTCTCCGCCGAAGGAGCTGATCCCTATCTCGAGCGACTTGACGCCGACCAGGAAGAGGTAAAGGAAGAAGATGGCGAGGCCGAGACGGGCCGCCGTCTCGTTCAACCCCAGGAATGGCTTGCGCGTAGGACCTTCAGGTTGCGCGCCAGTGTCTTCCATGGGCGCGCGGCAGGCTAGTGGTGTCCTATCGGTTTAAGGATTCGGGAAATCGAAAAAACAGCTTGCCCACGACGCTGTTTCCTGCGCGGTCAGACAACCTGAACCCAGGCCATCACTTCGGGCAGCCGTCGCCTGAGTATGCGCGAGGAGACAAGAAGGGAGAGCGAGTAGAGGATGATGCCGTAGCCAATGGCGAAGAGGGAGGCGAACCAGGGGGATATGGCCTGACCGAAGTCGACCGCAAGAACCACAACCGAGGCGGGTGGGACGAGAAGCATGCCGATGGCAAAGAACGACGCTACCTGACTCACGATTGCGAGACAGCCCTGTTCGGTCGACTGAGCGAAGATGTCGGTCCCTTCGCGGGGGAGACGGAGAGGGGTGAGAACGGACACCATGTTGCCAACCGACATCTGGCATCCGATGGCGGCCACTGTCAATGGCAAGACCATCCAGGTCCATTGCCAGAATCCGGTGAACCAGGCCAGTCCGGCGGCGAGGATGATTGTTTCGACGGTCAGGCCCATGGCCACTGCGACGTTCTTTCCCAGAAGGAGTTGGCGGGGTTTCACCGGCAGGACAAACAGATAGCTGGCGGCGTTTCGCTCCCATCCGAAGAGGTTGAGTGCAATAGGGAGCCCGACAAAGAGCACCAGAATCGGAGCGACCAGAGGTGCCCATTCGTTGTCCCGGAGGTCGAACAAACCGGTTGCGCCCATGACAGTTCCGGCCACGGCGATGCCAACGAAGATGACTGTTCCAGTCCAGACCAGCCTCTGACGAGGATCCCGGACGTAGAAGCGGAGTTCCTTGCGGGCCATTGTCGGGATTACCCCCCACGCCCCGCTTGCCATTCCCCGGCGCCGGGACCGGGCTGCTGGCTTGCTCCCCTCCAGCGGCGTGGTCAACATCCATCCGAGAAGCCGTCGCCAGGCCACGGCCAGGAGGAGAAGCCCGGCCAGGGCGGCCGCCAGAAAGGTTGTCGCGAGAAGCGGATTTCCCAGTGCTGCCTCGGTTATGGCGCGCTGGGCCGCAACAGGCGGGAGTAGCAAGGCCCAATCGAGAATCGGGTGCCCGACAGCCGCCTCTTCGAGTCCCAGGTCTCGAATATTCGTCGAGACTGCCCTATAAAGGATGAAGGAAACCGCGGCGAGACCCAGCACCAGAAACGTGGCGATGTCGCGTCCTCTGCGGGTTCGAAGGATTGCAGAGATGGTCGCCGAGAACAGCTGAGAGCCGACCGAAAGCAGCCCGAGGAAGACGAGAGACGCAGGGACGGCCATCCACCATCCACCAGGTTGGGTTGTGCCGTTTGCAGTAAGTAGGACAACAGGGACGATGGTGGCCGGTGCGACCAGCGAGGCGGCTGTCAAGCCTTTGACCATCTGTGTCCCGCCTATGGGCAACACGGCCAACTGCTGGGGGTCGAGGTTCTCGTCGAGAGGAAAGATGATCACCGGCAACGTGACCCAGGCCAGAAAGAAGAAGAGGGCCGCCCACCCCAGATACTGATTGAGCGCAGCAAGGTTGGTGGAGGCGAGACTGTGGGCAGCATCGATGTGAAGTCCTGCCAGCCAGAACGACAGCCATCCGAGAAGGATGGTTGCGATTGGAAAACCGAAGCGTCGCTGAACATCGTGGCGGACCCCATTCCAGGTGAGGCGCGCCTTCAGTTCTACGAGCTGGCGTACCACGTGGAGTCATTCGTTTCGTCGCCGCCGACCGCCGCGATGAAGGCATCCTCGATGTTGTCCTTGCCGGTGATCCGGCAGAGACCCTCGGGAGTCTCCTCAATTGTGAGCCGGCCCTCGATCATGATCCCTATTCGGGTGCACAGTTTTTCGACCAGATGCATCTCGTGGGAGGAGAAGATGATTGTTGTGCCACCCGCGGCGGCCTGCCGCAGCAGGTTGCGAATCAGTCTGGCTGAGACAGCGTCGACACCCTCGAAAGGCTCGTCGAGGAACAGGACGGGAGGTCGATGGATTATGGCCGCCCCGAGGGCGACCTTCTTTCTCATGCCTCTCGAGTAATCGCCGATGAGCTTCGAGCCCGCCGACGTGAGGTCGAGCAACGAGAGGAGTTCGGTTCTTCGGCTCCTTGCCTCCTCTTTAGTCAAACCGTGCATGGCAGCTGTGAAGTCGAGAAGCTCGGCCCCGGTCAAACGCTCGTAGAGATTGAACTCCTCGGGAAGCACCCCGATTCTCGACTTGACCTCGATCGGGTTCTTCCAGGTGTCGAACTCACCGACCCCAACCGTCCCGGCATTGGGGCGTAGGAGGCCAACTATGACCTTGATGGTTGTCGTCTTTCCGGCGCCATTTTGGCCGAGCAGACCGTAGAACTCCCCGCGCTGGATGGAGAGGTTGACGTTGTCGACAGCGACCGTTTTTCCAAACTTCCTAACCAGACCGCGAGCCCAGACTGCAGGTGGAGATTGGATGTGCTCGACGGAGGTGTCTTCGATGAGTGGCTGGGTCACGGGTGGAAGTATCGACGGAAACCGCCAGTAAGTGAATCGTTTGTGAAGATCTACGCGGGTATAGCCCGCGTAGATCTTCAAAAAACGGATGCGGGTGTGAATCGGTCCCTCCAGGGCTGTACGGTGGCGATGTCTTGGAGTACCAGGCTCTCTACCGCAAGTATCGGCCACAGACCTTTGACGACGTCATCGGCCAGGCCCACATCACCACAACTCTGACGCGTGAGATAGCAGATGGGCGTGTTGCCCACGCCTATCTATTCACCGGACCACGCGGCACCGGGAAGACTTCAACGGCGCGGATTCTGGCCAAGGCCCTCAACTGTGAAAACAGACATGCCGACGGGTCTCCGTGCAACGAATGCGGGAGTTGCGAAGCAATAACCCAGGGGACCTCCCTCGACGTTCTCGAGCTTGACGCAGCCTCTCACAACTCAGTCGACGACATTCGCGATATCAAGGTGAGTGTTGCCACTGTTGCCTCGGCAGCAACCTCGAAGCGCGTGTTCATCCTTGATGAGGCCCACATGCTCTCCAAGGCTGCGGGGAACGCCCTCCTCAAGACTCTGGAGGAGCCGCCGGACCACGTCCACTTCGTTCTGGCCACGACCGAGCCCTACAAGCTGCTCGACACCATCCGGTCCCGCACCCAGCGATTTGACTTCCATCCGATCCCGGTCGAGGAGCTTGCCGGATATCTCTCAGCCATCGCCGACCGCGAGGGCTACCAGACCGACCCGCCTGCCCTCGTTGGCATGGCCAGACATGCAAAGGGGTCGGTCCGGGACTCCCTTTCTCTTCTCGAACAGGTATCCGCCCTCGGTGCGGGGACGGTCGATATGGCAGGGGTTCGCAGGGCCCTCGGCCTGGCTGATTCGGACGTGTTCCTGCGTCTCGCCGATGCAGTCGCCGGTCGCGATGCCAAAGCTGCGCTGGAGTTGGTTGCCGAGCTTTCTGCCGATGGTGTGGATCTGCGGCGTTTCGTTGCCGAGTGTGTTGGTTTCTTCAGAGGGGTCTTCCTTGCCCACTATGCGCCGAATCTCGCCGAGATATCCGACGAGCCTCCCGAGGTCTATGAGTCGTGGAAGAAGGCGGCGGAGCTGATACCCGCAGGCGATGTTCTAAGAGGTGTTGATCTTCTCGGCGAGGCTCTGGTGAGAATCCGTGAAGGGCGGGAGGAGCGGCTCATGACGGAATTGGCCCTGATCAAGCTGACTCGTCCCGAAACCGCCAGCGACCCCGAATCTCTCATCGCCAGGATGGACCGGCTGGAGAGACGGATGGGGAAACCGGCCGAAGTGCCCACGTCTGGCCGGGCTTCCACTCCGGCTGAGCTTCCCAAGCCTGTCCCCGCATCAGTCGAGAAGCCAGCCTCCAGCTCTGCGAAGGAGAAGATCGGGGCCAAAGAGGAACTCGCTGAAGCGGCGGCCCCATTGGTTTCCAATGACGGGCCGGTCGACGAGCCAGAAGCACCCGGCATCGACATAACATTCGAGCAACTCCAGAAAATATGGCCCGGGTTGTTTGGGGGTCTTCGCGATGTCCTCGGAGCAAGACGCTGGGCCTTCTTCCGGGAGGCTGTTCCCGCCGGTGTTGAGGGCAACATCATCGTGCTCGAGGTTGCCCACGATTTCCACCTATCGGCCCTGGAGCAGGACGATGCGGTCTCCAAGATCGTGGCTACCAAGGCGAGCGACCTTTTCGGATCGCCCGTCCGGGTCAGGTTCAGGTCGAAGACAGGTCAGCCTGCCGGTGTTGACAGCGAAACCAGTATCGACATGAGCCAGCTCGAGGAGCGCCCGGCTGTCGAGACCGACCCCACGGCCCTTCTGGCTGCTGAACTAGGCGCTGAGGTCGTTGACGAGTAGGCAGCGAGACATGTCACCGGCCGGGAGTACTCTGCTGATTATGAATCAACAGCCCGACATGCGTCAGATAATGCAACAGGCGCAACAGATGCAAGAGCAGTTGGCCAAGGCTCAAGCAGAGTTGGCCGAGCGCCGCTTCGAAGGTTCTGCCGGCGGAGGGATGGTCACCGCCGTCGTAACCGGCGGCCCCGAGTTGGTCGAGATCAAGATCTCTCCCGAGGTCGTGGACGCCGACGATGTCGAGATGCTCGAGGATCTCGTTGTCGCCGCGGTGCGACAGGCGATGGAGGCTGCCGTCGAGGCCGCCAGTAGTCAGCTAGGTGGCTTGGCAGGCGGTCTTGATCTCGGTGGTCTGCTTGGTTGATGTTTGAAGGACCAGTCCAGCGTCTCATCGATGAGCTGAGCCGTCTCCCCGGAATCGGGGCCAAGTCGGCGCAACGCCTTGCCTTCCATCTGCTTTCCGTTGAGGAGGCCGATGCGACTCGCCTCGCTACTGCCATCACCGACATGCGTGACCAGATCAAGACTTGCGCTCGGTGCTACAACGTTGCGGCGGGGGAGTTCTGCTCGATCTGTCGCGACCAGCGGCGTGATTTCAGCATCGTGTGTGTTGTCGAGCGGCCCCAGGACATCATTGTATTGGAGCGCACCCAGGAGTATCAAGGTAGTTATCACGTCCTGGGCGGCTCCCTTTCACCGATCAATGGCATTGGGCCAGGGCAACTTCGATTTGACGAACTGATGACTCGACTCGAGCCCGAGGGGATCGAAGAGGTGATCGTGGCGACCAACCCGACCATTGAGGGTGACGCTACGGCGATGTACATCGCCCGGGAGTTCAAAACCCATGGGGTGAAAGTCACTCGGCTGGCTTCAGGTCTGCCTGTTGGCGGAGACCTCGACTACGCCGACGAGATAACACTCGGCCGCGCTCTGATTGGCCGCTCCGAACTCTAAGAGCCAAGAAATATTCCCTGCAGTCCGACATCAGCCTCCGTGTCTGCGTAGCCTGCGTCAACCCCAATGGGGAGAGTGGATCACCACCGGACAGAGGAGAAGTATGAACAAGCTGCAACACACCAAACTGATGGAGCGCCGACAGTTCCTCAAGATGGCATCGATGGGAGCACTTGGCGCTGCTGCTCTTGCTGCCTGTAGCAGTGGGGACGCCGATCTCGACGAGGCAGCGGGCGACGACAGTCTGCCAGAGCTCGAGTGGGCTTTGGCAACCAGTTGGCCACCAATTCTCGATACCATCTTTGGTGGAGCCGAGAGGTTTGCAGATCGCGTCGCTGCAATGACCGGTGGCAAATTCATGATCACCGCCCAGCCGTCTGGCGAAGTGGTGCCGGGGCTGGAAATTCTTCAGAACATCGAGACCGACAGCATCGACTCCGGGCACACCGCTTCGTATTACTACACGGGTCTGGATCCGGCGACGGCGTTTGGCACCGCCTTGCCATTTGGTCTTACTGCCCGACAACAGAACGCCTGGCTGTATGAAGGCGGCGGTCTTGAGATGCTTCAAGACTTCTACGCGGACAAGTTCAACGCCATCCAGTTCCCCGCGGGGAACACCGGGGCTCAGATGGGTGGCTGGTTCAACAAGGAGATCACGTCGACCGCAGACCTCGAGGGGCTTGTCATGCGGATCCCCGGCCTCGGCAGCCAGGTGATGTCCAAGCTCGGTGTCACCGTTCAGGTGCTGCCTGGCGGTGAGATCTTCCAGGCACTGCAGACCGGTGCCATAGATGCCACCGAGTGGGTTGGGCCTTATGACGACACCGTGATGGGCTTCCATGAGGTGACCCAGTTCTACTACTACCCGGGTTGGTGGGAGCCAGGACCGTCGCTCGAGGTGCAGATCCCGTTGCCGAAGTGGAACGCATTGCCCGAGATCTATCAGGAGATTGTCAAGACGGCCGCCTATGAGGCCAACAGCACGATGATGGCCCTCTATGACGTCAGAAACCCTGTGGCGCTCGAAGACGAAATCATCAACAATCCCGATATAACCCTCCTGCCGTTCCCTGATGACGTGATGCAGGCGGCCGAGGAGGCATCTTTCGAGATCTTCGATGAGAGTGCCGCCGCCAGTGCCGACTTTGCCTCGATATTCGAAGAGTGGAAGAAGTTCCGGACGAGTATCCAAGGGTGGCACGGTCTCGCTGAGGCCTCGTATCTCGAGTACGTGGGCAGGGCCTGAGAACCAAGCCGACAACAATCGAAAGGGCCCCGCCTCGGCAGGGTCCTTTCTAGTTAGAGCGCGATCAGTTGAATCATGGCGCTGACGTTGTCGTCACCGAAGAACCTGTTGACCAGCCATGTGACCGTTTCCGGCACAAGCATCACGACGACCAGTCCGAAACTCTGTAGCGCCATAAACGGCAAAGCTCCCTTATGGATGTCGGCGGTCGTCACCTCTGGCGGCGCAACGGATTGGAGATAGAAGAGAGAGAATCCGACCGGTGGCGAGATGAACGCGATGTTGAGGTTGATGGCCATCATCACCGCGAACCACACCATGAGCGGCCCGGTGAGGCCCAGGGCTATCGCCGCGGGAACGAAGAGAGGCATAACTATGAAGGAGATCTCCAAGAACTCGAGATTGATTCCCAGCAGAAACACGATGATGTTGGCTGCGATGATGAATCCCCATTTGTCGCCCGGGATCGCCGTCAGCCAGTTGGTGATGAGATCCTGACCGTTCAGGAGGTTGAATACCATGGCGAAGAAGGTGGAAGCGAACAGGATCTGGAGAACGAGACCCGTGATGTTTGCGGTGGCTCGAGCCGCTTCGACCAGCGTTTTCCAAGCGAAGGTCCGGTAGAACACCGATAGGAGCACTGCCCCCATCGCTCCCACCGCACCGGCCTCGGACGCGGTGGCGATGCCGGCGAAGATCGACCCCAACACCGCGAAGACCAGGAACATTGGAGGGACGACGACCTTCAGCGCCTGGAATGCCAGTGTTTTTGCCGGCATGTCACGCTCGGACTTGGGGATGGCCGGCGCCGTACCCGGTTTCGCGTATGCGATCACCACCGAGTAGATGGCGAATATCCCGGCGAGCATGAGGCCCGGGATCAACGCGCCGGCAAACAGTTCTCCCACGGAAACAGGGATGAACTGGGCAAGAATGATCAGAACCAGACTGGGTGGGATCAGCTGGGCGAGCGTCCCCGAACCGATGATCACCCCCGACGCCAGCTTTGGGTCGTAGCCGTACTTCATCATCACCGGTAGGGAGAGAAGACCCATCACGATGACTGTGGCCGCGACAACACCAGTTGCGGCCGCGAGCAGAGTGCCGACGATCACTACGGCTACTGCCAGCCCACCCTCCAAAGGTCCCATCCGGAACCCGATGGTGGTCAGCAACCGTTCCGCCAAACCGGACTTCTCGAAGACGGCCCCCATGAACACGAAGAACGGAATCGCCAGGAAGGTGAAGTTGGAAACAGAGTTGGCGAACCATTGGGTGAACAGAACGTTGAGTTGTCTGAACGAGAGATCGCCGAAGATCACGCCAAGAACGAAGAAGACGACTGCCGTGCCGGCAAATGAGAAAGCGACCGGGTATCCGCTGAGAATGATCACCAGGAAGATGGCGAACATGATGATGGCGAGAAGCTCGAGACTCATTCGATCTTGACCGGCTGTTCGTGGGCACCTTCGAGCGCTACCAGGTGCGCGCGGTCGGTGATCACCGCATAGAGCTTGATCTGCTCGGCGACCGCCTGGATCAGTAGAAGCAGGAAGGAAATCGCCAAGAGCATCTTGATGGGGCCGCGAGGCAGTCCGTCGGCATCAGGGGATTGTTCCCATCTTGACCAAGACTTGATCCCTTGTGGGAAGGCAACGAATATGCCGATCAGGGCGAAAGGGATGAGACCGATCCAGTGTCCGGCAAAGTCGATCCACGCTTTGCGTTTCGGCCCCTGATTGGCAAACCAGAAGTCGACCCGAACGTTGATCTGGTGCTTGAGGATGTAGGGGAATCCCAAGAGAAAGATCCCCGAGTACATGTACCACTGAAGCTCGATGATGGTGTTTGTGGTGAGCCTCGTGCTGGTGGTCTGGCCTATGTAGCGCAGCACCACGTTGACAAAGCCGATGGCCACGGTGGGGAGGACTATCCATGCCGCGAGCTTGCCGGTGAACTCGGCGAATCGGTCGGCCCAGCGCTGGTAGGCAAGAAAGAATCCAAAGAACAATCCTGTTTCCCTGCGTGTGCCCTCCGCCGTCGTGACCTACCTCCTCGATTAGACGGCACCCTAACCACGGCCACGAACGCCAGTCTCGCGTTTCACCGTTAATCTGGGCTGATGGGCCCGGTGCACATAATTTGGGATTGGAACGGCACTCTTCTCGACGATCTCCCGGTTGTGATTTCGGCTGCCAACGCCTCCATGGCCATGTTTGGGGTCGGACCCATCGATGAGAACGGCTATCGCGACCACTTCACCAGGCCAGTTCGAGCCTTCTACAACTCATTGTTCGGGCGACCGGTGAGCGACGCCGAGTGGGAGGGTCTCAACGACCGCTTTCATGACGAGTACTTCGCGCAAGCCGACACTGCCACTCTGACTCCCGACACTCTCGAAGCCTTGTCTGCCGTCGAAGACAAAGGTTGGGGACAGTCCCTTCTTTCGATGTCACCTCAAAGCTGGCTGGAGCGGATCGTTGGGGCACGCGGCATCGCAGGGCGATTCGCTCTGATTGACGGGTTGAGCGGGGAGACGGGTGGCCTCAAGGCGCAGCACATGGCGGAACATGTCGAGGCTCTTGGCGTCGACCCGGCGAGAACTGTCGTGGTGGGTGATACCCCGGACGATGCCATGGCGGCTCGGCATGTGGGAGCCCATGTGGTGCTCTACGACGGGGGGAGTCATCACCTCCCTCATTTGGAGGTCATGGGCGCTCCGGTGGCCCACTCCCTCGTTGAAGCCGTGGAAATCGCGGCACGCATATAGGCCTAGTCGATGGTCAGACTCGAGATTTCTCGAAGGCGGGCGAGATCGTGATGGGCGTCCATGTAGCGGATCGACCCGGTCTTGGAGCGCATGATCACCGAATGGGTAACAGCCTTGTCCTCGCCCTTGAAGTTGACCCGGCGGAGAAACTCCCCGCCGGTGACGCCGGTCGCAGCGAAAAAAACATTGTCCGATGAGACCAGATCATCTGTCGTCATCACCTGATCCAGATCGAGCCCATTGTCGATGGCGTAATCCTGCTCCGTCTGGTCGCGTGGCCATAGCCGGCACTGAATCTCGCCACCGGTGCACCGGAGCGCGGCAGCTGCAATCACCGCCTCGGGGGAACCGCCGATGCCGACGAGAATGTCGGCTTCATGGTCGTCTTGGGAAGTGGCGATGGCCGCGGCAACGTCGCCGTCGCGCATGACTGAAATCCGGGCGCCGGCTGCGCGCGCCGCATCGATATAACCCTGGTTGCGAGGGCGGTCGAGGATGAGGCATCGGAGATCGGCCATGTCTTTGCCGTTTGCCCTGGAAACCTGTTGGAGGTTGTGTTCGAGCGGAGCGTCGAGGTCGATCGCTCCGGCGGCCTCCGGCCCCACTGCGATCTTGTCCATGTATACGAGCGAACCGGGGGCATACATGGTTCCGCGTCCCTCGGAGAGAGCAATGACTGCGATAGCGCCGGGGAGTCCTTCGGCCGTCAGAGTTGTGCCATCGACGGGGTCTACGGCGACATCGACAATCATTCCGGACCCCGAACCGACCTTCTCCCCGTTGAAGAGCATGGGGGCTTCGTCCTTCTCGCCCTCGCCGATGATGACCTCGCCATCGATATCCATGGTTGACAGATGGAGACGCATTCCGTCGACTGCCGCCTGGTCCACTTTCTCTTTGTCCCCCCGGCCCAGCCATCGTCCGGCGGCAAGGGCGGCGGTCTCGGTGACCCTGACTAGGTCGAGGCCGAGGTTTCGCTCAATCGGTTCGGCCATCATGCGTTGACCTTCACGATGATCGCGTCGCCCTGGCCGCCACCACCGCACAGCGTCGCTGCCCCTATTCCTCCGCCTCGGTGGCGTAGGGCGTTGATGAGGGTAACTACAAGACGGGCTCCGGTGGCACCCAACGGATGTCCGAGTGCCACGGCTCCGCCATTGACGTTCACTTTGTCCTCGGAGACATCGAGCATTCGCGCCGACCAGAGTGAGACAGCGGCAAAAGCCTCGTTGATCTCGATCAGATCCAGATCGGAAGGCTCCATCCCCGCTTTCTTGAGAGCGACCATCAGCGCCTCGGCCGGGCGTTCGTGCAGCGTGGCATCGATACCTCCGATCTGGCCGTAAGCAAGTATTTCAGCCATGATGGGCGCACCGGACGCCTCGGCTGCATCGCGATCAGAAACCACCACCGCGGCGGCGCCGTCCGAAATCTGGCTGGCGTTGCCGGCTGTGATCGTGCCGGTTGACACGAACGCCGGTGCCAGGTTCCCCAGCGACTCGACTGTCGAGTCCTCGCGGATCCCTTCATCAACATCCACGGTCAGCGGTTCGCTCTTCCGCTGTGGCACCGTGACGGCTGCTATTTCGGCACCGAATTGGCCGTTGCGAGTCGCTTCGGCTGCTCTCTCGTGGCTTCGCGCCGCCCACTCGTCTTGCTCTTCGCGGCTGATCCCGAGACGGTCGTTCTTGTGATCGGATGCCTCACCCATGGTGCACTGGTCGAAGGCGCAGAAGAGCCCGTCATGCTCCAGCACATCGACCAACTCGGCGTTACCGATGCGAGCCCCCCATCGCAGTTCCCGAACCACATGAGGGCTGTTGGTCATGCTTTCCATGCCGCCTGTCATCACGAATGTCGACTCTCCAAGACGGATGGCCCGGTCGGCGAGCCCGATTGCGGACATTCCGGACAGACAGACCTTGTTGACTGTCACCGATGGAACCGTCATCGGCAACCCGCCCTCGACTGCTGCCTGACGTGCCGTGATCTGGCCTTCACCGGCCTGGAGCACATGCCCGAAGAGGACTTCGTCGATGTCGGCAGGATCGACGTGCGCTCGTTGAGCGGCGGCGGCGATGGCGACGCCTCCGAGTTCGACGGCGCGCAACGGCTTGAGGGCGCCGTTGTATCTACCTATTGGTGTCCGAGCGATCCCGGTGATCACTGAATTTTTCACAAGACCTCCTCGTGATGATGCTACCGGTCCGGAGATGACAGGTTGATCTGTCACTAATAGCCTCAGTCCGGTGAAGCTGCTCAACCTCGATCACGTGGCGATCGCCGTGCATGATCTTGACGCCGCGCTTGCCGGCTATCGATCGCGTTACAACGTCGAACCCCTGTATCGCGAGACCGTTGAGGACCAGGGTGTCGAGGAGGCGATGATCCCTATTGGTGGGTCGTTTGTCCAGTTGTTGCAGCCCCTGGGCGCTGATACCCCTGTGGGCAAGTTCTTGTCCAATAACGGCGAGGGTCTTCATCATGTCGCCTACGCGGTGGTCTCCATCGAGAAGGCACTGGAGCATCTGGAGGCCGATGGCGCCCGTCTCATCGACCGTGAGCCACGTTCTGGTGGACGTGGGACTCGAATCGCGTTCGTTCACCCTGGTGACCTGGGTGGGACGTTGATCGAGTTGGTGGAGTTGGCTGATGACTGAGGGGTTCGAGATCAGGGGCGGCGCCGACGAGTTCGAGGCGGCGGTTATCGCCGTCGTCATACATCAGATCCTTCGCCAGGAGAAGACCGCTCGTCAGGGGGGATCTGACGGTTTTGTCGGTCTGTCGGCGTGGGTGAGGGCCCTGAGTCCCGAGGAGCCCAACATGCCACGCGAGGTGGTCGCCCCCGACGGTCTGTAAACCGGCGCACCCGCTTCAACCGCGTCGTGTGATCTCTCGCAACTCCGGAGAGCGGAGGAGTCGGGCGACCCCGAGAAAGGCTGCGAGTGTGGTGAGCCCGCCAACCAAGGCCGCGCCCAGGCCCATCCAGATCGTCAGCTCTTCTGCGAAGAGTGCATTCACCAGCGGAAGCGATATGAGCGTGGCGGCCGCCGCTGCGACGAGTCCTCGAATCAGTGACGGGACTAGTCGGCGAACCGCTGCCCAACCGGCGTCGTAACCCCAGGCAACCAGCATGCCGATTGCGTAACCGGTCACTACCAACGTCGAGGCGAGGGCGAAACCCTTTACGCCGAACACCGAATAGAGACCCAGCCAGGAGGGAATTGCGATCAGCGAGAACACGGTCCCTATGAGCACTGGTGTCCACATCTTCCGTCTTGCGTAGAAGTGCCTGGCAAGGATCTGATGGAGCCCCCATGCCGGTATCGAGAAGGCATAGATTGTCAGCAGACTGGCGACAAGGGCCGAATCCTCGGCCGTGAAGGCACCGTACTGGAACAGGAGACGCACCAGCGGTCGCGCGAGGACGATCAGAGCAGCCGTGGCTCCAAATGCGATGAATACGGTGTTGCGGGCGGCCCGCCCCGTTGCCGCCACCAGCCCGTCGTGATCCTCCTTCGCGGCCAGTCGGGCCAGGAACGGGTAGGCCGCGACTCCAGCAGCCTGGGCTATCACCCCGACGGGAACCATGTTGAGTTGTCTTGCGAAGGACAGCGCAGAGGTTGTCCCCTCCTCGACCTGCCCGAAGAAGCGCACGAACTGTTCGTCGAGCACGGCCACCGACTGCCCGATCATCAGAGGCAGAGCGAGTATCAGATACTCCCCGACCGACGACTCACCGCGGACGGGCCGCATCAACCAGGTTCCGGTGCGGCGAGCCCCTATCCACTGCAGACCGAAGTTGCCCACGACCGAACCAACGACAGCTCCCCAGAGAAATGACTCGGGCGACGGATCGCTGACTGCGGCTCCTATCAAGCCGCCGGCGATGATTGCCGCGTTGTAGATGAGTGGAGCGAGAGCCGGGTAGACGAATCGTCGGTGGGTGTATTGAACGGCCATCAGCAGGGCGCCAACCACCAGGAACACCTGGGCAGGAAGAACAAGGCGTGTCATCGACACCAGACGGTCGTGATTCTCGACGACTTCGGGGAAGATCAGCGAGACGAGCTGGTCGGCAAACACCCACATCAACATGGTGAGGGCGACGATGCCAATACCCACGAATCGGAATATCGAGGTGAACGCCCGGCTCGCTCCTTCCGAGTCGCCTCGCTCGAGGTGACGACTGAGTATGGGGATCAGAGTGATCGTCAGGTAGGCGCCTGCTAACAGGTAGTTGAGGAAATCGGGGAGTAGGAACGCCTGTCTGTAGAGGTCACCTTCTGTGGTGACACCGAACATTCCGGCTAGGAGAGCCTCCCGTCCCAGGCCAAGAATCCGGGACAGCAGGACACTTCCGGCGACGACCGCAGCGGCGGTCCCCATGCGGAGTGGGCGGCTCATGCCTCCCCTGCGTAGCTCCGCAACTCTTCGACCGTCGAGTCGGGCACGACGAGATCGCCGTATCCGATGCCCACCTCGAGCCCCTGTTTGTAGGTTCCGTGGTAGTCGCTGCCACCCGAGGGAATCAGCCCAAATCGACGAGCCAGATCGGCGTAGCCCTCCCTCTCATGTCGGTGGTAGCTGGAGTAGATCGCCTCCAATCCGACCAGTCCCGCCTCTTGAAGCGGGGTAAGCAGGTCGGCCATGTCGGCTGCACGGCTGATTCCGAGAGTGTGAGGATGGGCCAGGACGGGCACGGCCCCTGATTGTCGCGCCAGGACGATGGCATCTTCAGCATTCAGCCGTGGCCTGCCCACATAGGCCGGCTTTCCGCTGCCGAGCCACTCGTCGAAAGCGGTCTCGAGATCCGGCACATACCCCTTCGCGACCATCACAGTGGCGATGTGTGGACGTCCCACGCTTCCTCCCGCCGCTTCTTCGAGAACCTCGGAGATGTCGATCGGCATCCCGGCATCAGTGAGGATCCTCACTATCCCTTCGTTGCGTTGCTCCCGGCCGCCCTGAAGTTCTCCCAGGCGATCCTGAAGAGGGCCTGGTCCCGGTTCCAGCCAGAGAACCACCAGATGCATGCCACCGGTGTCGTAGGCGAGTGACAACTCGGTCCCCGGGATCAGTTCCAAGTCGCTCCCGGTGGCTGCACTCCTTGCTTCGGCGACTCCTTCTTGGGTGTCGTGATCGGTCAGAGCAAGGGCGCTGAGTCCTTTTTCGAGGGCGAGCGTCACGAGGTGGGCTGGTTTGTCCGAGCCATCGGAGGCGATGGAGTGGGAGTGAAGATCAACGGCCATGGGTTATTCAGCCCCGATGATGGCTGCCGGGGCCGTCAAGAATCGGTTACGTCGATGGTTACCGACTCGATGTACACCGTCTCGAGAGGCAGGCTCTCCTCGACTGATCCGGGTAGGACCCCTTTCGGGACCTGCTCCATTCTTTCCAATGCGTCCTGGCCGGACAGCACCTTGCCGAGAACGTTGAAGTTCGACGTCAGATGGCGAGCATCCTCGCCGATGACGAAGAAGAACTGGGAGCCGGTGCTCCGGGCGCCTCGGTTCGCCATGGCAACGGAGCCGACTTCGTAGATGAAGTCGGGCGCGGTGGGGAACTCGTCGGCGATGATGTATCCGGGTCCACCCGTTCCGTTCGCCTCCGGGTCTCCTCCCTGAATGACGAAACCTTCGGCTATCCGGTGAAAGACCTGACCGTCGAAAAATCCTTCACGGGCCAGGAAGACGAAAGAGTTCACCGTCTCCGGGGAGGTCGCCGGGTCTAGCTCCATGACGATGTCCCCGCACGAGGTGGCCATGGTGGCGGTCACATTGCTGGTTGAAGTGATGTCGCTTTGTGTCTCGGGGGCCTCAAAGGACATGATTCTCTCCGCGGGCGGCTGGTCTGCCCCACAGGCCGTCGGCTGAGAGCGAAAGCCCTCATAGGATCTCGGTAGGTCGGTGCTGTCGCCAGAGAAGGCCCCGCTGAGGGCAAAGACGGTCACGACGACTAGCCCAAAACCCATCGCTGTTGCGAGACGACGTCCCAACTCTTTGCGGGCTGCCTGCTTTTTCTCCGTCTCGCGCTTGGCAGCGCGCTGCTCTTTCTGGCGTTGTCTCCGGTCGGACATGGCTGGGCGACTTTAGGCTTGGTTCATGTCCAACCACCCAGACAATGTCTCGTATTGGACGACTCAACACTGCAAACTAAGGGCGTTATGTCGGTAGTAGTGCAGAAGTACGGCGGATCTTCGGTAGCCGACCCGTCTCGCATTCAGGCAGTAGCTGATCGCGTGCGGGATACGCGCGCTTCGGGCCACGACCTCGTTGTCGTCGTTTCGGCCATGGGCCAAACGACCGATCGTCTGGTTTCCCTTGCTTCTGAGATCACGTCGAATCCCACTCCACGAGAGATGGACATGCTTCTGACGGCCGGTGAGCGCATCACCATGGCGCTTCTCGCCATGGCCCTTCATGACCGCGGTATCGATGCCGTTAGCTACACCGGATCGCAGGCAGGCATCCTCACCGACTCCTCTCATGGCGGAGCACGCATAACGGGAATTACTGCCGAGCGGGTCAGGGAGTCGATTTCCGATGGCAAGGTGGTCATCGTCGCTGGCTTTCAGGGCGTGGATCCCGACAGCCGTGAGATCACGACGCTGGGCAGGGGCGGCTCGGATACGACGGCTGTGGCTCTTGCAGCGAGCCTCGATGCCGAAGCCTGCGAGATCCTGACCGATGTCGCCGGAGTGTTCAGCGCCGACCCTCGGGTGGTTCCCGACGCACTTCGGATCGAGGCGGTCAGTTACGAGGACATGCTGGTTCTGGCTGGGGGAGGGGCTTCCATTCTCATGCCTCATTCCGTTGAGCATGCCCGGGCCAACGGGGTTCGCGTCCATGTGAGGTCCTCGTTCACTGACGAGCCGGGCACGTGGGTGGTTACCGATGCCCAAGGTCGAGACGTTGTGGGGATCGCCACCGACCTCGAAGATGGGGCGGGTGTGATCACGATTGTTGGAAGCGGGGCGGCTCAGGCCACCAAACGGGTCGCTAGCGCTCTCGGCGACTCGGGCATAGCGTCGTCCGTGTTGGGCACGGGTGACCGATTTGCACGTGTCGAGGTTCCCATCGAACGTATCGATGACGCGGTTCGTTCTATTCACGAGGAATTGTTCAGATCGGAGACCACATCTTGACCAACGTCGCCATCGTTGGTGCCACCGGCGCTGTGGGGAGGACCATGCTCTCCATCCTGGAGGAGCGCAACGTTCTCGCATCGGACGTCAGGTTGATGGCGTCGTATCGCTCGGCCGGGCAGACCCTTTCGACCCGATGGGGCGATCTCGAGGTGGAAGATCTGGCCACGGCGGACCCATCGGGAATCGACATTGCCCTCTTCTCTGCCGGCGCGGATCGATCATTGGAGCATGCCAAACGATTCGTCGAGAGCGGATCGGTGGTAATCGACAACTCGTCGGCGTTCCGGATGGACCCCGATGTTCCTCTAGTGGTGGCCCAGGTAAACGATGAGGCGGCAGGCCAGCACAACGGGATCATTGCCAACCCCAACTGCACCACGATGACCCTGATGATGGCCGCCGGGCCGTTACACGAGGCTGCGGGTCTCATCTCGATCGTGGCGTCGTCGTATCAATCGGTTTCCGGTTCGGGTCAGCAGGGTGTTGAGGAGTTGATGAGCCAAAACCGGCGTCTCGAGTCAGCTCTCGTAGAGATGATGCAAGGGGGTTGGACCGATCCGAAGCCCGAGTTGTATGAGCGGCCCATCGGCTACAACGTCCTTCCCTTTGCCGGGTCCGAGGTGGATGGCGGTTACACCGACGAGGAGATGAAGCTGGTCCGCGAGTCTCGCAAGATCCTGGACATTCCCGATTTGGCTGTGGAGCCGACATGTGTTCGGGTGCCGGTGTTGGTGGGTCATGGTCTGGCGGCAACACTTCGTTTTGAAAGACCTCTGAGCTCAGAGGAAGCCGGCTCGATCCTTGACTCGGCCCCCGGCTTGTCCGTCTGGAATGACATGACACCGACGCCGCTGGACAGCGCAGGGCTCGATGACGTGCTGGTGGGGCGGATTCGCGAGACCCTGGGCGAGCCAGGTGGGATCAATTTTTGGGTTGTGGGGGACAATTTGCGCAAAGGCGCGGCTCTGAACGCCATCCAGATCGCCGAGCTGCTCCTTTAGCCAGACCGCCAAGTAGGTATCGCACATGACGACGCCTAACATTGCCCCAGATCGGGACGTGGCGCAGCTTGGTAGCGCGCAGCGTTCGGGACGCTGAGGTCGTCGGTTCGAATCCGGCCGTCCCGACTCAGAAACACCAGGTCAGGGCTCTGACAGCAGGGCTCTGGCCAGGACTACTTTCGATCTATCCCGCGTTTATCCCGCGTTACCCATGCGAGCACAGCGCGGAGATCGCATCTCACCGTCTACCCCTGACTGCTACGAACCCGTCAATTCGGTTGCGAGATAGTCAGAGCTCGATGTCATCAGCCTGGTGCCAAGCTTGTCGGCCGCCAGCCGGTCTCCCTCCCTCGTCGCCTGTGCGTAGATAGCCAACGTGAGACAAGGGTCAGAGTGCCCGAGGCGTGTCTGTGCCGTCTTCATGTCCACGCCGTCGAGGACCATCGCTGTCGCGTTGGTTCGTCTCAGATCGTGGAACCCGAGACCGTTCAGGCCCGCCGATTCGACCGCAGGCAGCCAGACGCGTCTCCTCCAATTCGAGTAGTCCAGAGGTTTGTCCGTCCGGTTTGAAACAGGAGGGCGTCGGGTTCGGCGCCTGTGAGTTCTCGATGGGTCAGATGAGCACTCAGGATGCTCGCCAGTTCCCGGGGGATACTGAGGCAGATCGGATGCGATTGCATAATTGAGCGCGGCCCTTACGGCCCCGTAGGTACGACGAACGGTCCGAGGTGCCATCCGTACTGACCACTCACTTACCAAGCTATGTATGTCGCCTGGGGTTAGTGAGCCGATCCTTCGATCTCCCAGTGTTGGTAGGACATGTACTCGGAGGGCGCTCTCATCCCCGCCGACCAGAGTGTTGCCTCTGTCGCGAAGCGGACGCGGATCGGCGAGGCCACCGGGAACACGACCCGAAGGCCTTAGGAGAGGCACCTCCTATGCCCAGACCCTTTAGTAGCGGGAGCAGGCCGTGACCACTCAAAAGGGCCGCCGAAACTACGCCCATGTGTGTCTGCGTAGTTGGTCAAAAGGCTGGAATGTTTCGCGGCCGGGCCGCGTACCTGTTTCAGACGCTAACCGAGGCCAAATACTGGTTGCTCGAGAGCCAGCCCATCCGGGACTCCTGCAATGCTACGAAACCACATCCCCGCAGCACCCCCTAAGCCCTATCAGATGCCTCGGCGCTCTTTGCGTGTTGGAAAAACCGCGAAGCTGCTGGTGCCCGTAGATTGGACAGCATTGTGGATGGCAACACGACCTCGCCCCCGAAGTTGGCCAGGGAACTCTTCGCTCCTATCGCCCCAACGTATGAGCGTTGGGCCCGGCTGCTGAGCATGGGCCAGGACGCCCGGTGGAGACAGGCGATGGTGGATGGGCTTGGTCTTTCGCCTGGATCTCGGGTGCTTGATGTCGCGGCAGGAACGGGTTCGATTACCCGGCTGTTGGAGTCACGCGGCCTCAATGTGCTCTCGGTCGATCAGAGCAGAGAGATGACACAGATGGCAAAGCGACGCGGCGCTGCGACCGTGTTGGCGACTGCGGAACGGCTGCCATTTGCCGATCACACCTTCGATGGCGTCACCTTCGGATACTTGCTGCGTTATGTAGACGATGTGTCGCGATGCCTGGACGAGCTGGTCCGGGTTGTCCGACCCGGTGGCATGGTGGGCATGGTCGAGTTCGGCCGGCCCACGGGTGCGTGGTACCCGGTCTGGTTGCTCTACATGCGCATCCTGCTCCCTATGGCAGGCGCCGTGATCCGGTCGGGGTGGTGGGAGGTCGGCCAGTTCCTGGGTCCGAGCATCGGCGCTTTCGCCCGGAGGCATCCACCTGATCGGCTCGCTGCCGAATGGGGTGCAGCGGGGATGGAGGATGTCCGCTTTCGCCGGATGTCACTCAGTGGCGGGATGGTGATGTGGGGTCGGCGCCGATGACCGGCTCACGAGCCGCGTTCTATGCACGCACCGGTAGTGGGCTGGGCGACCTCATCACGCTTCTTCACTTGCCGTACACGATGTGGCATCTCTCCTATGTTGCGATTGGTGCTGCTATGGCGCCCCGGATCGATGCACTGCGCCTGGCGGGGACCCTTCTGGCGTTTGCCTTCGGGCTCGGGATCGGTGCACACGCTCTCGATGAACTGCACGACCGTCCGCTCTCTACCGGTCTGTCACCCGGAACCCTGCGGATCCTGGGCTGGGGAGGACTCGGCGCCGGAGCAGCCCTGGCGGTCGCCGCGTCGCTCGTAATCTCACCGGTGGCGCTTGCGTGGGGGGCCGGGGGCGTCCTGCTCGCAGCCGCATATGCGCTGGAGTGGTCCCGCTGGGTGCACTCGACGGCGGGCTTCGCCGTGGCATGGGGTGGGTTCCCGGTGCTCGTGGGCTACTGGGCGCAGACCGAGTCGCTCTCGCTCGCCGCCGTTGTCGTTGCTGCCGCGGCCATTGCCCTCAGCATGGCGCAGCAGGCGCTGTCCACACCGGCCCGGCACGTGCGACGAAGGGTGACGGGCGCCACCGTTGAGTTCGGTGATTCGCGATGGGATCGTTCCATGCTGTTGGCCACCTGGGAGCGTCCGCTACAACTGCTGGCCTTAGCGCACGTCTTGCTCGCCATCGGGCTGCTCCTCACCCATCTCCCAACGTAAGGGTTCCCCCACGCCCACGTATGGCTGTAGGCCGCTCGCATTCCCTCGGCATCAGTACCGTCAGAGAACTGGTCTTGATGTCCGGCAGCTCTGCTCCTGGAATCGCGAAAGCACGACTCACCAAGGGTGCACATATCGCCCGGTCGGCTCGAAAACGCCCGTCGCGTCATCCCGTCTGGGATCGGCACTCATGACGCTCTGGTTTCAGGGGGCATTGCAACACTTAACGTCCGCGGCTCGGGAGATCGACCCCGTGGTCGTGCTCACGTCGTCAGTGCCACTCGTCACTTTTCGTACCCCTCCAATTTCAGTGTCAAACACCCTGTCAGTCGGATGACCGAGGGCCTGTCAGTCCTCAAGACGGGAGCGCCTGTTCTTTCCGGGGGACATGTCGGACGTTCCGGACACATATCTGACACTGTCTGAGTGAAGCCGCATCATGGCCTTCGAGCTTCGGCGAGGAGGCGGGTGTGGTTGGGTGGGTTAGCGTCTTCGCCTGAGGT
>CAXMMT010000030.1:0-44164 GCA_964194555.1 uncultured Boseongicola sp. | reverse complement strand
AACCGGCGACCCTGGCCGTTGTTGTAGCCATTGCCTCTCTGGCCAACCTCGTCGTTGCGACCGTGGCCGGGACTGCGATTCCGCTGATTCTGAGGAGACTCAACCAGGACCCGGCCCTCGCCTCGTCGATCTTCGTGACCTTGATCACCGACGTTGTCGGTTTTGGCGGATTTCTCCTCGTGGCAGGCCTTCTGCTCTAGTGGCCTGTCGCTAGCTACCAATCACGAACTCGCCGAACTCCGCGAACGGGCCTTGGAACTTCATCGTGTCACCACCGATGAGGCTGACGAAGTGGTTTTCGTCGAGAAGGCTCTGCTGCGCCTCCGTTCGCTGGTCCTCAGGGATCACGAAGGCCTGAACCGCGGCCTCATCATCGAAGACTTCGGCCCCCCACAGGCCAGGATTGGCCTCTATCAGGTCTCCGACGAAGTTCTCCAGATCGACATCGGTGTAGGCGCCGGGAGGTATCACAACGTAGAAGATCTCTCCGTTGTCCGTGGAGATTCGAACTGTTATCTCATAACTCGCCACAGTCTCGCCACGGAGGATCGTCGTTGTCGTGGTGTCCTGCTCGAGCGTTGTGGTAGTCACCTGACCAGGTGTTTCAGTGGTCCCAGTGATCACAGAGGAGGTTGTCGAGAGCTCCGCTTGCTCGGCATCGCAGGCAGCGACCAGCATTGCAAACGCAGCGAGAAGCAAGACCAGAGTTCGGGACTTCATGACACCCCAACGTAACCGGTGGCAGCGCTAGTTCCCGGGTTTCGACTCCCCCCGCGTGGCCGTTTCGAAGATCGAAGCGAGATGGGAAGTGATGGGTCCGGACCGAAAAGCCACCTTCCCAACCTGGCTAACAGATTGCACCTCGCGAACGGTGGAGAGGGCCATCACCTCAACGGCATCGGCGAGACGATCCAGAGTCCACGAGCCTTCGGACACTTCGATGCCGAGCCCACGGGCAGCATCCAATACGACTTGACGGGTTATCGAGTCGAGAATTCCCAGAGCGAGCGTTGGCGTCTCAATCACGTCATCGATGACCCAGGCGATCGAGAACGTTGCCCCTTCCAGAACCCGCCCATCGGTGGTGACCAACAGAGCGTCGTCGAAGCCCTCTCTCTTGGCCTTTCTGATCGCCGAAAGGTTCGGGGCATATGAGAGAATCTTGGCGCCGGCAAGATCCCATTCCACCCCTGCGGCGTGCCACGGCGACTCGACCGGAGAGAGCCGAATCGGACCCGGGTCATCAGCCCATCGGTATCCGAAGACGATTATCTGGGGTATCTCGTCCTCCCCAGGAACACTGGATCCGCGGGTAACGACCACACGGACGTAGCAATCGCCCAAACTCTGGGCCGTACCCGTTATCCAACTCGAGATGTCACCACGATCGGGTAGATCGATCTCGAGGCGGCTGGCGCTCGCCTCCAATCGATCGAGGTGCGCGTCGATCCCAAATGGTCGCCCGTCGTAGGCCTTGAGCACCTCGAAACACCCGTCACCACGAAGAACGGACGAGTCGGTGACCGGGATCCGGCCGTCGCTCAGCTCGCCGTTGATCAGAACCTGACCGATCATGCGCCCGGACGGTAGGCGTTGGTGATCGGGAGACGTCGATCCTTCCCAAAGGCCTTGGTCGTGATCTTGACTCCGGGAGCAGCCTGGCGCCGCTTGTACTCGTTGCGATCGACCATCTGCGCCACCCGGGTAACCAGATCTTGGTCGTATCCCGCCTGGACGATCTCCTCGGTGCCCATGTCTCGCTCCACGTACCGCTCGAGAATCGCGTCGAGGACCTCGTAGGGCGGAAGTGAATCTGAGTCCTTCTGATCGGGTCGCAGTTCCGCCGAAGGTGGCTTGTCTATCGTGTTCTGCGGGATCATCTCGCGGTCTTTGTTCCGCCAGCGAGCCAACTCGTACACCGACGTCTTGAAAACATCCTTGAGAACCGAATAGCCACCAACCATGTCGCCGTAGAGGGTGGCATAACCGGTCGCCATCTCAGACTTGTTGCCGGTGGCCACAACCATCGGGCCGAACTTGTTCGAGAGGGCCATCAGGGTCGCGCCCCGCGACCTGGCCTGGAGATTCTCCTCGGCAACCCCGAACTCGGTGCCTTCGAAGAATGCCGAGAGTGAATCGAGATGGGCCTCGTACACGCCATCTATCGGCACGACGTCGAACCTGATTCCAAGATTCTCCGCCAGGGCGCGGGCATCAGTCAGTGAGTGGTCCGAGGAGAACCGCGACGGCATTGCTACTCCCTGCACCGAGTCGGGTCCGAGGGCGTCTACGGCAATGACAGCGGTGAGGGCCGAGTCGACACCGCCGGAGAGACCGATGACGACACTCTCGAAACCGTTCTTGGCTACGTAGTCGGCTAGACCGACCGTCAGGGCACGATACATCTCCTCGGTAGGCTCGAGAAGAGGACATATCGAGCCTGGTGAAGCAATTTCATCCCCGATAGGGACATCCACGACGAAGAAGTCCTCCTCGAACTGGGCGGAGCGATGGATGACGCTCCCCTTCCCGTCGAGCACCACCGATGCCCCGTCGAACACGAGCTCGTCCTGGCCACCGACCAGATTCAGATAAATGACAGGCATACCCGCATCCCTGGCGCGGGTCGCGAGCATCTCCTCCCGCTCAGCAGCCTTCCCGCGGTGAAACGGAGACGCATTGATATTGAGGAGAATCTGCGCTCCGCGCTCCGCTTGTTGGCTTGGCGGCCCATTTGGCAGCCAGATGTCCTCACAGATGGACAAGCCGATCGACACATCACCGACTGGCCAGGTCCGACCCGGATCGGCTCCAACCGAGAAGTATCTGTCCTCATCGAAGACCCCGTAGTTGGGCAGCAGAACCTTGTGATAGATCCCCAAGATGGCACCGCTGCCAAGAACCGCTGCGGCGTTGGCCACCGGCCTTGCTTCCGAGTCGGCCGCCTCCCTCGCCACATCGGATGCCCGGTCGACAAACCCGACGATCGTCGTGACGTGGGTGGCGGAAGCCGCCAATCGATCGAGTGCTGCCAGGTTGGCGTCCACGAAGTCGCGACGATGCACCAGGTCTTCAGGGGGATAACCGGTCAGTGCCAGCTCGGGAACGAGGAGCACCTCTGCATCCGCCTCCACCGCCAGGGTCATTGCGTTGGCAATCGCAGCCTCGTTGCCCGAGATGTCTCCCACCGTCAGATTCATTTGGGCGCCTGCGACCCGAATTGTCATGCCAACACGATACGCGTTGGAGGGCACTTACCCTGGCCCGGTGACAGATCGAGATCACGGTCCCATTGACGCTGCGTTCGTTGAACTTGGCTTCGACGAGGCCGCGACAGCCCGAATACAGACCGCTGTCAGGGCCGGCGCCGATCCGGACGCTTCGTTGGGCCGTCTTGCCCCGGTTCTGGAGGCCGATTCATCAATCGTCTCAGATGACCACCGGCTGCAGACAGTGGTTGCACTCGCCGGCGCCAGCCGCGCACTCTCAAAGGCACTGGCTGCCAACCCTCATCTGCTCAACGGGGCGGCCAAAAACGACTCGGTGAGTCTTCGGGTTCAGGCTGCTCTCGTGGAGATTGCAGGAGATGACCTCGCAGGGCGCACCGGCGTCAGGGAGGCCACCGGAAGATTCTCGGATGCGATCGACGAAATCATCGGTGGAGCCCTCGAGGCTGCAACCGACCACGTCAGCGAGCGACATCCGATAGCCGGCGAGTTGGGGTTCGCTGTCATTGCCATGGGCAAGTGGGGTGCAAGGGAGCTCAACTACTACTCAGACGTCGACCTCGTCTTCGTGCACGAGCCAGTCGACAGCCAGGATTCGGAGAGTCGAAGCGCGGCGCTCGCCATCGCCAGTCGTCTCGTGTCGAGCCTGTCAGCACCCACATTCGACGGACCGGCTCTTCAGATAGACGCAGACCTACGCCCCGAGGGCTCAACGGGGCCCCTGACGCGAAGCCTCGAGGGCTACAGGTCGTACTACGCGAGGTGGGGCGAGGCGTGGGAATTGCAGGCGTTGCTCAAGGCCCGGCCAGCGGCTGGTGACACCGATGTTGGACGTCGATTCATGGAGTTAGCCGATCAGATCATCTGGGAGCGGGGCCTCGATGTCGATGCTCTCCGCAGCATCCGGCTTCTCAAGGCTCAGGCTGAAGATGCCGCATCCAGCACAGATCTCAAGCGATCACGAGGTGGGATTCGAGATATCGAGTTCACCGTGCAGCTTCTTCAGTTGGTTCACGGGAGATTTGACCCCGACCTTCGAGTGCTCTCGACGCTCGATGCTATCGAAGCTCTCAATACCCACGACTACATCGAGACCCACGATGCCGAGAGGTTGATCGACGCCTACATATTCCTCCGTAACGTCGAGCACCGGGTCCAGCTCTGGGACCTTCGTCAGACCCATCAATTCCCGGCTTCCATCGAGGCACGAGAACGAATTGGGCGAAGCCTTGGATTCATGACAAACCCGTCGGAAGCCCTGGTTGAGAAGCTCGACAATGTGAAACGGGAGGTGAGGGATCTCCACGAGCGTCTCTACTTCCGACCAATACTCGATTCGCTGGTGGGTCTTCCGACCGCTCGTCTCGACCAGACCGGGGCAGCACGAAGACTCGAGGCCCTTGGTTTCAGCGATGTCGTGGGCGCGGCCACGGCATTCGAGGAGCTGACCGCCGGACTGACCCGCCGATCAAGGGTCATGCATCAGGCCCTCCCGCTCATGCTCGACTGGCTGTCCCAGTCTCCCGACCCCGATCTCGGGCTTGGCCAACTGCGGCTCCTCCTGGCCAACAGCCCGGATCACGGCGCCCTGGTGACACTCTTGCAGAACAATCCTGTCGCCGGGGAACGTCTCTGCATCCTCCTCGGCACCGGCAAGCTGCTCGGCGATCTAATCGATAGGATCCCCGAGTTCATCCCTCGTCTGGCCGACGACGGCCAGCTTTCTTTCGTACGGGATCGCCAGGCTGCCAACGAGAGACTTCTGGGGCTTCTCGACTCGAGACCGGATATTGACGCAAAGATCGGAACAATTCGCCGCTTCGTCCGTCGCCGAAAGCTTCGAATCGCGGCCCGTGATGTCCTCGGAGAGGGGCCCATGGAGACAACGCTCGGTGCGTTGTCGGACAGCGCCGACGCCGCTATCACCGGAGCCCTCCACATCCTGACGGAGGAGGAACCAACCGATTTCGGTGTAATCGCCATGGGGAAGTGGGGCGGTCACGAACTGTCATACGGATCGGATATCGACCTGATGTATGTGTTCGACGACGAGCACAGTCGGGATCGCGCTCTCCACCTGGCAACCGGGCTGAGCAAGGTGCTCTCGGAGCCGAGCCGACATGGAGAAGCCTACGAGCTTGACGCCAGCCTCAGGCCAGAAGGCCGCAAAGGTCCGATGGCGAGGTCGCTCGCCGGCTTCGCCCGCTACTACGCGGAGTGGTCCGAGCCCTGGGAGCTTCTCGCTTTGGTCCGGGCGCGAGCTGTCGCTGGTGACGCGGATGTCCTCGCTTCATTCACCCAGATCACCGAACCCGCGCTCTGGGGAACTCCACCCCCAAGTGAGATGCTTCGCGCGATTCGCTCGATCAAGGCGAGGGTTGAAGCCGAGCGAATACCGCCGGGAGAGGACGCCGATTTCCATTTGAAGCTTGGGCCGGGAGGACTGTCGGACGTTGAGTTCCTGACCCAGCTGCTCCAACTCAAACACGGCGTTTCTCTTCCGGAGCTGAGGGTTACCGGGACATTCCCGGCGCTCCACAGGCTGCGCGAGGCCGAAATCCTCTCGACTGCCGACTACAACTCGCTGCACGATTCCTACCTCTTCTGCACCCGCGTCAGATTGAGACTCCATCTTCAGGAGGGGCGCGACTCAAATTCGCTGCCCACCGATCCGGAGTCAACAGCCCGTCTCGCCGCTTCCCTCGGGTTCGACAGGACGGGTGAGCTGCGGGAGCAATATCGCCGATACACCCGGCGTGCGAGGCGCAGTTTCGAGCAGCTCTTCTACGAATGAGGGGTCTAGGAGCCCGCTGAATAATGCATGTCACCCATCTTGACGATCAGGACATCACCACTCGCTGTGGTCTCCTTTTCGCCATTCCTACACGAGGAGTGGCGAATCCTCGCCCTGGCGACTGGCGCGCCTAGCCGCCAATCTGAGCAACGGCATCAATCAGCAGACTCCTGGGAGCGGCCGACTGCGGCAGCTACCAGTCGCAACTCGATCATGAGTGCGTCGAACTCGGACGGAATCAAGGCCTGAGAACCGTCGACGAGTGCTTCGTGTGGTGTCGGATGAACATCGACCAGGACACCGTCGGCGCCCGCTGCCACGGCCGCTAGGGCCAGCGGCGACACAAGATCCTTGCGGCCCGCAGCGTGCGACGGGTCAACCATCACGGGTAGATGGGTGAGGTGTTTGGCTAAGGGCACCGCAGAGATGTCGAGGGTGTTCCGCACCGAGTTGTCGAAGCCCCGAACACCCCGTTCCACCATCACGATGTCGCTGTTTCCCTCGCTGGCGATGTACTCGGCCGCATCAATCCACTCCTCCACCGTTGCAGCCCTGCCACGTTTCAGCTGAACAGGCTTGGGCTGGCGACCAACCTCGCGAAGAAGAGCGTGGTTGGACATGTTCCTCGTGCCTACCCGAAGCATGTCTGCATAGGAACCAACGAGATCCACATCTCTTGGGTCAAGAACCTCCGCAACGAAAGGCAGGCCGGTCGTCGAGCGAGCCTCGGCCATGATCTCCAGGGCCACCTTGCCCAATCCCTGGAACGAATAGGGAGAGGTTCGTGGTTTGAAGGCGTCTCCTCTCAGAATGTGTGCCCCGGATGCCTTTACCGCCGCGGCTGTGGCAAAAAGCTGCTCCCGGCTTTCCACCGCGCAAGGACCGGCGATGACCTTGACGGGACCGTCGCCGATCCTGACATCCCCAACAACGACAACGGTGCTGTCCGACTTGTTCTGACGCCCGACCCGGCGTCCACCGCGCACGACCGGCACCACTCGCTCAACTCCAGGGAAAGCATCCCAGGGCGCCTCGTCGACGAGACGCACCTCGGTCGTGCCGTTGACAACGGTTCGGCCGCCCTCAGAGGAGATGTGGACGTCGGCTCCCAGGGCCTTGAGTTTCTCAACGACCTGGGCAACCTCGTCGCCGGTCGCATCTGGATGCATGACAATGATCATGGGAAGGGTTGGAAACGCTAGCGGGGTATCGGGGGTCACTCCCATTCGGTGTGCGTCGAAATTAGTTACCATCGCGAAATGGCCGTCGAGAACCAGGACACCCACGAGTACATATCCCACATCGGGGAGTCCCGTCAGTACTGGCGCGACATCATCCTGGGTGTCAACGACGGTCTGGTCTCCATCTTCCTTCTGGTCGCTGGTGTCGTGGGAGGTGGCCTGGACGCCAGCCAGGTCCTTCTGACAGCCATTGCCGGCTCCTTGGCCGGAGCCGTTTCGATGGCCGCGGGTGAATTCCTGGCAACCAAGTCACAGGACGAGGTCCTCGAAGCCGAACTAACTCTGGAACGTTCACACATCATCCACTTCAAGGACCAGGAGTTGGATCAGCTCCGGGGGTTCTTCGCCGACATGGAGATCAAAGAGGACGACATGGACGGTGTGATGGCCGGCTTCATCGACAACGACAAGGCATTGCTCAACGCCATGGCGGCACTCGAGTTCGGTTTCATCGATTCCGAGAGGCGCTCTCCCTACCTGGCAATGGCCGCTTCGGGGCTGCTGTTCCTCGTCGGCTCATTGCCATCGGTCATTCCTTTCATGCTGCTGGACGACACCGGGACCGCTCTTGGGTGGGCCACGGTCTTCGCGCTGTCCGGTCTGTTCCTGGTTGGTGTCATCAAGTCGAGAGTGGCAAACAGCCATTGGGTCAAGTCAGGGCTGGAGAACATGGCCATCGCCGGCGTTGGCGGAGTTATCGCTTGGGTTATCGGCAGCGTCATAGGGGAAGCCCTGATCTGATGGGGGGGCGCTCGCGGTGTGCTTGCAATAGTTAGCAGCTTGCTGTATGCTAACTACAAGTGAACGAGAGCAAGCACGGTGATCTTGGCACGTTCATCCGCCAACAGCGGGAGCGAGCGAACCTCTCACTGCGACGTTTGGCAGACAAGGCAGATATTTCAAACCCATATCTGAGCCAGATAGAGCGAGGGATTCGCAAGCCGTCTGCCGAGATTCTCAAAAGCCTGTCGCGGGCCCTCGAGATCAGCGCCAACTCCCTCTACAAAAGGGCGGGACTGATAGACGAGGAACTGGCTCCGACGTCAGTGTTTGAGGCCATCTGGGCGGACGAGCGGCTCGACACCGAGCAGAAGAAGGTCTTGCTCGATATGTACCGGGCACTTTCCCGAAGCATCGGGTCGGTGGCCACAGAGGAACAGGAGTAGGTAATGGAAACAAAGAGCGTTCTGTACGCAGCAGTTGGCGCCCCCGTTGTCGCGGCCCGCAAGGTCGGCGACAGAGTCGGTGTCATCAAAGACAAAGTCGGCGAGAAGAAGACCGCACGCAGCAAGGCTGCCGAAGCGGCCATCGAGAACTGGGCCGCAGAAGGCGAGAAGGTCATCACCCGCGTCAGCGAGGGAAAGGTCGTTGAGGAGATTTCCTCTAAGGTCGACCTCGACCAGGCCAAAGAGCAGGTCAGCAAGCTTCGCGATCAACTCGAGGACATGCTTGCCACCTGGCGAACCTCGTTTCGGCCCGAAAAAGCCAACGAGAAGACCGACGTGAAAGAGGACGAGAAGGAGGACGAGAAGACCCCGTCTACCAAGACGGCGTCGACCACCAAGCCTGCCGCCAAAACTTCGGCTGCCAAGACGACCAAGTCATCGACAGCGGCGAAGACGAGCTCAACGGAGACTGAAAAGGCTTCCTAGCGGTCTGTCGCTCACTCTGAGAAGGGGGCCCTGCGGGGGCCCCCTTCTCCTTAACCACGCGTAGGCGAGGTCAGGTCGAGATTGAGGGCTCCAGGTCGCCGGCCGCCTCGATCCAGCCTTCGACCATCGCCTCGGTGGGAAGACGGTCGACCACTCGCAGAGAGCCGTTGAGCCCGATGATCTTGGCGAGCAGCGCGGTGGGGTTTCGTCGTCGCAGATCCCGCAGTGTGTCCACGCCCGCGGCGACCAGGAGTTCTGCATACTCCGCGCCCACCCCGCGGACTCTGAGTAGGTCTGCGTGGTGAACCCAGAGTTGAAGATCCTTGGAACTGATCCCGGTTGCTTTGGCAACCTCGGTCCTACCCCGCCGCGTCGAAGCCTGCTCCGCCAGACCACGGCCAGTGCGAACGCCAGCCTTGCGCAGTTTTGTCGCCTGTCTTTGATCAACTCCTGAGACTTGATCGATACGAGCCATTTGCCCTTTCTCCGCTATGCGACAACGACCGAGGTGGCGACTCTAGTGGTCTGTCGCTCACCACAACCAAAAGTCATGCCGGATGCCGGGGCCTCAAATCTGATACGTCTATCTCGGTATCGACATCCCGAGGGTGTCCATCTGAGATCCAAACTTCGTTCACCCAGTCCGGATGCGACAGCCACAGCCGTTTCGCCCCGTCGTCGCCTTCCAGAGACATCACCCGCGGCCAAAGAGATTTATTGATCAAGACCGGGTTGCCTGAGCTGTATCGGTACTTGGGAACTGTCACCGGCTTGCCGGCTTTGGCATGGGACTCGAACAAGAGATCCACAACCTCACCCGAGATCTCGGGCTGATCTGCGATCACGATCAGAGCCGTATCACAACGTGACATTCGGGTCAGTGCGTCGAGTCCCACGCGAAGGGACGAAGCAATCCCTTCCTCCCATCCCGGATTCTCCACGATTCCAGCATCTCCGAGGTCAGTCTCGGCAAGGATCCGCTCGGAGTCGTATCCCAGGACCACCCATATCTCGTCGACCGGGAAGGATTGGGTCCGGCCGACAACATGGCCGAGCAGGTTGGTTTTACCCCATGGCTCCAGCTGTTTCGGCCGACCGAGTCTTCTGGATGCGCCGGCGGCGAGCACGATGGCTGCAGTTGACATTGGGGGCGAATCTAGTGGTCTGTCGCTCAATTGATACCGCGGTGTCACCGAGTCATCGGCGTCATCTGGCCAGAACGCACAACGAAGGCGCAGCCGTAGCTGCGTTGAGGCGGAGGACGCCGCCAGGGGTGTCGAGGGCCGGTGAGACCGCGTAGCTATTTGGGCGACAGGCCACCTCGTGCAGTCGCCAGAAACGACGAACGTCCGCGCAAGTGTCAGAGAGAGCGGCTGAGCTCCGTTGTCAACTCCTCGAGAATCCAGCCGAGGTAGTCGAGGACCCTTCGACCATCCTCCTCGAGTTGGTCATGATCCTCCTCGACTTCGAGGCCCAGGCGAGCTCCAAGTGTCAGTCGCGCCTCGTTGACGACTCGAAGAAACGAATTGGCCTCTTCGTCACTGAGAACCGTTGAATCGTCATCTTGGACGACCTTTCGAAAGACTTCACGATCGGACCGGCGAGCCTCGACGAGCTCCAGACCCATTAGACGCCACCACTCCTCGTTGGACTCGGGATCGTCGAGATAGACCGGCACAGTGAGTCTGGTGGCGGCCGGATCGACGCCCACCTCTCCGATCCCGGCAAGCAACGGCAGAACGTCGGCAAGAAACACTCTCTCCTGAGGACCGAACGAGACCACTATCCCCTTGCGGGTTGTCTTGAAGTGACTCACTTCTCGATGGTCGCCCATAGACCGTGGTTGTGGAGTCGGAAGCAGTCGATCTCAGCCTTCTCGCGGGGGCCATCCGAGACGATCGCCCTCCCTTCGTGATGCACCTGCAACATCAGTTTCGTCGCCTTCGCCTCGTCATGGCCGAAGAGCTTGCGGAGCACATACACCACATAGCCCATCGTGTTCACCGGGTCGTTCCAGACCACCACCTGCCATGGGCGATCGATATCGATCTCTTCGTCTGTGTCCGGCATGATCACCGGTGCCGGCTGCATGGCCATCTGTTTCAACATCGTACGCATCATTGGAGCGGTGAGATAAGTGAGCTATCCCGAAGCCAGTCGTGTATTGCAGACAACCACGGCGTCGGCGAGGTCAGGGTCGGTGTAGGGGATCTCGGCGACAAGATAGGGACCACCGATCCCGTTGTAGTCCGGTATCGGGTCAGGGAATTCCGCCACACCCCGCGATCTGACACAGGCGCTGAACCGCTCCAGAGAATCGACCACAGCCTCAGCCAGGATCGGCGTGTCGGTCAACCCCAGCGCGCCACTTTCCAGATGCTCCGAGCAAGCAGTGAGAGCGTTGATCGAGACGGGGTCTGAGAAGTCGATGTCTCTCATCACCAACTCGAGTCGCGGCCGGCCCTGGGCGTCGAGCGGAATCGGCTCGATATCGATGCCGCTCGCAACCAGACAATTTCGAAACATCTCGGTGGCCTCAGACGTGGCAATAGTGCTCGTCGTCGTGGTCGGGATGGTGGTGGGCGTGAGGATCACGATGGTGGGAGATGGCCCCTCAGACGTGGTCGTACACGCAGTCGCCATCAACGCAAGAATGGTGACAGCGCTGACAAGTTGATGCTTCAAGCCGAGTCTGTGGCCGTGTCCAAGCCGTCAGCGAGGATCATCGCTATGTCCCTTACCGGGACGTCATCACGACCAAGTTCCTTGACACCGTCGTCGAGCATGACGAGACAGAACGGACAGGCCACCGCAATCTCGTCGGCGTCGGTAGCCAGCGCCTCCTCGGCCCTCTCGATGTTCACCTTCTTCCCGACCCGCTCCTCCATCCAGAACCGCCCACCGCCGGCGCCGCAGCAGAACGAGCGCGTGCCGTGGCGCTCCATTTCCACCACCTCGTTGCCAGCGCCACCCACCACTTCGCGTGGAGCGAGGTATACATCGTTGTACCGGCCTAGATAACAGGGATCGTGATAGACGATCTTCTTGGGCTCACCGTCGGGCTTGGTCGGCTTGCTGATCCGATTCTGATTGAGCAACTCCGCCAACAGTTGGCTGTGATGGACAACCTCGTACTCCCCGCCGAACTGTGGGTACTCGTTGCCAATGGTGTTGAAACAATGGGCGCATTGAGTAATGACCTTCTTCACTCCGATCTCGGTGAAGATTTCGATGTTCTGGAGTGCAAGCTGTTGGAAGACGAACTCGTTTCCCGAGCGCCGGGCCGGATCCCCATTGCACAACTCCCTAGCGCCCAGGATGGCAAAGTCGATCTCGGCGGCGTGAAGAAGCCGAGCCAGCGCAACGGAGACTGCGGTGTTGCGGTCGTCGAACGATCCGGCACACCCAACGAACCACAGATACTCCGCAGAGGTCTTCCCGTTCTCCCCGAACACGGGAATCTCGAAGTCCAGCTCTGAGGTCCAATCCGCTCTCGTCTGCTGGCTCATCCCCCACGGGTTCGACTGGTTCTCCATGGCGACAAACGCCTTGCCCAACTCGGTCGGGAACTCCGACTCCATCATCGTCAGGTAACGACGCATATCGAGGATTCGATCGACGATCTCGATGTTGACGGGACAGATCTCGTCGCATGCCCGACAGGTGGTGCAAGCAAACACCTCGTCTGGATGAATGCGGTCGAACAACGTCCCAGCACCCTCTACGAAAGCGGTCGATGAGACGGGCCCGGCGACACCGACGCCAGCCGCCGCCACCTCACCCGACTTGAGCACCATCTCCCTCGGGTCGAGGGGCTTTCCGGTGATATTGGCTGGGCAAACGGCGGTGCAGCGTCCGCACACCGTGCATGCATCGGTGTCGAATATCTGCTTCCAGGTGAGGTCAGATACCACATTGACGCCAATTGTGTCTATGTCTTCGGCCTCCATGAGGTTGGGCATCTCCCGCATCGCACCCTTGGGGCGCTCGTGGGGTGAGAGAAACATGTCTGCTGGAGACGTGACCATGTGGCGAAGCTTTGTGAGCGGGAGGAGCACGAGGAAGAAGACAAAAGCCGCAGCGTGGGTGACCCAGAGGACCTGGTGCCATCCGGCCGCGCCGACCTGATCGAAGAGGAATGAGATTGGATAACCGACAAAGGACCACATCTCATGAGCCGGCCTCCCGGCCATCGAAATCCGAGCCGCTTCGGTTGCCAGACCGGTGAGTCCGATGATGACCAGAACACCGAGAATCACCGAGTCTTCCGGCCTGGTCTTGGAACGGAGACGCCATGTCGGAGTCAGATACCGCCCGACGATGGCGAGGGCGAGACCGGCAAGGTACATGATCGCCGCCAGGTCGAGGATCGCCGAGTAGCCCATATATACCGGACCATGAAGAAACTTGAAGTCGGCTGGAAGAAGATGATCGATTTCGAGGGTGACGGTTCCGAGAAACAGGACGAGGAATCCGTAGTAGATCAACGAGTGCATCACCCCCGCGCGTGGATCCCGCATGAGAGTCTTCATGGTCAACCCGCCACGAAGATGACCAAGACGCTCCCCCCACCTGCCGGTGCGCTGGTCGGTCTGCCCCTGGCCCCAGCTGGCCGCTCTACGGGCAAAGAGGTGGAACATCAGCCAGATGAAGACCGCGAGTCCAAAGTAGAACAGCACCACCACCGGGGCGGGGATGTTCCCGAATACCTCACGCCCCACCTCGAACTCCGGATGCTCGGGAAGAGTCCCGAGAGCGCCCAGCGCCAAGGTCCCCGCGGCGGAAAGCACTCCGAGGGTCTCCAAAACAGAGGACGCCGTTATTCGCCGGGTCCCCACCTCTTCGGACTGTCGCTCCGTGGTCAGCGCCATGTGTGGCAAGTGTAGGGGCCGGTCGTCAATCACGAACCTCGGGCTCAGATCCACCAGAATAGAGCACTCTTGTCGAACGGGTGCAGTAAGATTCGATGAATATAGAATAGAATCTTGACAATCGGTATTCTCGAATGCATACTACCTTCGACACTTATCGAATTAGAGAGCAATTGAGCACAATGGTCGAACTCATCACACCCGGCGAAACGGTCCGTGACCTCACATCGGCGACACGTCCGGTCCCCATCGAGATAGAGGACGGTGTCGCGTTCGAAATGATTCTCGCCATGTGGACCACCTTCAACCCGAACGAAGAGAACACCTCATTCGAACTCGGCGCGGAGTGGCATGACAGAGTCAGGGAACTGACACCAACCGATCTCGCGGAGGAGATCGTGATACTCGGCGGCCCCTATCTAGCCGTCTGGTTTGGCGTCGCCGGCCTACTTCACACCGCGCCCCACCCTCATGACCCGGGTCACATATTTGATTGGCTGGCCGAGATCGACCCAAAGCGGCTACGACGATGGCTGATCAGCTGCACGAGCGGCTGCAGTGACGCCTCCCTCATCGAGCAGGCAGCCAACGGCGATCCGGAGGCCCTCAAAGAGGCCTTTGCCGATATGGACCACGAGGGTCACGAAGACACAATGGACCAAGTCATCGGGCTCTTCGAAATGCCCGATGAGGAACTCCCGGGTCGCATTGCCAGAACATTGCAGCGCTTTCGCGACGAGGTATTTGCCGAGTACGAGGAAGAGTTTGGTGGCGCTATCAAACGTGCCGCTGCTGGACGGCGGGCCATGGCAAACATGGACGATGTCAAGGGCGTGATCGAGGAGGTCACCAACGGGATCGACTACGACATCCCTCTAGGTGTCACCAGGGTGGTGCTCATCCCTTCGGTCGTCACCCGTCCATTTTCGGTAATCGATCAGCATCGCGACTCGTTGCTCGTCTACTACGGGGTGGCAGATGAGTTCATCGACGCTGACCCGGAGGCACCCCCAACGTGGATGGTGAGGACCTACAAGGCACTCAGCGACGAGCGGAGACTCCGTATCCTCCGAAGATTGCGCGAAGAGGACACTTCCCTCGACGAACTCACCGAGATGCTGGGTTTGTCGAAATCAACGGTCCATCACCATATGAGCATTCTCCGGGCCGCTGGTCTGATCCGGATCCATGTATCGGCCGAGAAGAGCAGCAAGAAACGCATCTACAGCCTGAGAGATCAAGCGCTTCAAGCCGCTTCGGGCTCTCTCGACTCGTATCTAAATCCAACCATCCAAGGAGCGGATCATGTATAGAGATTTCGTCCACACGACCCGGCACATACACGCACATCGTCTCCACGAAATGGAGAACCGAGCCCAACGAGACGCCGATCGTCGTGAGGCCCGCGCCGCCAGAAGCCTCCGGAGCGCCATGGGTCACAGACTCATCGCCATCGGAGAGCGATTGGTTGAGCACCCCTCACCGAGATCATCTCTCGCCAAGGCCGCATAGGTCCGACGTATCCGGGTTTCAGCTTCCGAAAGCAGCCCTCACGAAAAACCAAGCATTCGAAGGACGCTCGGCGAGACGGCGAGTGAGGTACGGGTACCACTGTGACCCAAACGGAAGGTAGACGCGGACTGGGTAGCCCTCTGTGACCAACTGCTTCTGCAACTCTTTTCTCACTCCGTAGAGCATCTGAAACTCGAACGGGTGATCCCGCCCGGCCGCCAGCGGGCGGGCGAGGTCGAGCAACGACATGTCGTGGGTGGCGATCGCCGGCTTGGTCTCCTCCGACGCCATGAGGGTCTGCATCTGCTCGACAAAAGCAGCGTTGATTTGGGGGTTCGAAGTGAGCGCAACTTCTTCGGATTCGACATACGCCCCTTTGCAAAGACGGATATGGCCACCGAGCGGGACCAGCCGAGCGAGATCCTGGGGAGTTCGATGCAGGTAGGCCTGAAGGGCGATGCCGAGGTTCCCATGCTCTGCCTGAGCCTTCTCGTAGAGCCGCACCGTCGAATCGGTGTATCGCGAATCCTCCATGTCGATCGTCACGCTTATCCCGACTTTCTTGGCACGCATGGCCAGAAGGTCGATCGACTGCATGGCGAGGCCTTCATCGATTGCCAGGCCGAGTTGGGTCGGTTTGACCGAGATGTTGGAATCGAGATCCTCGTCGGCGATACGGTCCAGGGACTCGAGGTACTCCTCCGTGGCCTGGATCGCCGATGCGCGGTCGTACACTTCCTCCCCCAGATGGTCCAACGAAACAAGCAGACCGCTGGAGTTGAGCTCTCGCGCTGCCACCACAGCGTCGTCGAGGGTGTCGCCTGCAACGAACCTCCTGGCCAGGGCTCTGCCGGGACGGGTGGATGTGACGACCTTCTCCACAGGAGAGGCGTGAGTGATCGAAATGGTGAGCCTCGAGAAGAGGCTCAGACCTTGCCCCCGAGTTCGGTGGCCCGAATGGCCGCCGCACGAACGGCGTCCTCCACGAGTGCCCTGAACCCTCGCTCCTCGAGAACGTGAACGGCCGCGGCAGTTGTCCCACCAGGGGAGGTCACCTCGTATCGCAGTTCAGAGGCGCTCTTCGACGTGTCGGTGAGGAGATGACCCGCCCCCCGAATGGTCTGATGGACGAACTTCTCCGCAATGTCTCGCGATAGGCCCTCGCGCATTGCCGCCTCGGTCAGCGCCTCAGCCAGAAGAAAAACGTAGGCAGGACCTGTTCCCGACACCGCGGTGACGGCATCGAGGAGCAACTCGTCCATGACCCTGACCGAGCCGACGGCGCCGAGAACCTCTCGGGCTGCGTCCAGGTCGTCATCACCGGCATACTTCCCAGCTGCGATACCCGTTACGCCCTCCCTGACCAGGGCAGGCGTGTTGGGCATCGCCCTGACTACCGGCACTGGGCCGATCCGCGATTCGTAGCTTTCGGTGGTGACCCCCGCTGCAAGCGATATGACGGTCTGGCTCTCTGCGACCGACCCCGAGAGCGTTTCGAGGACTTCGCCCACATCTCTCGGCTTTACCGCAACAACGACGACATCGCTTGCAGCGATCGCGGCAACGGGATCGGTCGTTACGGCGCATCCCGTCGTGTCAGACAACTCGTCTGCCTGTTCCTGTCTTCGGACACACAGGGTGATGTCAGATGGGCCCCAGCCAGCGGAAAGCAGGCCGGAGGCAAGGGCTTCACCCATGGCACCCACACCGATTATTGCAACTTGGATTCGTTGGCTCACGGCGACAATTGTAAGACCTGAGCAAACGTCAGTTCAGCCGAGACCGGATCAGCTCAACCACTGTGGCCACTGCTGCCGGGTTGTATCCACCCGGGATGATCAAGTCAGCGTATCGGCGCGATGGCTGAACGAACTCGATATGCATGGGCCGCACAGTGGCGAAGTATTGAGCAATCACCGAATCGACATCTCTTCCTCGCTCGTCGATGTCTCTCTCCAAACGACGGGCAAGCCGCACGTCGGGATCGGTGTCCACGAATATCTTGAGGTCGAGCTCCGACCGAAGACCGGGCTCGGAGAGGACCAGAATCCCTTCAACCACCACGACCGGTGCGGGCTCTATTCGAACTGTTTCCTCAGCACGCAGGTGCTGGGCAAAGTCATAGAGCGGACGGTCTACCGCGACTCCGGTTCGCAGAGTCTCGAGATGGAACACCAGCAACTCGGACTCGAGTGACGACGGATGGTCGTAGTTGACACGAGTCCTTTCGTCGTACGACAACTCCGGGGTGTGCCGGTAGTAGGCGTCGTGTTGGAGGAGCGCAACCTTGCCATCGAGACGATCAACGACTGCCTCGGCGATCGTTGTCTTTCCGGACCCAGAGCCACCGGCTATGCCGATGAAGAGAGGCCGATCGGGCTTCCAAGGACTTTGATCGGGCATCGCAAGCGACGATACCGATTACTTCTCGGCGACCTTGCTCCGAAGTCGTCGAATCTCGTCATACACACCGTCAGTAAGCGTTGTCGATGCCGGAGCTGAGACACCCGGAACTTCGGTTGAGGCCCTTTCATCCTGGGCGTCCTCGGCCGGTTCGTCCGACAATCCGACAAGAGCCTCCTCCAAGGATTCCTCTAGTGAATCGTCATCGGATGCCGGCGTTTCGTCCTCCTGGGTTTGGGTCGAGGTATCCCGATCCTCGGAAACTTCCTCCAGCCAGATCGGATCATCGGGCGTAGACGTGACATCATCGGCAACCCGATCGAGCCAGTCCGACTCGTCTACGTCGCCAGTAGCGGCCGCCACACCCATTCGATGAAGTGTGTGAAGGACGCGAACCGCTCCCCCACGACCCACTTTCGCCTCGAGGTCGTCGAAGGTGAACGCCGGAACCAGCGATACCAGGACCATCCAGTCGTCCGAAGTGACCGTGATCGACTCATCGATATCGGACACGAGTCGGACGCCATCGGATTCGAACAACCCTGCGGCAACCAAGTCGTCTTCGAGTGATTTCAGAGCGTCGACGTCTGCGAGAACCTCCTCAACGCCCCAACCTGATGTGTCGGGCCCGTCGGCGGCTCCAACAGAAAATGATCCGGAATCCAGAGTTGAGAGAACGTAGAGGACGTCGGCGACTCCGCTGCGATCGTCAGCTATCAGACTCCCTCCGGGAGCGACCAGCTCAGCGCCAGTCACAGCCCCATCGTGAAAGTGGACACGACCGCGACGGTCGCCCTCGATATCGAGAGAGCCTGTCTTCTTGGTGACCTGCATGATTTGAAGCAGGTCGTTGATGCTCCAGTCAGTGAGCTGGCCCGAGAGATGCATCTGTCCTTCCGATTTGTCTGGTCCCTCCGTGTCCGCTGGCTATCGGCAGGAATCGACTGTTGGTTGAGGACTTCAGTTCTTGCGCGCTGCTTTCATCGCTCGCTTCTCCTCACGAAGGACAGCGACGTCATCAAAGGTCGCCACGTCAGCAATGCTGGGCCAGTCGGCTGCCTTGTCCTCCCAGCCGATCGGTCGTACGCCCACCCGCTTGCCCAGCACTCCGACGAAGATTCGCGATTTTCCCACGCCAAATCCAGGAAGTGTTTCGAGCCTCGTAACAAGGTCAGCGCCATCCTCAGCGTTGTCCCACACGTTCTCGGCTACGCCGTCGTATTCCTCGACGATCACCCGACACAGCTCCTGAGTGCGCTTTCCCATCGAAGCGGGGTACCGATGAATGGCGGGAGGGCCACGGAACACGGTCTCCATTGCATCCGGATCCCATGAGGCGATCCGCCCGGCGTCGAGATCCTCGCCGAGACGATCCTTGAGCAACTGCGGTCCATAGAAAGCGCGCTCCATCGGAAACTGTTGGTCCAGCAGCATCCCTATGAGCAGGGCGAGCCCATCGGTGGCCAGGAGACGATTGGCCTCTTCCGAAGCAGTGAAGTGAAGGGAGTCCGGCTTTCTCATCGCTGTCACCGTAGTGAGCGGATCCCATCTCGTTCAGCGCGCTTTGATCCTCGTCCTGCCGTGACGCTCCACGGCCCTCTCATACTTCTCACTCCGATATCGGCGCTGGGCCCACCACGACGAAGGCCTCGCCAGGCGGACGGCCGCTATCAGCGAAATGACCAAGAAACCCACCGCCGTGAAGGCGGCATAGGTCCGCGCGGAATCAAAGTTCTCGACCAACCACACCGCGGCCGGCTGATCTTCCAAGAGACGAATCGGGAAGAACGACACCAGCATCGCGAGCACCCAACCCAGCCATCCGAGGACAGCAGCCCACCGGTGCCCTTTCAACCACGCTGCCGTGCTGGTGAACGGTGCCACAAACACAGTTCCGACTGCTCCATACACCGCAATCATCTCGATCAACGACTCTCCGACGTCTTCAGAGAAGAGCAACTCCCATCCAGTAACCCAAAGGCTCATCACGGTCGCCGACTCTAGGAGTCTGCTGAAGGATGCCGTTGCTCAGATCGGCGGCCAGGCGCGCCAGTCGCAAGGAGGAGGTCTCGCCACTCCTTATGGCGGAATGGCGAAGCCGAGGACGCAGCGAGTGGTGATGAGTGGTCGTCGAGATGAGTGGCATGCATTCTTCAGCGGGCTCCCAGGCCCAGGTCGGTGTTCATCGTTTGTTCAGAACCCGTTACGCGGTGGTTTCTTTTCGGTCGCGATGGTGACTCAGGAGCCGGCACCGTGCCGGAAAGTCGAGATGGAGGACAAAATGCGCAGAAGCATCCTTTTACTGGCCATTGTCGGAATGTTGGTGGCAGCACTGGCGATTCCCGCAATCGCCAGAGGCGACGGAAACCCCAATCCACAACCGCAAGTCTATGTGACCAGTCAGGGTCTCACTTACGACTCGATCGTCGTCACGGACCTTCCCCAAAAAGGTCGTTTCCAACAGCTGATCCCAGTTGAAGGGGTTGGCTTGACGACCGAGTTTGGTCCTGGTGACCCCGGTTATCTCGGTGGCCGTTGGTGGTTAGATGTAAATGAGGACGGGATGATGAATGATGGAGACATGTTCTTCCTCTGTCCGCTTTTGGGACCCGGCTTCTAGGCCTGACACCCAAACCAGCAACGAACGCCGGAGACTGGGACGGCCTCCGGCGTTCTCTTTTGGAGGAGGGCCTGGTCAGAGACGTCTCACCCAGTGCACCGGCTTGTCGGACCGACGTGGTTGTTTGAACACCACCCGGTCACCCAACACCGCTTTATCGACCTGGCTTCTGTCAATACGAACGGAGACCAACTCGCCATCGGAGATGTCGACAACCAGATAGCACCAGTCCCGGTGTTTTTCCCCAGCAGGCGGTTTGAAATCCTTGCCAACCACCAGACCGACCTGTCTTCGAGTCATCCTCGTTCCTCCTTCAGTCACCCAGCCCACCGGGCAGCCGCGGGAACCTCCATCGAGGAGCACGCAATCAGCTAGCCAAATCATATCCCGAGAATCGGATGATTCCAGAAGGTTTCGGTGACGAGCCTGAGGGCGACTGAGAGGATGCGCCTCTGTAGAAGAAGAGGATCGCCCCACCGGTCTTCTCGATCGACCAAGATTGACGTCACATGACTGACATCTTCATCGTTGACGCATGCCGGACCCCGATGGGGACACTCGGTGGCCAACTGGCGTTTGTCAGACCCGACGACCTTGCCGCCAACGCCGTGGCAAGTCTCATGGGTCGAAACCCCGATCTCGACCCGATGGCCATCGAGGACATCCTGTGGGGCGCTGCCAACCAGGCCGGGGAGGACAACCGCAATGTGGCGCGAATGGCAGCCTTGCTCGCCGGCCTTCCAATCGAGATTCCAGGTGCCACAGTGAATCGACTCTGCGGATCCGGTCTTCAAGCCGTCGTTTCCGCCGGCCACGCCCTCAGGGACGGATGGGGCGAGGTGATGATCGCCGGCGGCTCCGAATCGATGAGCAGGGCTCCATACGTCACTCTCAAGGGTGAGCGGGGATTTCCGACCGGTGCACCCGACACCGCCGACACCGTCCTGGGTTGGAGATTCGTCAACTCCCGAATGGAGGAGATGTATCCACCCATCACCTTGGGGATGACGGCAGAGGTGGTCGCCGACAAGCACAGCATCACCAGAGAAGACCAGGATGTCTTCGCCCTACGCAGTCATCGGCTCGCTCTCGAAGCGATCGCCGCCGGCCGTTTCGACGACGAGATCGAGCCAATCGAGGCGCCGGGAGATCATCGTCGGCGGACGACCAACCTCATCGAGCACGACGAGGGACCACGGCCCAACTCGTCTATGGAGAAGCTCGCAGCGCTTCAGCCCGTCTTCAAGGACGGGGGCACCGTCACAGCGGGTAACTCGTCTCCGATGAACGACGGTGCAGCGGCACTGCTGCTGGCATCCGAGAAGGGACTCACCAACCACGGTCTGACTCCTCTGGCCCGCATTGTCTCGTCGGCAGCGGCGGGAGTCCACCCCGACACAATGGGAATGGGCCCGGTGCCGGCTTCCGAGAAAGCACTCGCCCGCGCCGGCCTGACAACGGATGACCTGGATATCGTCGAGATCAACGAAGCTTTTGCCTCCCAAAGCCTGGCCAGCCTCCGATTGCTCGGCCTCGACCCTGAGAGGGTGAACGTCAACGGTGGGGCAATCGCCATGGGCCATCCGTTGGGAGCCTCGGGCGCTCGACTTGTGGTGACACTCGTGCATGAATTGCGCCGACGCAGCGGGCGTTACGGTCTGGCCACCATGTGCATCGGTGTGGGACAGGGAATCAGCATGGTCGTCGAACGTGTCTGATCGACCGCTAAAAGGCGTTCTCGTCGCTGAATTCGGCAACCTGATAGCCGCTCCGTATGCCGGAATGCTGCTAGCCGATCTTGGCGCGAGGGTCATCAAAGTGGAGCCGCCCGCCGGGGATCTGGGACGTCAGTTCGGCCCCTATCAAAAGGGGGAGTCGGCCTTCTTCATGGCGGTCAACAGAGGCAAGGAGTCGGTGGCGATCGATACCAAGGATTGGGTATCGAAACGGGTACTCGACAACCTGATCAAGAAGGCAGATGTCCTGGTCCACAATCTTCGACACGACGCCATGGAGCGTCTCGGACTCGGGGAGGACCGATGCCGCGAGCTCAACGCAGACCTCATCTACGCGGTGGTGTCGGCATTCGGGGCTACGGGCCCATACGCCAATCGCTCCGGGATCGACGTCGTCTTCCAGGGTGAATCGGGAATGATCTCCATCACCGGCGACGCCAAGGATGGGCCGCGTAAGACCGCCACTCCCATTGGCGACTATATGGCAGCAACCAACACCGCTCTGGCGATCGCCGCCGCCCTGGCCGAGAAGCCAAGGACCGGACGGCGGATCGATGTCTCGCTCCGTGACGGGCTGATGGCTGCGCAATCTGGCTGGAATGCTCTCGGGTTCGTCAACCACACCCAGCCAGAGCGAACCGGGACTGCCAGTCCGTTCCTCGCCCCGAACCAGGTTTTCGGGTCGGCAGACAGTCCGTTCACTCTGGCGATTGTCTCGGATCGTCACTTCGCCCTTCTGGCGGACGCCCTGGAACGGCCCGACCTGTTGGAGGACTTCCCCACCAACAAGGCACGGATGGAAGGTCAGGACTCCCTCACACGCAAGCTGACCCGGGTTTTCAAGACGCGGGAAGCCGAGTATTGGATAGACCTGCTCACCGATGTGGGTTTACCCGTGGGTCGGGTCCTCAGCCTGGCAGAGGCTTTCGACGACCCCCAGGCCCGTCACAACGAGATGCTCGTCGAGTTCGATCATCCTGTGGCCGGACATGTCAGAACCACCGGGTCGCCGATCAGGGTCGACGGTGACCCCGCTCGCGCGGCAACTCTGCCGCCCACACTCGGCCAGCACACTCGTGGCATTCTGGGTGAGCTCGGATTGGACCCGAGCACAGTGGAGAAGATGATCGAGGAAGGCACCGCGGTGGCATCGTGAGAATCCACTGGACGGAGTCAGTGGGCGAAGACTGGAGCGAGATAAGAGCCGAGCTGGATCGCGCTTTCCGGATGAGCAGGGCCGCCGCCGTAGACGAAGAGTCCTTTGTGTATGTGGTGCACCACGACGATCTCCTCGGTCGCCGAGGCGCCGGAAACGCCATGGTCGCTTCGGGCCTTCTGTCAGCTGCCAGGACGGCGGCACTAGAGGGAGTGACAAAAGGCTGGACTACGAACGTGATCGCCCACGACGACGACGCCGACCCGAAGGATATTGAGAAGTGGGCCGAGCGAATGCTCGAGTCCCGAGGGGTCACCGGTGAGCTGATTCGGATCGGATCGACCCACATCGGGAAGGCCCTGCCATGAACGGGTCGATTGTCGTCACCGGAGCGGCCCGCGGGATCGGACGAGCGATTGCGGAGAGACTCGCCGCCAATCCTTTGTTCACGGTCATCGGGGTCGACCTCGCCCCAGAGATCGCACTCGCCGAGGACATCGTGGGCGTTCAGGTCGACCTGACTTCGGATGAAGGCGTCGATTCGGTTCGCGAAGCGGTCGAAACCGCGGGTTTACCACTCCTCGGAGTAGTGAACAACGCCGGGATTACTCGCGACTCGCGACTCGTGAACATGACCGACGAGAGCTTCCAGGCTGTTCTCGACGTGAACCTTGGCGCCGCCTATCGACTGTCGACCGTCCTGACGCCCTTGATAGCCGAGGGAGGCTCGATCGTGAACATCGCCTCACGCGCCTACCTCGGCAACTTCGGACAGTTCAACTACTCGATGTCCAAGGGCGGAGTTGTCGGTCTGACGCGAGCAATGGCCCTCTCGCTGGCACCGCACGTGCGGGTCAATGCGGTCGCACCGGGATTGATCGGGACGGAGATGGCAATGGCCATACCCGAAGACGTGCTGCAGAAGATGGTTTCGGCCATCCCTCTGGACCGCATGGGCACACCGGAAGAGATCGCCAACGTCGTCTGGTTCCTCCTCACCCCACTCTCGTCCTACATCACCGGCCATGTCGTGGTCGTCGGCGGGGGGCGCAGCCTCTCGTGATCTAACGGATTGCCGCGTAGACCTGCCATGTCTCGGGGACACCCTTGAGCTCATGCCGACCACGGTCCTCAAACGCGAATCCTGAACCCACCACGAGGTCCTTCACAGTGCTCGAAACCAATACCTCCCCGGGATGCGCCAAGGCGCCGACTCTCGCCCCGATGTGAACAGCGAGGCCGGCGACGTCGTCTCCGATAACCTCGACCATTCCAGTGTGGACTCCACACCGGGTTTCGAGTCCAAGCGAGTTCACCTCTGTCGAGATCGACAGTGCACATCTGATGGCTCGCGCCGGGCCATCGAATGTTGCGAGAAATCCGTCACCTGTCGTCCCGACCTCAACACCATTCCATCGACCCAGATCGGCCCTGATCATCTGGTTGTGACGTTCCAGGAGAAGTCGCCATTCCGAGTCGCCCAGCTTCGCTGCATTCTTCGTTGAATCCACAATGTCGGTGAACAGCACGGTGACAAGGTGCCGATCCGGATCTTGGGATCCCCTTCCGCCAGTGACGAACTCCTCGATCTCGTCGAGCATCTGATCGACGTCGCCGGCCCAGAACAAATGATCACCGCCAGGAAGCTCAATGAGTCTGGCCCCGTCGATCTCCTCGGCAAGGTACCTACCTTCTTGGACCTTTACATCTCGGTCATCGACCCTGTAGAGCAACAACGTTGGAGCCGTGATCGAACCGAGTGCCGAACGAACATCAGCTTGTGAGTTCATGGATATGAGAGCAGCTGCTGCACTCGGACTTGCCGAGAGTCGTTGATACCTCCCCCACCACTTCTGAAAGTCAAGATCGTCGGCCCGGCTGGGAGCTATTTCTCTCAGACCCTCCAACTGACCCCAGGTTCGCTCGACCTCTTCGGCGGTGGCGCGACGCTCATCCCGAGTAGGAGCCCACGGATAGTCCTCGGAACGGATTCGCTTTGCGTAAGCACCGGTTAGGACCAACCGGTCGGTACGCCCGGGATGAGTGGCCGCGAACAGAATGGAAAGGGTTCCTCCCTCGGAATGCCCGAATATCGTCGCTCTCTCAAAACCGGCAGCGTCCATCACGGCGCGCAGATCATCCATCCGAGTTTCGAAATCGGGCAATCTGTCGACTGCGACTGGATCGGAGAGTCCCGTACCACGTTTGTCGAATGTGATCACCCTTGCAAAGGAGCCGAGTCGCCTGAAAAACCTCGACAAGAGTGGGTCGTCCCAGATCAACTCGATATTGGACACCCACCCCGGGACATAGACGAGGTCAACCGACCCGGCGCCGAACATCTGATATGCGATGCTGACGTCCCCGCTGCGAGCGTATCTGGTCTCGGGCATGGACATTTCCTAGTAGTAGTACCGGGTGACGGTCTCGGCGACCATCGCCGGTTTCTCAGTGCCCTCCACCTCCATGGTCACCGTCCGGTTCACCTGGATACCGCCGGTCACCTCGCTCACCGCCTGCAACGCAACCCGAGCCCTGATTCTCGAGTCGACAGGCACCGGTGCCGGGAACCGCACCTTGTCAAGCCCGTAGTTGATCGCCATCTTGGGTTCGCCGACATCGAGCTCGGCCTCACCAGCAAGGGTCACCGTCAGTGAGAGCGTCAGAAAACCATGGGCGATGGTTCCGCCGAACGGCGTCCCACTTGCCCGCTCCGGGTCGACATGGATGAACTGATGGTCATCGGTGGCGTCGGCGAAGGCATCCACTCTGTCCTGGGTAATCTCCATCCATTCGCTGACACCGATCTCGACGCCAACCTGAGCGTGAAGTCTCTCGAGCATCTGTTCCATGCAGCTGATTCTGTCACGAGTTGGGAAGAGTCCGCGAAACAACTAAATTAGTGGGATGGCCGACGCAACCAAGCTGATGGTTTGGATCGATCAGGACCTCTGCACCGGTGACGGGATTTGCGAGGAAATCAGCCCCGAGGTTTTCTTGGGCCGCGACGATGGCCTTTGGGTCGTCAAGGAAGATGCCAAGTTCTTCGGCAACACGGTGGTCTTCGACGGCGAAGAGGCGCCGGACGGCGCGAGAGGTCTCGCGCGAGTTCCCGATGCGCTGATCGAAGACGTCGTCGAGTCGGCTGAGGAATGTCCCGGGGAGTGCATCATGATCGAGCCCTACCAGGAATCCGCTCTACACGACGGCTGACCCGGCCTCTGCCGAGTAATCGCGTCTAACTACGCTCCGCAACCATGCAGGTAATGGGAACTCGCATTGACACGCGCTCTGAGGAATACGTGGCCAACCGGACCGCCATGGAAAAGAAGCTCCACGAGTTCGAAGAGCTTCAAGAAAAGGCTCGTCAGGGTGGGGGCGAGAAGTACATCAAGAGGCACCGCGATCGTGGCAAGCTCCTAGCCAGAGAGCGGATTGAGCTTCTCATCGATCGCGATTCCCCTTTCCTGGAGCTCTCGACACTCGCAGCTTGGGGCACCGACAAACCGCTCGGCGGCAACGCCGTCACCGGGATCGGTGTGATCAACGGCGTGGAATGCGCCATTCTCGCCAACGATCCCACAAGCCAGGCGGGGGTGTTCAATCGATACACCCTTTCCAAGTCGCTCCGCATCATGGACATCGCCATGGAGAACCGGCTTCCCCTGGTCAATCTCGTGGAGTCCGGAGGCGCCGACCTGCCCGACCAGGCCGACGTGTTCGTCGTCGGCGGCAAGTGGTTTCGCAATCTGACCCGGCTTTCCAAGAAAGGCATCCCAACCATCTCGCTTGTCTTCGGAAGCTCCACGGCAGGGGGGGCCTACTTCCCGGCAATGTGTGACTACTCAGTGATGGTCAAGGACAAGGCAAGGGTCTTTCTGGGTGGACCGCCACTGGTCAAGATGGCAACGGGAGAGGAGTCGACCGAAGAGGAGCTAGGCGGCGCCGAAATGCACTCCAAGGTCTCGGGCCTGTCCGACTATTTCGCTGCCGACGAACATGAGGCCATTCGAATGGGACGCGACATCGTCGACCACATCAACTGGCGCAAGCAGGGCTACGGACCGACCAAACCGCCGGATGACCCGGTGCACGATATTGACGAGATCCTCGGGGTGATTCCTGCCGACTTGAGAATCCCTTTTGACATGAGGGAGATCCTCAATCGGGTGCTCGACGGCTCTCGTCTCGAGGAGTACAAGGCTGTTTACGGGACCTCGATCCTCAACGGCTGGGGATCGGTGCACGGTTATCCAGTCGGAGTCATCGCCAACCAGCAAGGGGTGATCTTCTCCGAGGAGGCTCAGAAGTCGACTGAGTTCATCCAACTGTGCAATCGTTATGACACGCCGATCATCTTCATCCACAACACCACCGGGTACATGGTTGGCAAGGATTACGAGCAGCGGGGGATCATCAAGGACGGCGCCAAGATGATCAACGCCGTCGCCAACTCCGAAGTCCCCCACATCTCCCTCATGGCGGGTGTCTCCTACGGTGCCGGCAACTACGGCATGTCGGGTCGCGCTTACGACCCGCGGTTCGTCTTCGGCTACCCGAATCACAAAGTGGCGGTGATGGGCGCGAAGCAACTGGCAGGAGTCATGTCCATTGTCGCCCGTCAGTCGGCAGAATCGCGCGAGGAGGACTTCGATGAGGAGGCCGACATGGTGCGCTCCGCAGATCTCGTGGAGATGATGGAACGCACCGAGCAGGCCTTCTTCTCTACCGCCCGTGTCCGCGACGACGGCCTGATCGACCCCCGAGATACGAGAACTGTCCTTGGCATTGCCTTGTCCGCAATTCACTCCGCGCCGGTCGAGGGAACAGACCGGTTCGGGGTTTTTCGCATGTGATGACAATCTCGAAGGTCCTTGTCGCCAATCGAGGAGAGATTGCGCGTCGGGTGTTCCGGACAGCCAGGGAGATGGGAATCGCCACAGTCGCCGTCTACTCCGACCCCGACAATGGCGAGCCACACATGATGGAAGCCGACGAGGCAGTGCGGCTGGCTGGTGCTGCGTCGACGGAGACCTATCTCAACGTCGAAGCCCTCCTCTCTGCGGCCGAGGAAACTGGAGCAGATGCCGTGCACCCCGGTTACGGGTTTCTATCTGAGAATGCCGACTTTGCCCGAGCCGTGACCCGGGCAGGGCTCACCTGGATAGGCCCATCACCGCATTCGATCGAAGTGATGGGCTCCAAGCTGGAGTCAAAGCGACTGATGGAGTCGGTTGGAGTCCCCGTCCTGACGAGCATCGAGCTCGAAGGGCCTCCCGACATGACTTCGGTTGCCAGGGAACTCGGCTTTCCCCTACTGGTGAAGCCGTCGGCGGGAGGTGGCGGCAAGGGGATGCGAGTCGTCACCAGTCCCGACGACCTTCTCGAAGCCATCGAAGGCGCCCGTCGCGAGGCCGCCTCGTCGTTTGGCGACGACACGGTCTTCCTCGAGAAGTACCTGGAGGCCCCCCGGCACATCGAGATCCAGGTCTTTGGCGACACCCACGACAATTACATCTCGCTCTTCGAGCGTGAGTGCTCGATCCAGCGCCGACACCAGAAGATCGTCGAGGAATCGCCATCGACGGCTATCGACGAGACCACAAGGATCGCCATGAGCGAGGCTGCGATCGGAGCAGCCAGGGCGGTCGACTACGTGGGCGCGGGAACGGTGGAGTTCCTCTATCAGAACGAGAGCTTTCACTTTCTCGAGATGAACACCCGACTCCAGGTTGAGCATCCGGTGACTGAGATGGTCACGGGTTGGGATCTGGTCAGACTTCAGATAGAGGTCGCCGCGGGGGAATCCCTTCCAGAGCAGAGCCCGACGATGACGGGTCACGCCATCGAGGCGAGGCTCTACGCCGAAGATCCCCTGAACGACTTTCTCCCCATCACCGGTGAGTTCCACAGGTTCGCCATACCGGTAGCCGATGGTTTGAGGGTCGACTCCGGGATCGAGGACGGTTCGCGAGTATCGGTCCACTACGACCCGATGATCGCAAAGGTCATCGCCCATGCCCCCACCAGGGAGGGGGCGGCTGTGATCCTGGCGACAGCCCTTCGGGAGTCCCACATCCATGGCTCGACGACCAACCTGGCTCTCCTTGTCAGGGTGCTGGAGCATCCCGATTTCCTGGAAGGGAAGACAGACACCCACTTCCTGGACCGTCTCGACCCCAATGATCTCGGACAGCCTCTCAACGACCCACCGAACGAGCGGCTCGCCGCACTCGCGGCGGCCCTTGCGGATCAGGCTCACGAGCGATTGGCCGCAAGGACCCTTTCGACCATTCAGTCAGGATGGAGAAACTCTCCCAACCAACTGCAACAACGCACCTACATCGGGTATCACGGTGAACACCAGATCTCCTACTCGGTCGACCCGAATGGCTTTGCAATCGATGGCATCGGGATGGTCGTCGTCACCAAGGCATCTCCCGACTTCGTCTCCTTCACGATTGACGGCGACGATCTCCACTACCAAACGGCTCGATACAGAGACGACCGCTATGTACACACACATCGCGGACCGGCCCAACTCGTCGCCCTGCCTCGATTCTCCGATTCGGGGCACGATGAGGACGCCGGGTCGCTCCACGCGCCAATACCCGGAAAGGTGATCAGAGTCGATGTTCGCCAGGGCGACCAGGTAGTGGAAGGCCAGGTCCTGGTCGTGATCGAGGCAATGAAGATGGAGCACGCGTTGCGCTCGCCGCACAACGGAACAGTCATGGAGGTCCGCCACCTGGCCGGCGATCAGATCGAAGCGGACGCGGTGCTGGTCGTGGTCGAGGAGGGTTAGCCCTTGAAGTCCCCCAACACGGTCAACACATAGTCGAGGTCACCCGTCGTATGGTCGGCATTGACCTGAAATCGGATCTCTTCCGAGCCTTTGGGGACCACCGGAAAGTTCAGCCCCGTCGCCAGAATCCCGTTACCGAACAGATGGTCCACGAGGGCAGCCGTCCGCTCGGTCTCCCTGACCATCAGTGGCACTATGGGGTGCGGTCCCGAAATCGTCTCGTATCCATCTTCTACAAGCCCGGACTCGAATCTCGCCGTCATCTCACGAAGGTGGGCGAGCATCTCCTCTCCTTCTGGGGAATCGAGGATCGAAACAGACATCTCGGCGGCCGCCGCTTCTCCAGCAGTGATCGGATTGGAGTAGATGTACATCGGGCTCTTCTCACGAAGGAAGGAAATGAGGGGGTCGGTGCCGGTGACATAGCCGCCGTTGACACCGAAAGCCTTGCCAAGCGTGCCGATGAGAACGTCCGCAGCGCCTTTGGTCTCTTCCTCTGTTCCGCGTCCGGTAGCCCCATAGGCGCCTATCCCGTGGGAGTCGTCGACGACCACCACCACATTCTCGGGATAGGCAGAGTCGTGACGACCGGCAACCTCGTTGATTGCCGACAGGTCTGCGAAGTCTCCTCTCATCGAGAACACACCGTCGGTGATGACCACTGCTCGTTTGGCGGTGCCTGCGGCGTCGCTCAAGGCTCTGTCGAGAGAACTCATGTCGAGATGCGGATACACAACTCGTGATGCCGGGCGGGACATTCGCACGCCATTGATGATGCAGTTGTGGTTCAACTCGTCACTGAGCACAACCGTCTCCGGTGTGATCAGAGAGGCGAGAGTGGACAACACAGCCGCATAAGCCGACGAGAAGACAATCGCGGCCTCGCGCCCGTGAAAATCCGCGAGACGCTGCTCCAGATCCAGATGTGTCTGGTAGGTGCCTGAAATGAACCTGACAGCGCCTGGACCGGCCCCGAACTGCCTTGTTCCGGTCTCCTCGGCGGCGAGCACCGCGGGATGGAGTGAGAAACCCAGGTAGCTGTTCGAGTTCATGCGGACGAATTGCTGATCCGACCCGGCAAGACGGTAGCGACGACCCATCCCGGAACGAGGCGGCACGACGCCGGTTATCACTGCCTCGGCGCCCTTTCCTGTGCCGCTCTCCGAGACGACGGCGACCTCGGCAGACAGCGCCGCATCAAGTCGGTCGTGTGGCATCGCTACGGGTTTAGCAGGTCTCTAATGTGCGACAGCATGACAAGACTCGGTTTCATAGGTCTAGGAATAATGGGCCATGGTATGGCGGCGAACCTCGAAGCGACGGGGCACCGCCTCACGGTCTGGAATCGGACTCGATCCAAAACTGACGACCTCGACGCCCATGTCGTCGACACCCCACGTGAAGTCGGCCCTGAGAGTGACATCGTTTTCGTCTGCGTCTCGGACACACCCGACGTCGAGGAGGTTGTCTTCGGCGACTACGGAGCCATTCACGGGATGACCCATGGCGACATTCTCGTAGACCACTCGACAATCTCCCCCGTCGCCACCAAGCGCCTGGCCATCCGGGCCGCCGAACTCGGAGTCGACTGGATCGACGCCCCCGTCTCCGGCGGATCGGAGGGGGCCGTCAACGGCACGCTTGCAGTAATGGTGGGCGGTTCGTCTGACGCCGTCGAGAAGACCCGCCCATTCATGGACGCCTACTCGAAGTCGGTCGTTCACGTCGGTGAAGAGCCGGGTTCCGGTCAGATGGTGAAGGCCGTGAACCAGGTCCTGGTGGTGCTCAACCAACTCGCCGTTTCGGAGGCGCTCCTTTTGGCCCAGGCCGCCGACCTCGACCTCGGTAAAACCCTAGAAGCCGTCGAGGGAGGCGCCGCCGGGTCGTGGATGCTCTCCAACCGGGGCCCGCAAATGATCAAACGAGACTGGCGGCCCGGTTTCACCATCGATCTCCAGCAGAAGGACCTCCGACTTGTTCTCGAGGCTGCGGACGAACTCGGTGTTCCCATGCCGGGCGTTGCTCTTGTCTTCCAGCTCTATCGGTCACTCCAGGCGCGGGGGTTGGGCTCGGATGGCAATCATGCCCTCGTCAAGGCTCTCGAAGGGCTGGCCGGTATCGAATTGAGCAGTTGAAGCTAGTGCCCCGACCACAAACGTTCGCCGCGTTCAGGACGTCCAGTGACGCCCCTCACTGTGTCCTCGTCCTCGACGAACGGGCCGGTGCGCCTTCGTCCTGCGTCCTTGTCAGAGACGCCTCTGCCTCGCCCTCAACATCGCCAACGTTCGTGGCCAGAGCACTAGCCGAGCAAGTCGGCCTTGACCCGGGCAACATGACCCTTGGCGCGGACGTTGCGGTAGGCCTCGATCAATGAGCCGTTCTCGTCCACGACGAAGGTCGACCGAATGAGGCCTCGACTGAGTTTGCCGTACAAGGTCTTGTCGCCCCATGCGCCAAGACTCTCCGCCAGGAGGTGGTCCTCATCGGAGAGAAGGTCGAAATTTAGCCCTTCCTTCTCCTGGAACTTCTTGTTCGACGAGGGCTTGTCCGGGCTCACCCCAACGATGGCATAACCGGCGGAAGCGAACTCGTCGTAGCTGTCTCGAAAATCGCACGACTCGGTGGTGCAGCCCGGCGTCATTGCCCGCGGATAGAAGAACATCACATACTTTCGGCCGGCGAGGTCGGCATCCGAGACGGTTTCGCCATCTTGATTCGACAGCTTGAAGGAGATTTTTTCAGACATGTTCAGGAGCGTACCCCCGATATCTAGTGCCCCGACCACAAACGTTCGCCGCGTTCAGGACGTCCAGTGACGCCCCTGACTGTGTCCTCGTCCTCGACGAACGGGCCGGTGCGCCTTCGTCCTGCGTCCTTGTCAGAGACGCCTCTGCCTCGCCCTCAACATCGCCAACGTTCGTGGCCAGAGCACTAGCCGGCGGCTTCCGCCGTCTTGGCCGCTTCTGAGCGCAGAAACGTGGATCCGCCGGCGAGAAACCCCAGAACCGCGGGAAGCCAGAACGAAACCACACGGAACACGAGGACCGGAGCGATGGTGGTGGAAACGGGAAACCCGTAGGCAACAAGTATGAAGGCCAGGGCACCTTCGACCACACCCATCCCGCCTGGAGTCCCGGGGAGACCCCCGGCGAGCTGGGATACACCAAAGGCAGCCAACACCTGGAGGCCGTTGACTTCTATTCCAAAGGCGAAAAGGACGATCCACAACGCGCCGGCCTCGAGCAGCAGCCGGGTCCAGATGTAGATCTGTGACTCCCAACCCGGGAGATGGTCAATAGTCGTCTGCTCCAGCTTCTCACGGGCGAACCTGGGGAGAAACCTGACCAATGTGCCGAGTTTTCCCGAACCGAACATGAAAGCGAGACCGGCGACGAGAACAAAGGGCGCCAGAACAAAAAGGCTGATCGAGGCGATCTGAGCCGATTCCTGAGGGCGAGCAAGAAGCAATCCGACGCCCGTCAAGATCAGCAGCCCCGAGTAGTTCAGCAACACCGTCCTGATCCCGGCGCCGGCCGTGCCGTCGGCCTCGTCACGAACCGTCCAGGACATGGCGACCGGAGTGATGGCCCCACCTGCGGGAATCATCCGGGCCACCCCCGCGCCGACGAGGGCAGCTTTGAAGGCCGACCATGCACGAATCTCCCCCCCGGCCTTCCGTACCGACTCTCGAAACAGCAACCCGAAAAACCACTTCGCGCTGATCTGGACGGCACCGGCGAGGACAACAAAACCAAGAGCAGACCCACTGAGAGACGGAATATCGAAGTTGTTGACGACCCAAATGGCGACACCGATGTAGAGCACCGCCGAGACGCCGGCGATCCAAAGGACCCGTTTCGGGTTCATGGTGTCAGCGGGTCTTCAACCGTGTCCGGGAAGCTCTCCTCGACCCTGTCGTTGTCATGGATCATCCTCCACAGGGCTGGTCCCCTACCCGCGGGGCTATCCCGATTGCCTTGCGCCCTTCTTGCCATCAGCACAACCGTAAGTAGGAGAAGGACAAGGCTCTCCGTAGGAGGGCGACCCAAGGCCACAGCCACGATTGGCAGGAGACCCCAACCGAGGAACCCTCCAAGACCGCTCCCGATCTTCCAACCCGCGATAGACCAGCCCGCCGTCCACACGAGAAGAACGGGGTCGAGACCCAGGAGAACACCCGCCGACGTGGCCAGGCCTCGTCCGGATCGGCCCCGAAGCCAAATCGACCAGTTATGGCCGAGAACCGCAGCCAAACCAGCGATCCCAGCGGCTCCGAGCCCAAGACCAAACTCACGAGCAATCCATACTGGGAGGAATCCCTTGAGACCGTCGAGGACCGCCGCCACCGCACCCCATCCCATGCCGACTTCGCGGCTCAGGTTGCCGGCACCGACATTTTCGGATCCAACCTCTCGCAAGTCGACACCGTTGATCCGCGCAAAGACCTGGGCGAACGGGATCGATCCCAGCAGGTAGGCACCCAGCAATAGCAGGGGCCAATAGAGAATCGGCATCGACATGTCCGGCATTACAGCAAGAAGCTAGTTAGTCGTCGGCGTTGTTGGAAGCCAGAACCTGCTCGCGTTCCTGGGACATCGGAAGCTCGAGCCTGAAAACTGTCTCATCGAGGTCTCGACGATAGGTGAGAGATCCACCCATCAGCTCGGTGAGTTGCCTTGCAACCGAGAGCCCCAGGCCAACCGATTCCCTGACTCCGGATTGGGCGGTTCCGTAAGGCTCGAAGATGTGAACGGCCTCGTCTGAAGTAACACCGGGGCCATCATCTCTGATTTCGAGCCAGACGTAGTCGAAGAAGGACCCCGAAACAACACGTCGGTTCGGCCCGCCATACCGCTCGGCGTTCGTCAACAGGTTGCGAAGGACCTGGCGGACGCGACTGGGATCGGCAATGACGCTTGGGGTCGAAACAGGGAGTTTTCGGATCTCGATACTCAATCCTTCAATTGCTGTCTCCAACTCGGACTGAAGATCGACCACGGTCGCTTCGACTGCCACCCTCCCCATCTCGGTCCGGGCAGCCACCAGCAGATCATCGACGATATTGGACATCTCGACGGCCTGATCGGCCACCAGGCTCATGAGTTCTGAGCGTTCCTCATCGCTGAGCGAGTTCATCGAACTCATCTCGGATGTAAGGCCGATCACCGCGGTCAATGGTGTGCGCAGCTCGTGGCTGACCCCGGCAATGAACTCGTCCTTGGCCTTGACAAGGTCTGCCATCGCCTGCTGTCGCGCCTTGATGTGGGTGATGTCGGCAAGACCAATCAGAATCGATGCCGCCGTTGAGCCTGATGATGTGTTCACACAGCGGGTCTGCAACCAGATCGAACGCCCCTTCATCGTCAAAGCGGGAATGTCCTCCTCGAAAGACGACCGTCCTTCATAAAGGGCCACCAGCGCGCCTACGAACCCGTGCAAGGTTTCACCGGTGACTTTGTTGCCGTCCCGGTACCCGAGAAGATCCTCGGGCCCGTCGGCTTCGAGAAGCTCGATGGCAGCCTGGTTGACACGAACGATCCTCGCCTGGGACACGGCCCGCTGGACGACCGCCGGGTAGGCCATGAGGAATGCCCTGATGCGATCGGGTCGTCCGGTGTACTCCGACCTGACATAGGCAAGCGCTTTGGTCCAGTCCTCTTCCATTACGGCGGTCGGTGAGTTTTCGAACAATGTCTGGAAACGCACGTTCAGGGCGGTGGCCGCGTTGCGAATGGTGAAGAAGATCGCTGATGTCATGACGAACGCGAGTGCCATTACGACACCCAGCTGAACTGAAGCGATCAGCGGGAGCGACCAGAACATTGGGGCGACTGCCAGAAAGAGGGCCACTCCGGTGACCGTGACGATTCGATAACGCTCTATCAGCAGCATCCCTATCGCGCAGATGACCACCAGGGCCAGCGCCGCGGGAAGAAGTGTGTCCTCACTCCCCACCACGGTGTACATGACCATGGTGACGATCGCCGAGGCAAATAGTGCCATACCCCCGTTCTCACGCCTGAGAACGATCAACACCGTCATGAAGCCTGCGGCGATGATCGGCCCGACCGCCTCGATGAAGAGTTCGTCGTTGCCGCCGAGGAAGCCGGCTACCAGAAAGACGGCCGCGGCGGTCCACGACGCGGCAGCTCCTACCTGTACCACGCGACGATGAATGCGACGCACATCGGTGTTGGCTGCCAAAAGAGTCTCGGCCAGTCCTGTCGACATGCATTATTGATCGGACTCAATCGTGCCAGTCCGTACCGGTCGATAGACCCATACGCAAACCATGGGTCACCCGACCCACATCAGAAGATCTTCTGGCATTTCCACCGGGGCGAGCATGTATCGTCCCACTGTTCGCAATTTGGCACCAAGAGGATCAACGATGGCCTTGAAGATCACATACGCCACCATGTCGGCCGACAACGAAGAGCTCAACACCTCCTTCGAGAAGGCCGTTGTCGACGTGCAGTCGCGCCTCGGTCAGTCACACGGCGTGATCGTCAACGGAGAGCATCGACGCGACAGGGATCTTTTTGAGGAGGTGTCGCCCATCGACCGCGACATCCTCGTCGGACGATATGCCCAAGCAACAACCGACGACGTAGACGACGCAATCTCTGCTGCGAGCGTCTTCGCCCCCGAGTGGGAGGCTTGGGGATGGGAGGCACGCCGCGACCTCATGCTCACGGCTGCCGACATCATGGAGGAGCAGATCTTCGAAATCTCCGCCTTGATGTCATATGAAGTCGGAAAGAGCCGCCTCGAATCTCTAGGCGATGTGGCCGAGACGGTGGAGTTCTTCAGGTACTACGCCCGCCAGATCACCGACCACGACGGGTTTGTCACTCCCCTCAGCTCCCTTGGCGCCAATGAGACCAACACTTCTGTCCTCAGGCCATACGGGGTCTGGGCGGTGATTTCTCCGTTCAACTTCCCGATGGCTCTTGCGGCCGGCCCCAGCATCGGTGCCCTGCTGACCGGCAACACGGTCATCGTCAAGCCGTCGAACACCGGTGCCCTGATGGCTCTCGAGTTCCACCGGGTGATGGATGAGGCCGGACTCCCCGACGGGGCCCTCCACATTCTGACAGGGGCGGGCGTGGTGATTGGTGAGCACATGACCCACCACAACGGTGTCGACGGGATCACGTTCACCGGGTCTTACCCGGTGGGAATGCACTTGCTGCAGACTGCCAGCGAGAATCGTCCCAAACCCGTCTCCTGTGAAATGGGTGGCAAAAACCCGGTGGTAGTCACCAGATCCGCAGATCTGGACCTCGCCACACAGGGGATAGTGCGAGGCGCCTTCGGATTGAGCGGCCAGAAGTGCAGCGCCACCTCCCGGGTTTACGTCGAGCACTCCGTCCACGACGAGTTAGTCGACAAACTGGTGAGCGCCACCGCCGGCCTCCAGGTGGGCAGCCCGTTTGATCGGTCAACCTTCATGGGCCCGCTAATCGAGAGAGGCGTCGTCACAAGGTTCGAGAAAGCTGTCGACGAGGTGCGAAGCAGTGGTGGAACGATCCTCGTCGGAGGCAAGGTCCTGACCGATGGTGATCTGACAAGAGGTCACTTCGTCGAGCCCACCGTCGTCTTCGCACCCCTCGACTCCTGGATCTGGAGCGAGGAGCTGTTCATGCCCTTGGTGGCGGTGACTGGAGTATCGGATCTGGAGGAAGGGCTCGCCCTCTCCAATGACACCGAGTTCGGGCTCACGGCAGGTCTTTTCTCGACAGACGAGCGGGAGATCGACAAGTGGTTCAGCGAAATAGAGGCGGGCGTCACGTATGTGAACCGGGCCGCTGGGGCTACGACCGGCGCCTGGCCGGACATTCAGTCGTTCGGCGGATGGAAGGGCTCGGGGACGTCTGGAGCAGGCGGAGGAGGCCCGTGGTATCTACGTCAGTACATGAGGGAACAGTCACGCACCCTGATCCGCTGATCAGTCTGCCTCGAGACGGATGACCAGACCGTCAGGGTCCATGATCTCGAGCCCGAGCGACGTCGTGGCCGCGGACACTCCGGTGTTGTGGAGGTGGTCTTTCCACCTCTCCACGTTTTCGACCTGAAAAACGAGGGCATCAGGGCGGGCAGTTCCTCCCTCGACCAACTCGATCTCCTGACCGGGGGCCGCCTGGACAACGGCTGCAACAACTCCTTGAGATGGTGATCGAACCTGATCAAATCCGAGTACTTCCCCGTAGAACTCGAGGGCATTCGTGAGTGATTCGACACCGACCGACGTGCGTGTCGAGCTGATCCCCCCTGGTGCCCGCAGCGGTCCGCCACCAGCAAGGACGTCCTTCGCCTCCGCAACGGTGAATCGGCCGGCCGTCACCTCCCGACCCACGATGAGCCCGCCCAGCCGGCGACCGTTGGCCTCCAACTGGAGAAGACCACGGAGATCTTCTAGATCCCTGACACCACCGGAGGCAATGACCGGCTCTTCCACGGTGGCCAAGGCCTCGGCCAGGATTGCGAGGTTGGGTGCATCGGTGAGAGCGTCTCTTCCCGCTTCGGCAACGAGAAAGGCAACAGCACCAGCGGAGGACATCTCGATGAGCACCTCTTCGAGGAATCGGCCGCTGTTTTGCGTCCAACCCTGGGTGGCGATCTCCTCGTCGGGTCGGACATCGAGTGAGACGACGATCTTGTCCGGGTACTCCCGACATAGGTCCCAGACCATGATCTGATTCTCGATTGCGGCGGTACCCATGACGATCCGCCAGGCACCGGCACTAATGAGACGCTCGGCTTCACCCTCAGACCTGATGCCACCGGCCACCTGGACCGGGATCCTCAACTCATCGACCAACTCGGCAATCAGGTCGCGGTTGCGATAGTCACCATAGGCCGCGGCGTCCAAATCGACTATGTGGAGATAGTCCACTCCCTGCTTGGCCCAGCCCTTGGCACGCCCGATAGGATCATTGTCGAGCGCGATGGCCTCGTCGAGACCGCCGCGCCTGAGCCGGACCGAAAGACCGCCCAGAATGTTGATGCGGGCGTATAGGTCCATCCCACAATCCTACAGGCGGTCTCTGACTGCGCGATAATCCGCTTTTCGCGACCCCCGCCTGGGTGGTTCACGAGATGCCCAGCGCATCTTCCGCAGCGTCAAGGGTTTGCCCGGCTTCTATGACCGGTGCGAACAAATCTCCAAACCGCTGCAAGCGATCCCAGAGGTTGGCAATCGTGACATCCCCATTGGAGAAGCTGTCGACCTCCTCCCATGTCAGCGGGGCCGACACTGGAGCGCCGGGCAACGGTCTCACGGAGTAAACCGAAGCCACAGTCTGTCCACTCGCGTTGCGATTGTGATCAACAAAGACCTTCCCCCTCCTCTTCGGCTTATCCCAATCCATGGTGATGTCCTCTGGGTTAGCGGCGGCCAGATACTCACCGACTTCTCCAACGAAACGCCTAACACGGGCGTGCTCGTGTATCGGCTCCAGGGGCACATACACATGCAAACCCCTCGAGCCCGAGAGCTTCGGATAGCCCACAAGGCCAAGCTGAGCCAAGGCGACCTTCAGTAGCTGCGCCGCCACAACGACCTGGCCCCAGTTGGAGCCCTCCGCGGGGTCGAAGTCGAAGACGGCATAGGTGGGCATGTCAGGATCTTCCGCCCGGGAGTGGAAGGGATGAACTTCGATGCAACCCATGTTGGCGAACCACATCAAAGCTTCACTCGAGTCGGCGAGCAGAAAGTCGACAGTCCCACCCTGAGAATCGGACACGACCGGCACAGTCCGCATCCAATCCGGCTGATGTCCAGGAGCCCGCTTCTCGTAGAACGATGATCCGCTTATCCCATCGGGATAACGCGACATTGAGATCGGCCTGCCGTCGAGATGAGGCAAGAGGACAGGTGCGATCGAAGCGTAGTACTGGATCAGGTCGCCTTTGGTGTAGCCATCCTCGGGAAAGAAGACCTTGTCGGTGTTGCTGAGCCTTATCGGTCGGTCGAGATCACCGGGTTTGAAGTGTTTGCTGTCCACTGTTCCCCTGATCGGTGACGGAAAGTCGATTGGTGCCAAAGCGACCATTCTTTGTGATGTGTTTCCCGCCGATCCGGTGTGCCTTTGAACTTCCTCCCAGATGAGGGCATGACTTTTCATGTTCCTTGCCTCGGAGATGAGGACCATCGACATCGCCAACTCCTCCGCCGCATCAACCAGCGGACCGACTCGCAAGCTGCCTTCGCCGTATGCGACGTGGCGTATTTCCCCCGCCTTGCCGAACTCATTGTCGGAGAACTGCACCTGCAGAGGCTGGATCATCCAGCCGGGGAAACTGTCGCGGATGAAGCTGAGAACCGACGTGAACGCCTCCTTGGATGTCAGACCGCCACCGGTCATCGCATGGACGTGGGCCCAGTCGACGACAGGCCGAACAAAGGAGAATTCGGAAGCAAGCTGAGCGATGTCGCCCAGACTCCCAAACGACCTCTTGTTACCGGCAGTTTCGAGACCCAACCCGACGCCGAGTGACTCGACTTTGGGCGCGATATATTCGAGACGGGCACGAATCCGATCCATGAGGACTTCGGGGTCTTCGTCGTAGTTGGAACCGAAGTGGGCAACGATAACGGGGGCACCGAGCCACTTGCCCAGCTTCATGGTGTGTTCCAAGGCGGCAAGTGACTGTTTGCCTTTGTCCTCATCCTGAATTGTCAGACCAGCAAAATAGGGAGCATGAACAGACATTCGGATATCTCGCTCGGCGGCCAAGGCACCGAATTGTTCACACCGCTTTTGCTTCCAGGGAAACCCACCTGTGAAAGGTAGTTCGAGCGCCCGATGTCCCTGATCGACAAGCGAGTCGATGTATTCCTCATCGTCACCATCGTCGGGAGGGAGATTCGAGATGCCAAAACGGATCACGCTCATTCGAACAGATCCTGCCAGACCTCCCTTCGACTGTGTGCAGCGATCGTTGGGAATTACCCTCTGCTATTCAGGGTCCCTAGCTCAATTGGCAGAGCAGCGGGCTTTTAACCCGAAGGTTGTGGGTTCGATTCCCACGGGACCCACTTCATAAGACCAGTTCAGAGGCTTGTGTCCCTACCGACTGGCGGTTCTTGGGCAGCCATGGTCCACGTGTGGTCCAATTCGGCATCACGCCACGCTCAAACACGTCTCATCTAATCGGTCCGCTACCGCCTCCAAATCCTCTGTGTATAGGTGCCCGTAGCGGTCCAGTGTCATGGATGCGTGACGGTGACCGAGCATCCGCTGCACCACCTTGACGTTCGCTCCACAAGAGATCGCCAGCGAGGCCGCCGTGTGCCGCATGTCATGAATTCGAAGGCCACGCAGTTCAGGATGATCGGCGGTAAGAAGCTTGAGGGTCGGAGACCACACCTTGCGCCGGTAATTCGAAGATCGGAGCGGGCCGCCTTCAGGAGCAGAAAAGACATGACCATCGGGACAGGGGATTTCCAGCCCTTCATCCAACAGGCGAACCACGGATCGTGGCAGAACAACGGTCCGCTGCCGGTGGGACTTGGGCGAGTCGAAGACCAGCCGCCCACCAACATCCGTCGCAGCCTCCCGAACGTGAACTCGCCTGTTGAGTAGGTCGATCGAACGGTGTCGAAGGGCCACAACCTCGCTCCATCGGAGTCCGCTGTAACCCAAAAAAGAGATCAGTCTTCCTTCACCAGACCGGACGACATCGGCGTGCTGGGCAAGCTCATGAAGCTGCACGGCTGTCAGGGCGAGCATTTCACGCTCCCGTCCTTTCGGTAAATCAATCCGATCGGCAGGATTCTTCGCTATGAGGCCATCATCGACTGCCTGCTGAAGGCTTGTGCGGAGAACCTGATGTGCGTGCCGTATCCGTGCTGGCGAGAGACCTGCCTCGGCCATCTCCGAGACCCAGGCACGAATCGAAGCCGGATCTATACGTCGTAGCTGATACTCGCCGAAAGTGGGCAGAACTCGTGACCGCAGCAGATCTGCGTACCCATGCCTTGTCTTCTCCTTGATATTCAGCTTCGTCATGTGGTCCGACCCTCTCCCACGGGCTGAACACCGACTCGCCTGCCTCTTTCTCCAGCTTGCTCAGACCAATCTGGGTACGCAGAGTGGGGCCGAGCCAACCGGTGGCGTTGCTCGACATGGCGTCACAGAGGATCAGTTCTGAAACTTCTGGGTGTATTGCCGCATATGCGATAGCGACGGGACCCAGAAGACTGACGGCCAGGAGAGCGAAACTGTCGAGTTCGAGAGCCGCCGCCACAGCCTCAACATCCAAACCCATCTCACGAGTTGACATCCCCTGTTGCGCCCCTGACTCGGTAGCGGAACCCCATCCACCGGGGGGGTCACCCGAAAGGCCCCAACCTCTCGGGTCGAACCGGATCACTCGATAGCGCTCAGCCATAGCCGAATAGAACGAAGCGATTGAAGGGACCTCCCACTCAAATTCGGCATGACTAAGACCGAAGCTGTTGAGTATGACGACCGGTTTGCCCTCCCCAATCTCCCAAAACGCAATATCGACCCCGTCTTCGGTTGTGGTGAAACGAATGTTGCGAGACGGGTAATCCACTGGAAGGAACCTACCTGTACTTGACTCGATCTGCCGCTCACGGACCACCTCAACAGCCCCACATAACAGTGACCGCTGATAAGGCCGATCAAGAAGAAGTTTCCGTGTGGCTTGACTACGACTTCACCGTGAAGGTTGACTCGCACTCCTACTGGGTGAGCGAATACGGGAGAGCCGCTAAGCCCACCGATTCGAGCGTGTTTCGGCAAGGTGGACCGCTATCTCGACGTCACTCGCTGCGTCCCCAGTCTTCGATGTTCCAGTACTCAGAGTCCCAACCGTTCAGGTCTCCGGTGCCAGTGATCGAGTTGGCGAAGGCCGAGACCAATCCACGCCAGATCAGGGGGATCATCGCCCCGGCCTGAATGACGAGGTCGTTCAGCTCCTTGACGATCTCGATTCGACGTTCCAGTTCCCTCGTCTTGGTCAACTCCAAGTACAGAGCATCGTATTCGGCATCCGAATAACGGGGGATGTTTCCTCCACCGAAGTTGGTGCTCGGTGAGATGACCTGGTCTGTAGTCCAGTTACCCATGTATGTCTGGGGGTCCGGGCCACCGGCACCATTGGTGTACATCTCGATGTCTGAGTAGAACACCTGGTAGGTGTCAGGGCTTGCAGGGTCACCACCAAAGAACACCGAAGCGTCGATGTTCTTGAGTTCTGTGTCGACACCGATCTGAGCCCAATAGGACTTGACCAGATCCTGGTTGCTCTGCCTGACAGAGTTTGTCGAGGTCTGGTACAGAACAAACAGCGGATCACCCGTGTCCGGATCCTCGCGGATGCCGTCACCATCGGTGTCGGCGTAACCGGCCTCATCGAGCAGTGCGTTTGCACCGTCAATGTCCTGGGTCAGGCAGGCGTCGTTGGCAGTCGATGCGTACGGGTCTCCTGGCCACACATTGCATGTGGGACGACCGGCGAAGCCGTAACCAACATCAACCAACTCTTGACGATTGATTGCCATGCTCAGGGCCTGGTACACGGCCGGATCCGTCAGGAACGGATGAGTCGTGCCGGGCTCTGAACGCTGATCACCGAGATCGGGGTTCGGATCGGTCTGGTTGATCATCAGACGCTCGACGCTGGATGCGAAACTAGCGAGAACCACACCGATACCAGTGGCTTCCATGTTGGCCAATACCACAGGGTCGACCTGCAGGTTCCAGCCGTAGTCAGCCTCACCAAGTACGAGAACAGAACGGGCCGATGCCTCAGCGTCGCCGCCACCCTTGATCAGCACAGTGCCGAAGAACGGCTTGCCGTCTGCGGCGCCCCGATAATTCGGGTTGTAGTCATACAGAGCCGTGTCGTTGACCTTGAACTCGCTCACCATGTAGGGGCCGGTTCCAATCGGTCCGAAGTTCTCATCGGTACAAGCAACCGCATCTGTACCCACGCAATTCTCGAACTGCGCCTTCTGCAAGATCGGTGACTGGAAGCTCACGAAAGCGTTGTACGGGAACGGCGTCTCAGTTTCGAATGTGATTGTGACGGTTGTGGCGTCCACAGCCTCCACGCCGGTAATACCGGTGAAGAAACCTGACTGGGTGCAGTCCGCGGTCTGGGTGCAGTAC
>CAXMMT010000029.1:0-2520 GCA_964194555.1 uncultured Boseongicola sp. | reverse complement strand
CAGCATCGTGAGCGGTGAGCTCTAGAGTTCGCCTTTGTCAGACATTGACCTGATCACACTGGGTTCATAATCCTCGAAACGCTTAGCCAGTTCATCGGCGGTCAAGAATGTCTTGGATGGATCGGGGCATAACTCTCACGCTGGTGGAGACATTTCTGACGCTATCGATTCGTAGGTTCGCGAGAAACTGCCTCCAGGGATTCCGCCCATATCCCAAAATTCGTATCAAACCGGGCGACCCGAGGATTTTCTCCAGCGACCAATTGATGTTGTGTTTTGTGGGATCTGATGACCTCAAACGATGAGGTGGTCGGAATCGTTTTCAGATAGTGTCAGCGCAAGTGTTCTGACGGTCGAGGAAGGCAAGATAGTGAGCAACCAGAATCAACCAGGCTCCACCTCTGGGGGGGAAATGGAAGCGCTGCGTTCGGAGAACGAGGCGCTGCGTGTCCAGCTCGACGAGCGACGGGCCCGGGGCCCGCTTTGGCGCAGGATCCTCGCCGGTGTGCTGGCCGTTTTGGCCATCATCGCGGTAGTGGCCGCTGTGGATGCCGTGTGGTTAAAGACCCCTCTTCAAGACGAGGACCAGTTCGTCGCGACCTTCCAAACGCTGCCCCAGGACGACGCAATCGCCACTGTCCTCTCGATACGGGTAGCCGACAGTGTCATCGAAGCGGCTGGTGTAGAAGTTTTCGTGACAGACGTCCTGCCTGATGAACTGAGTTTCCTGGCCTCCCCGCTGACGTCGACAATCGAGGACCTGGTCGCCGGGGTCGCCAACGAGGTTATCCAATCGGATGCTGTGACGTCGGCATGGACGGCGACGCTTCGTGTCACCCATAAGGGCGTCAGTGCGATACTCAGCGGAAACGACGGGGCGCTGATAGCCGAAGAGGGCAAGGTCGCCATCGACCTCGACCAGATCGGCGCAGTCATCGTCGACCGGGTGGAAGCGGCCGGTCTCGACCTCCCTGATCTCGACGTCAGCCTTGGCCAGATCGTTCTATATGAGAACGAGGATTTGGCGGCGGTCCAGGCGGTAGCTCGATGGCTGGACATAATGGGATGGTTCCTTCCCCTTCTGGCACTCGTCCTAATCGCTGGAGCAGTCTGGGCCTCGCCGAACCACCGTCGAATGACCCAGTTCCTCGGCTTCGGAACCGCCCTGGCCCTGTTGCTAAGCCTGGTGGCTCTCCGCATCGGTCGCAACGCGACCATCAACGGGATCGACGATGAGATAGTAAGAGAGGGAGCGGGCGCGGTATGGGACACCGTCCTTGCCCGATTGACACAGGCGACATGGGCGATTCTGCTGCTCGCCCTCATCGTCGGCTTCGTCGCTTGGGCGACTGGCCCCTCCGAGCGAGCTGATCTCTTCAGGGATTGGACATCTCGAACACTCGACTCCTGGCGTCGCCCAGACGAGGAGCAACCCAGCGGATTCACAGCATTCCTAGCCGAATGGAAACGCACCATCCAAGTAGTGGTAGTGGTCATCGGACTCCTCTTCGTGCTCCTTGGGCCTGCACCAAGCGGACTACTCGTGATCATCACAGCTGCCCTAGCCCTAGGAATCGTCGTACTCATCGAGTTGCTCGCAGGTCCAGAGAAGGCACCAAAAGACCAACTCGACAGCGCAGACCTTTAGGTCGTGACCACCCACAATGTCGCACCCTTACTGACCGTTACGGCTCCTGCGGGAGCCCAGTTGGGAGCCATTGGCCCCCGGCCGACACCACTCCCCGCTACTCCCGACTCAACGGATAGTTGCGGACCGGTGCGGGCACAGCTTGTAGATCCACGGATCAGAGAGTCTTGCCCGGCTCGGTCGAGCGACTTGCCCTTTACGGTGCAATGGTGGTCACTGGAGCGGGAGTCGAAACCTCGGTGTCCGATGTTGGCGAGTCGTCACCTGACAGGTTCACCAGCACGACGATCAGCACAACCACGGCAACGATGGCCAGGATTGCCGCAATGACGGTGCCGACTCCCGACCCCCTCTTCTGCGTGACCTGAACCGTTGGCGCGACGTCAGCCTGAGGTGGACTCGCTGCTTCCGAACCCGGCGCAGGTGGAGTGGCGGCCGCTGGCGGATCCATGACGTTGGGGGCGTTGAGGGTGGTACCGCTGCTGCTCACCTGATTAGTCCACTGTATTCCGTTCCAGTAGCTGTACATGTACTCGCTGGTTGGGTCGGTGTACCAGCCCTTTGGTGGCTGCGTCATACGATCTCCTTTTGCGTATTTGCTCTTCGTTTCAATCCTAGAGGCAGCGAAACGATCGCGACTATCTCCATCAGTTCGGTCACCGCCGGCGACAATTGGGTGGTCGCGGGACGAACTGAACAGCACATGGTTCCGGCAACGGGCGCCCCGTCCAGTCTGTCAAAGGATGTCGGAGTCGTCCTAAATATCTTCGTATCCCATGGTGATGTCACGGCCGTGGACTGTGAGCGCCCAGACCGTAAACACAGAGACTGTGATGATGAGGATCGCCCACACCGGGTAGTAGGGCAGCCAA
>CAXMMT010000028.1:0-14275 GCA_964194555.1 uncultured Boseongicola sp. | reverse complement strand
GGCCGTTTCCATACGGGTATCGGGGACTTGGCGAGGTCTTCGTTTTCGTCTTTTTCGGTCCCATGGCCACGGTTGGAAGCCGATATGTCCACGACATGACTGCCCCCCTGTCGGCGTGGCTTCTGGCCATCCCCGTTGGGATGCTGGTCACCGCGATCCTGGTGGTGAACAACTACCGGGACATCGAGACCGACGAGGCAGCGGGCAAACGAACCCTCGCGGTGATCATTGGCCGAGATAAGACACGGGCCCTGTTTGCAGCCCTCATCTACGGGTCCTACCCGTTGATCGTCCTGTTCAGCGTGGCCGGCTGGACACCACAAGCCACGATGTTCGCCGGGCTGCTCGCTCCATTCGCCGTCGGGCCGGTCCGGATAGTCAACGCCAAGACCGATGGAATGGCATTGATCAGGGCGCTGAAACTCACTGCCATGCTCCATCTGTGGACAGGAGTTGTCCTGGCAGCCGGCGCCGCGATAAGTCTCTGAGGCCGTATGAGGGACACAACACTTCAAAGCGGAGTGAGGAGAATCGCGCTCATCACGTTCGTGGCGCTGGTGATCACAGCGTGCACTGCTTCGACGAGCAGCCTCGAAGGGGCTTGGCAGCTCGAGACAGGAACCTTCGATGGCATGCCGATCCCCATGGTCGCCTCCCACCCAATCGCGATGACCCTGGAAGGCGACCAGATCACCGGAACCGCCGCGTGCAATGGCTACGGAGGCACATTTCAAGTCTCCGGGGGACTTTTCTCCATCACGGAGTTCGCCATCACCGAGATGGCCTGTTCTCCCGCCGAGGTGATGACATCAGAGCGGGTATACATAAACGCACTCTTCAACGTTGAGAAAGCCGAGACAATCAGCGGGAAGCTGGTCATGAGCGGGTCCCGGACGGAGATGGTGTTCACCGAGCTCCAGCCGGTGCCCACGGCGGATCTGACCGGGGTTCTCGATTCCTTGATTCAGGACGACACCGTTTCGTCGCCGGCGACCAGGGCCTGATCTATCGGGCAGATTGCTGAAGTTTCTGAGATTTCTGTGGGATTTGAGGTCAAACCTCTTGAATCTGTCCCAGGTCGAACGTATGTTCGTAGGTATGGATTGGTTTCAAGCGACAGCAGATAACGAGCGGGTACGCTCGCATCGACCAAGGTTTCGATCAGTTCGGCGGACTGCACGCTGCCTCTGCGGCCGAGTTGTGTTCTTTGATTCGGGCTGCCGATGTCGCCCAGACCTGGATGACCACCACCACTCCTCCTCAGATCACCGTTCATGCTGATTTGGATGCGTTGACCACTACTGACTCTGGTGTCACCCGAACTCGGTTCCGGTGCTCCAACGAGACAGCAAGACGACTTTCCTGTGACTGTGTTGTGGAAACGGTGATCACCGACGGCTCCCAAATCATCGGGGTGAGGAGCAACAGTCGGAGGGTTCCTCGATGGCTACGAAGACTGGTCCATCACCGTGACGGTGGAACCTGTCGGTTCCATGGATGTGACAACAAACAGTGGCTTCAGGTTCATCACATTGTCCACTGGTCCCACGGAGGAACCACCGATCTGGACAATCTGATCCTGTTGTGTGGGTTTCACCACCGGTTCGTCCACGAAGACGGCTGGTCTATCACCACGGGTCCCAACGGAATGTTCCAGTTTCGCAAACCCGACCGGACAATCTATCCGTCGCCCAAACCAGACTTACACCCCCGACTCAAACAACTCGTCAACACCCGACCTCCATAGGGGCCGACCCGCCCCGCCTCGGGGCGGGTCGCCCCCGCCTCCGAACCATCGATCTCAGAACGCAGCGACCAACCGGCGGATTCGGTCGGCAACGAGATCCGGCTTCTCCATCGGTAGAAAATGCCCGGCCCCCGGGACGATCTCCAGCCCGGCACGTCGAAACTGGGCCGTCTGCTCGCGTGCAAATCCCGGTGGAATGGGATCGGAGGTCTCGCCGGTGAGAATCAGCACCGGGATATCGATCTCACCGAGTCGCTCCCACGTGTCGTGGGCGTTGGTGGCCCGGTAGATGTCGGCTTCGATCTCGGGGTCGCATGCAAGCTCAACCGGACCCTCACCGACCAGCCCGCACTCAACGTACGCCTCCAGGGCGGACGGCACCCAATCTGAGAACGTTTCCCGGGATGCAAAGTTGTCCTTGGCGGCTTGACGCGAGTGAAACGTCCTCTTTCGCTTCAAGGTGAACCCACTCAAGGTGTTCTCCTCTCGGCCGTGTGGGCCTGGGAAGACAGATGGCTCGATCAAGATCAGAAACCGAAATCGATCGGGATCAGCAAGCTGGGCCATCATCAATGCCGTCGCACCTACCGAGTGACCCACTCCGATGCCACCGGGAACGGTCTCATCGAGCACCTGCTCACCAAATACTCGCCAATCGACCGGCAGATCCAGCGTCGGCCCTGAGCCGTGTCCGGCAAAATCCCATGCGATGCACTCGACGCCATCGAGTCCAGATATGACCGGTCTCCAAACGGCTCCACAGAAACTCGTGGCATGGGCGAAATAGACCGTCATCAGCCGGCGAGGTTATACCGATCCGCCAGGGCATATGATCTGCTGTCTTGCCATACCTCTACGACTTCTCAGATGCAGACGGGTCTGATCGCGATCTCCTGGGCGGGAAGGGCGCTGGGCTCGCGGAGATGACCCAGCTCGGTTTGCCGGTTCCACCGGGATTCACGATCACCACCGAAGTATGCCGGGAGACGATGTCCACCGGCCAGATCCCGGCCGAACTCTGGACCGATGTTGACGCTGCGATATCGAGGCTCGAGAAGGCAACAGGCAGAGTATTCGGCGCAGGGCCGAATCCGATTCTTCTCTCGGTGCGATCCGGTGCCAAGTTCTCCATGCCGGGGATGATGGACACAGTTCTCAACCTCGGGATCAACGACGACGTGGTCGGACCACTCGTCGATTGGTCGGGGAGTCCACACTTTGCCTGGGACGCCTACCGGCGATTCGTCCAGATGTATGCCACCGTGGTGTTTGACCTCGATGACCAACCGTTCCAGGACATCCTGTCGACATTCCGAGTGAAACGAGGGGTGGAAGATGACTCGGAGCTCAACACCGAGGATCTGGAACAGGTGACTCGAATGTTTCAGGCGATCGTCGAGGAGGAGCGTCCAAGCGAGCTTCCCGCCGATCCTCGAGAACAACTTCAAGGCTCCATCGCCGCCATCTTCGCTTCGTGGACCAATAGGCGCGCAATCGAATACCGGCGCATCAACCGGATTCCCGACTCGTTGGGAACTGCCGCCAACGTTCAGATGATGGTCTTCGGTGACCTCGACGACGAGTCCGGAACCGGGGTCTGTTTCACACGAGATCCTGCGACCGGGGCCCGTGTCACCTACGGTGACTATTTGCCGCGCGCCCAAGGCGAGGATGTCGTTGCGGGGATACGAAACACAATGACTCTCGACGAGATGTCCGGCCTCCACCCCGAGTCCCACCGTCAACTTCTGGACACCATGAGCGGACTGGAAAAGCACTACAAAGACATGCTTGACATCGAGTTCACCGTCGAGAGGGGTGTTCTCCACATCCTTCAGGTCCGGTCCGGAAAGCGAACAGCCGAAGCCGCGGTGCGTCTTGCGGTGACAATGGCCAACGAAGGCCTGATCGACAGAGCGACCGCCGTCACCCGCGTTGAACCTTCTTCTTTGGAACAACTTCATCGGCCGCGTCTCGACCCAGATTCCGACGTGCAGCCAATCCTCACAGGCGTCGCCGCCTCCCCGGGAGCAGCAACGGGAGTCGTCGTGTTTGACGCCGATGCCGCAGTTGAGATGGCCAAAGCCGGAAAAGACTCGATCCTCGTACGTCCGTCAACGGCCCCCGACGACATCCACGGAATGGCCGCGGCCGCCGGGATCCTGACAAGTCACGGAGGCAAGACCTCACATGCCGCCGTGGTGGCGCGGGGTATGGGCAAGCCCGCCGTCACAGGGGCCGCCAACCTCATTGTCGACGTTGCGGCCGGACTGGCGCAGGTAGGCGAGATAGATATCTCCGGCGGCGATTTCATCACGATCGACGGGACAACAGGGGCCGTCTACACCGACCGGGTCGAACTGATTGCTCCGGAGAAACTTCCCGATCTGAGCCTGCTCCTCGAGTGGGCAGACCAGATCCGCACGATGGGCGTCAGAGCCAATGCAGACACTCCCGATGACGCGGCCGAGGCCCGCAAGCGTGGAGCAAGCGGCATCGGTCTCGCTCGCACCGAGCACATGTTCATGGGTGAGCGCATCGAGGTCGTCCAGAAGATCATCCTTTCCGAGGAAGATCGAGCCGAAGCCCTCGAAGAGCTCGAACGTCTCCAGATTGGTGACTTCGAAGGAATCCTCGAAGCGATGGACGGCCTGCCCGTCGTGATTCGTCTGCTCGATCCGCCGCTCCACGAGTTTCTTCCCTCGCGGCTCGAGCTCGAAGAAGAAGCACTACGAAGAGTGCGTGCCGGGCGACCCATCGCCGATCTTATGGCGATGTCAGCGCAGGTAGCGCGGTGGGAAGAGGAGAACCCGATGCTCGGCCTCAGGGGCGTTCGGCTGGGTTTGATGTTCAACGAGCTCTATCGAATGCAGGCCCGGGCGGCAGTCGAAGCTGTGACGCGACGACTCGACGCGGCCGGCGATCCTGTCCTCGAGATCATGATCCCCCTTGTCTCCACGGTTGAAGAGCTGCGAAGAATGAAAGAGGTTGTAGAAGAAGAAATTGCCTCCGCCAGTGAGCAGACCGGTCGGGAATACAACATTCCAATCGGAACAATGATCGAGCTTCCCCGTGCCGCGCTGACTGCCGGAGAGATAGCCGAGATTGCGGCCTTTTTCTCGTTCGGTACCAACGACCTCACCCAGATGACATACGGCTTGAGCCGGGACGACGCCGAAGGGCTGTTCCTGAAGGACTACATCGACCAGCGGATCTTTCCCTCGGACCCATTCCAGACTCTGGACCAGGAAGGCGTGGGGCGATTGATGCGCATCGCTTGCACCGAGGGCAAAGCCGCCAATCCCGATCTCACGCTTGGTTTGTGTGGAGAACATGGTGGCGATCCGGATTCGATCGCCTTCGTCCACGGGCTCGGACTCGACTACGTGTCGTGCAGTCCACCACGTGTGGAGGGAGCGCGGCTGGCAGCGGCGCAGGCGGTTCTAAACGCCGACTAGCTTCTCGATGGCTGCAAGAAGCTCGTCGACCCCATCACCGGAGATTGCAGTCGTCACCAGGACCTTCGCTCCTCTGGCATCCGCCACCTCTCTCAGTGCTCTCTTCACATCCAACGCTCCCGAACGGTCACCCTTGTTGACCACGAATAGGTCCGCTATCTCCACGATTCCGGCCTTGTCTGCCTGAATCTGATCACCCCAGGAGGGGCCGACGACCAGGACCACTCCGTCAGCAAGATCCATGATCTCTACCTCGGACTGCCCAACTCCGACCGTCTCCACAATGAGTCGGTCGAAGCCGGCCGCACTCATGAGTCGGATCGCGTCGGAGGACGCCTCGGCGAGTCCCCCTAGATGGCCCCTGGTTGCCATCGACCGCACGAACACGCCGTCATCATCTACATGGGCCTGCATCCGTATGCGGTCACCCAGAATCGCGCCGCCCGTTAGGGGACTCGATGGGTCGACTGCAAGCACTGCGACAGTCTCCCCCTTGTCCCGGATCTTCCCGATCAGGACCGCGATCAGCGTCGACTTCCCCGCCCCGGGAGGACCGGTGATCCCGACGATTGCGGTGCGGCGGTCACCGACCTCACCCAGCGGCTGGCCGTTTTCTAAGAGTGTAATGGCACGGGCGAGGGCCTTGCGATCGCCCGAGCGAACGGCCTCAACGAGGGATGATTCCATTCGGCGAAGAGCCTACGAGTACAACAATTACAACGAAGGAAGGGTTATGCCGAGCCCTTCGCCCACCTCATCGAGCGTCGACGGGGCATCGGCGGAGGCAACGACCTCGCGAACTCCGGGAACGCGATCCATCAGGATGCGTTCGATTCCGGCCTTCAATGTCATCATCGACAACGGGCAACCACCACAGGCGCCAACCATCTGGAGACTCACCTTCCCATCGTCGGCCCCGAGCAAGACGATGTCGCCACCATCGGCCTGAACGGCGGGGCGGATGTAGTTGAGAGCCTCTTCGAGTTTGCCTTCGTCGATGGGGCTATCGACCACCGTCGACGGAGCAATTGATACTGGAGTCGCTTCTGTCATATGTGCCTGGGAACCGATACCTTCAAGATATTGTTCCTGAGTCTAATGGTAGATCAGGTTCTCTCGACAGAAGCACCAAGGGCGGCGAGACGCCCGGCAAAGTCCTGGTAGCCGCGATCGATGTGGTCGGCACCACCTACTTCGGTGACGCCGTCTGCTCTCAACGCGGCAAGTACGAGGGCCGCCCCGGCCCTGATATCGGGCGACAGCACCGGACAGCCGGAAAGCCGGTCGACACCGCGGACGATGGCGTGTTGGGCCTCGATCGAGATGTCGGCGCCCATACGCGCCATCTCGCCGACGTATCGAAATCGGGCGTCGTAGAGGTTCTCGGTAACAACCGACGTGCCCGATGCGAGAGAGAGAAGAGCCACCATCTGCGGATGCATGTCCGTGTGGAAACCGGGGAAGGGGAGGGTCGAGAAGTCAACCGGTGTCGGACGTTCCGGGCCCTTCACCCGAATCCAGCCATCGCCCCGCTCGACGTCGCAACCCGCGTCCTCGAGCTTGCGAAGCTCCATCCTGAGATGATCTGGATAACACCCGGTGATGGTCACATCGCCGCTTGTGATAGCAGCGGCGACAGCGAAAGTGCCCGCCTCGAGTCGATCCGGGATGACCTGATGTTCAACTGGATGAAGTGCTTCGACGCCTCGAATCGTCACTAGAGACGTTCCCCCTCCTGAGATATCGGCTCCCATCTCGGTCAACTGGCGGATCAGATCCTCGATCTCGGGCTCCCTCGCAGCATTCACAATCACTGTTTCGCCTTCGGCAAGCACCCCCGCGAACAGAAGATTCTCCGTGGCGCCCACCGATGGGAACGGCAGTTCTATCTCCGTGCCCTTCAGCTTGCCGTCGATCGAGCCAACCAACTCACCATGAACCAGTTCAAACGAGACCCCCATTTGATCGAGACCGCTCATGTGCCACTCAATTGGACGTGACCCGAGATCGTCACCTCCGGGGAGGGCGACGCGTGCGAAGCCACATCGGGCCAGCAGCGGGCCAAGAACGACAATGGAGGCTCGCATCTGACGCACCAGGTCTATCGGGGCTTCGGGTCTGAGCTCCTCAGGAACAACCACCCAGAGCTCACCTTCCCCCTGATCGACCTTGCAGCCGGTGTACTCGAGGACCTGACACATCAACTCGACATCCACGATGGATGGAACATTGGTGAGCCGGTGCCGGCCAGGGGCGAGCAGCGCCGAGACCATCTCTTTGAGCACGGCGTTCTTCGCACCAAGAATCCCTACGGTGCCCGAGAGAGGTCGGCCGCCCTCAACAACGATTGTCGACATTGAGCCGAATGTAGTTGTCACCAGGTGACCAGGGTGAACCATCGCTCTTGGCTACTCTGCCACCGGTCATGAGAATCGCTGTCGGCTCGGACCACGCCGGGTATAACCTCAAAGAGCATCTGGCCTCCTGGCTCGCCGAATCGGGTCATGCCGTATACGACCTGGGTACCCATACCAGCGATCCTGTCGACTACCCGGACTATGCCGCTTCGGTTGCCCAAGCGGTCCTCGACGGACGCGCGGATCGTGGCATCGTCGTTTGTGGGTCGGGAGCGGGAGCATCCATCGCCGCCAACAAGCTGAGAGGCATACGCGCAGCTGTCGCCCATGATTCGTACACAGCTCATCAAATGGTCGAGCACGATGACGTCAATGTCCTTTGCCTTGGATCGCGGGTCATCGGAGAAGCTCTCGCGGAGGACCTCATCGAGAACTTCATCGAGGCCAAGTTCAGCCGGGAGGACCGCCACGTCCGCCGACTGGACAAGATTCGAGCACTGGAGGCCTAATTGCTCGCCTGGGCGAGTTGCACCATGACCTCCAGACCGGAGACGCCAACCTCACCGGAGAACCGGCCAAGGTTGGTGTTCTCGCCATCGAGGACAACGTAGAAAGGCGTTCCCCTCATCCCATAGGCCAGCACGGCACTGCTCTGGGCGTCATCCATGATGACTGGCACGGTCCATCCCTCGTCTTCGAGCCAGGTCTGAGGCGGCCAGTTTGGTCGGAGCTTTTCGGAGAGAACGGTGATCGAGTACATGTCGACGTCGCTCGGCAAGCCACCGGAGTCGATCCAGTCTTGGACTACCGGGACCTCGGCCTGACAGTGTGGACACCAGTGAGCAAGAAAGAGGACGATTTTGGGGCGGCCATCGGCGGCGATTGAGTATTGATTGTCGTTCCAGTCACCGCCACTCACCGTCGGAGCAGAAGCCCCGAGGGCGGGTTCGGTGGAGGGATCTTCGAGGAAGGGGAGATTGGCGCCCTCAACCGTGATCTCGCCAAAGGCAATCGACTCGTCGAGCGACTCCTCGCTGGCAATCGAGAAGGCCAGGGCGACGATCAGGCCAAGCCCGACAACCCCACCAATGATCCAGAGGATGGCCTTATTCATGGTTGGAAGCTTTCACGTAGAAGGTCAGCAAGACGGCGATCAGGGTAAACCCGGCTCCAGCCATAAAAGGAATGCTGACAAACCCGAACATCTCGACATATCTGGCGGAGCAGGGATTGAAAGGATCACAGGATCCGCCCTCCAGAGAGGGATTCATCTGGATGAGGTAATGCCAGATCGAGATGGCGAGACCACCAAGAGCCAGTGGCAGTCCGTAGTACTTGGCAACGACTTCCTTCCTGATCGCGCCGACCAGGAGGACTACGGAGAGCGGGTACATGGCTATCCGCTGGTACCAGCACAGTCGACAAGGAACGAAGTGGATCGCCTCGGAGTAGACGAGTGACCCGAGCGTGGCCACGAGGGCGACCAGCGAGGCAAACCAAAGTGGAGTGTTTCCGAGTCCGGCGGCGGCGTCCGGTCCCTTGACCATTCGATACACAACCAGACCGGCGGCAATAGCGAGAGCGACCAGAGCCAGAAGTGCTACGAGCGTGTTGTAGAAGTTGACAGCCTCTGCGGACACAGATATTCCCTAACGTTGGATTGCGGTCACGGCCATTTTTCCGGCTTGAAAGAACGGTTCAGGCCCCTTTTGGATCATAGCCTCGACCCCGGAAAACCGGACCTGACCTGGGGAGCTGATCATTCCTCGGTGGTAAGCAGGTTGGCTAGCTGTTGATCCACCGCCATCTTCTCGACTGATGTCTGAGTCATGAAGTTGACTGTTCGGTCAGTTTCGGACCCAGTCGATAGTCATTGCGTACGCCAGCAAACCCTCAGTCGCGGATGACGGCGATCGCAGTTATCTCTACAAGGGCGCCGACGTCGGCGAGCTCGGTCACTCCGTAGAGACCCATCGCCGGAAAGTGGCGACCAAGATGGCGCCGGTACATCGGACCTAGGTCGGGTCGGGCGGCACGATAGGCTGCAACATCGACCGTGAATATCTGCATCCACACCAGATCCTCAGGTTCACCTCCGGCGCCGGCCAACGCCGTCACCAGATTGGACAATGCCAGGTCGAATTGCTCAGCCCAGGTGTCGCCGACAATCTGACCCTCTTTATCGAAGGCGATCTGGCCGGCCAGATAGACCGTCCGCCCTGGAGCGGCGAGCACCGCATGGGAATAGCCGATGGCGGGTGCCAGCTCCTTCGGGTTGATGAGATGATTTCGCTCGCTCAAGGATCCTCCTAGTCGTGCCCCAAGGCTTTCGCGATCCGAGGAAGCGGTGTCGTGGTAGCTCTTGGAGACACCAAGCGTATCTGAGACCCGAGTCCGGAAAGTCAACTCACCTCGATCACCATGGACATGGCCGAGTCGCAACCGGCGCGCAACCGTCCTCATCGGCGGCCATACGCGCTATGTGCGCGACCTTCTGGGGCCGCCCCGTGTAGATCACTTCCATTCTGGCGTCCCGCAAGGCTTTCACAACGACCTTTGCCCCGCGGTCATGACCATCGAGACCGGCTTCTCGAGGAGTCAGACGACACGGCCACAGCCACGGTTAACCTGTCGTCTTGCTGCTCCGGTTCTGTGTCGCGTTTGTGCCAATATCTCGGCTCGATGTCTTCTCTTCCCTCCCATCTGCTCCCAGATAGCTCCGTGGTTGGTTCTGACGGCCGGCTCTCTGTTGGTGGATGTGATGTCATTGACCTGGCAGACGAGTTCGGGACGCCTCTGTTTGTCTACGACGAGACCCAGCTCCGTGCCCGTTGCCGGGAGGCGGTCGCCGTGTTCCCGGAGGGCGTTGCCTATGCCACCAAAGCTTTTATGTGCACCGCGATGGCTCGACTTGCCTATGAGGAAGGCATGGCTCTCGATGTTGCGACGGGTGGCGAAATGGCCGTCGCCCTCGCCGCAGGGGTTCGGGCTGATCGGCTTGTCTTTCACGGGAACAACAAGTCTGTCGCCGAGTTGGGCATGGCACTGGAAGCAGGCGTTGCCAGAATCGTCATCGACTCCTTCGATGAGATCGGGAGACTCGAACAACTCGTCGCCGAAGGCCTACCCAAACCCTCGGTGCTGATCCGGGTCAACCCTGGAGTAGAGGCACACACCCACGAGTACCTTCAGACCGGCGTCCACGACTCCAAGTTCGGGATCTCGATCATCGACGGGAGCGCAGCAAAGGCGATCGAGCGGGCCAGGGCTTCTTTCGATTTCGCCGGAATCCACGCCCACGTCGGATCCCAGGTGTTCGACGTTGCATCGTTCGAGAAGGCAGTTGCAGTGCTTGGCGAATTCGTGGAACCCCTCGAAATCGAGGAGCTGTCCATAGGAGGCGGACTCGGCGTCGCCTACATCGAAGGGGAAACCGCTCCGACCATCACCGAATGGGGGGAAGCAGTGCGGCGTGCTGTAGCCAAGGCCGGCATCAAAGCCAAAGTCACCGCCGAACCAGGCCGGGCCATCGTCGCACAAGCAGCAATCACCCTCTACACCGTCGGAACAATCAAAGAGATCCCCGGTGTGCGGACCTACGTCTCGGTCGATGGTGGGATGAGCGACAATCCGCGGCCGGTTCTCTACGGGAGTGGTTACGAATCCTTCCTACCCCGAGCCACCAACACCGAGCGACCAACCCACATTCGGGTGGTGGGCAAACACTGCGAGTCGGGAGACGTCGTCGTCTGGGACGGGACGGTTCCCGACAACCTCGTTGTGGGCGACATTCTGGCCACACCAGTCACCGGCGCCTACGGGCACTCCATGGGTTCCAACTACAACATGGTCGTCCGACCCCCAGTGGTCTTCGTACAGGACGGCCAAGCACGAAAGGTGGTCCGCCGTGAAACCTACGACGACCTCCTCCTCCGCGACCTCGGAGCTGGCTGAGCACACCAGCATTCACCGAGCATCCAGAGTTTCGGGCAACATCCGAGCTATTCGTATCCGAAAAGCGAGTTGACCTGACGCGGAGAAGAACGACTTGACCTTCTCGCCACTGTTAGAGGAAGCGGTCAAACCGATGTCCAGCCAATAGCGGCAGGGGGCGAGCCATACGCTCCAGAGGTCGTATCGACCGGCCGGTATCCCGTCGGGAAAGTCGTGGACAAACCGGTCGCACTCAACAGGGCTCGACTGTTCCTTATACAAGGGGCCACGCTCGCTGACCGTCCCATGAATCACATAGTCGGAGGTGTACTTGTAAGTCTGACCGACATCGCGGATGTGCAGCTATGGATAACCCTCGCGGATGGTCGGAAGGAGCTCATCCCGGAATCCGCTGGAATGACCAAGAACAACGCTTCGAGGCTCTCCGCCGACCAACGCTCGATTCGGGATCGGTGCCGACCATCCGCAATCAGTGTCCTTCCACAGCACTTCGCACTGTTGCTGAGGGAACAATTGACGTGAGCGCAGCGTCGCTCCACCACGTCAGCAGATCAATTCAGTAGTGAGAATCCTGCACGAATTCAGCAGTGAGACTCGGCATCAGGTCTGGCTGCGCAGCTCCTCGAGGCTGGTCTTTAGATCCCTGCCGCGGTTGTAGCCTCGATCCGTTATGAGGTTGAGGATCGCCGATGCCTGCGAGAGATCTTGCTCGTTGGCCACGTCGGCGAGGGCTAGGAGATCGTCATAGTCGGCGGGGCGGTTACGGGCATCGCGCGCCAATAGCTTCATAGCTATCAGGTGGCCACATCGGGCCACCGGTACCACCAAATCGGGGAGTACCTCCAGCTCTTCCGCCTGGTCGACGATTTCAGGCTCGACTCCACTGGAGGCGAAGAGGAGATCGACGACCGTCGCCGGCCGATCGTCGTGAGTGAGCCTTACAGCCGCGAGACGATGTGTCGTCTCGTGCTCGATTGTGGAGCCGGGCCGGTACCCCCGCACGATCAACTGACGGATGACCGCCTCAGCATGCGCGTCATCTTTCACTGAGACCGCGACGTCGGCATCGCGTGTCAGCCTGGGTTCGGCTCGGATTGACACCGCAAGCCCGCCCACCAGAGCGTATGAGGCCCCAATCGAGTTCAGATCAGCTACCAGTTGCCGAAGAGCTGCCTCGAGATCTGTCAACTTCTTGGCCAAGACTGTCGCCGGCCCACGGCGTCACCATATGGCGCCTGCGAGCGATCTCCCAACCAGCCTGCCACCGCAGCAGCAATCTCTTGCTCGGACGCCTCAGGGTGTTCACGCCTATGTCGCTGCGCCATGAGTCGAGATCCGAGTTCGACGAGATCCAGCGCAGTCTGGAGGCCTGTGGTGGTCACAGGTACATTTTACCTGACCTGTTCGTGCTTCCGAGAAATCGCAAAGTCAAGTATCTACCGAACCCGTACGACTCGTTGGATCAGCTCGCGAGGGACAGCCGAACATGACCTGATGAAGTGTGTGAGTCAATACCCGCCAAATTATCTCCTGATGCAGCGGAAGCCGAGGTGGCTGGTGCTGGTGTCGATCATCTGTGGCTGACGTGCCGCCGGCCGGTATCGGAAGCAGTACTGAGTGGTGCATAGGTGCGAACCACCTTTGATGACTTTCCGGGGAATCTTGATGTCCGGCTGACCAGGATCCGTGCTGGCTTCGCGGGTCCCGCCTCTCAGACTCTCAGGGGCGCAACACGTGTGCTGAGTCGGAAGGTTGGTCTCGGCGCTGTACCAATCTTCGGTCCACTCCCACACGTTGCCCGCCATGTCGAAAAGCCCGTACCCGTTCGGGTCGTAGCTTCCAACCGGACTGGTCCTGGTCCAACCATCTAATTCGGTGTTCTCAAAGGGAAACCTACCCTGCCAGGTGTTGGCTTTCGGATCTGTCTCCTGAGGATCCTCATCACCCCAGACAAACTCGGCGCCGTCGAGACCACCCCGAGCGGCGTACTCCCACTCCGCCTCAGACGGCAATACCTTGTCCGACCACTCCGCGTACGCCAACGCGTCGGCGAGGGCGACATGAATCACTGGGTGGTCGTCGAGCCCATCGATTGTCGAGTCGGGCCCCGTGGGGTGGCGCCAGTCGGCGCCAGGAACCCAATTCCACCAGTTTCTGTAATCCTTGAGATTGACCGGGCCTTTGGTCATCGAGAAGACCAGCGATCCGGACACAAGGCCTTCGTCCCGGGCACCGGGATATTGCTCAGCGTCAGGTGCGACCTCGGCATCGGTGACACGACCCGTCGCCTCGACAAACTCTGCGAACTGGGCGTTGGTTACCGGAGCAGGATCGATCCACAAATCGGAGACAGTCACCCGTCTAACAGGTCCCTCATCGGGGTAATGGCTGTCCGACCCCTTGGAGAACTCACCGCCGGGGATCCAGACCATCTCGTCACTCATCATCCGTCCAATGTAACTGAGCTACTGAGACATCCCCGATCCGAAGTCTCGAGCCGCACTCCAGAAAGGAAGAAGGCCAATTCCAAGTCACACCATCCATAGCGACCCCGTCTCGGTTACCGACGCGGCAAGCCGTCAAGCCTCGACATCGGAGGTGCCCTGTGGCAAGTGCAGTTCACCTCCAGAAGCCTTTCCCCAACACACAACGCTTTGCGGCCTCGTTCGTCGTCATTGAGGTGGACATCACCTCTTGGTGCGGTCCAGAACCGATAGAACACCTTAGATTGGAGCGACAACGCTGATCCCTAGAGCCCG
>CAXMMT010000027.1:0-2315 GCA_964194555.1 uncultured Boseongicola sp. | reverse complement strand
GATACATCAACTTCATGGCAGCCGACGACCAGGGACGGGCAGCGGCCAACTACGGAGCCAACTACGACCGTCTCGTCGAAGTCAAAACCGAATACGACCCAGACAACCTGTTCCACATGAACCAGAACATCACCCCGGCCTGATAGCAATGCCGATCTTTATGGACGTTCACGAGAATCTGGGCGATGTCACCGAGGAGGACATCAAGTCTGCCCACAGGCAGGACCTCGCCATTCAGGATCAATATGGGGTCGAGTTCCTCACATTTTGGTTCAATAGCCCAGATGGACAGGCTTTCTGTCTGGTGGACGCCCCCACGAAGGAAGCAGCGATCGCGGTCCACAAGGCGTCTCATGGGCTGGTGCCCTCCAAGATGGTGGAAGTGGAGAAGCCAACTGTCAGCCATTTTATGGGCGATTGGGAGAAGAGCGTCCCAGATATCGCAAGACACGATGACTCCGAACTCGACACCGGGTTGCGAGCGATCATGTTCACCGATCTCGTCGGATCATCTCAGATCAGCAGTCGGCATGGAGACGGAAAGGCGCTAGAGATTCTGGGACGCCACGATCAGATAGTTAGAAAGGCGCTCTCTACCTACGATGGAAGAGAAGTGAAACATACCGGCGACGGAATCTTTGCGTCTTTCAGTCACGTCAGCAAAGCAGTCGATTCGGCTGTACGAATTCAACACGGTTTTGGTGAGCCGATTGAGCCAGAGTCGGACGACGGTCGTGTGCGTATAGGGATTAGTGCCGGGGAGCCGGTCGACCAACACGAGGACCTGTTTGGTGCGGCGGTGAATCTAGCTTCACGTATTTGTGGGCATGCCGGCCCTGGACAGATCCTTGTGTCGAGTGCCGTTCGTGAGCTCTCAGTCGGCAAGTCGATCTCCTTTCAAGACCGGGGACCCATCGCCCTCAAAGGATTCGACGATCCCATCCGACTCTTCGAGGTGCCGCTCAGCCAGAGTCGCTAACGAGAGCCCCGTTCATACGGCGCTTATGGGCGGGTCCATAACGGCACTTATCGACGGTCGGTGGCCTTGGCAGGTCCGGATCGGCCCAGCTCACGACTGATGTTCTGGCCACCAAGACAAGAATCGTCTGGCTCCGCACAGCAAACGTAAACGATTCCTAAACCCCGAATCGCCGTGACTATCCCTTCGCCACGAATCTGTGATCTCAGGTACTGGATTAGCGGGGCTGGCTTTCTCGGCTAGATCGCCTGTGCGGGTTGTTCAGAGGTCCCCTTCAGCCATATGTCGTAGCTCGGGTTGGGACTGCCGAAGCCGGCCGCGTCGAGGCCTTCCTGGAGGTACAAGCGGAAATGACGCTGAAATGGGCGCTTCTTGCCCGGATCGACCCACACCTGAACACGCACCACAACGTCGTGTGCGCCGAGTTCTTGGATGCCACGCACTTCAGGCGAGCCATGTACAAACTCTTTCCATTCCGGGGCAGCACAGGCCATCTCGGCCGCCTCCCCCAGTGACTCCATGGCAGCTCGCATGTCGGAGCCGTAAGGGATCGAAATTTCGACGACCGCACGGCTCGACTCTTGGAACTCGTTGGCCACGTGGTTTATCTCACTGTTGGGCATGTGCCACAGAGTTCCGTTGGCATCGCGTATCACCATGGTGCGCAATGTCACCCGCTCTACATAACCGTTGACCGTGCCGACATCCACACGGTCGCCGACACCGAACTGATCCTCGGCCAGCATGAAGACTCCGCGTAGGAGGTCCTCGACGACGGATTGGGCGCCGAATCCTATGGCGATAGCAAGAACTCCAGCGGATGCAATTGCAGGTATGACGGCGATACCAAAAGTGGCGAGGATCATGATGAGCGCAATGCCGAAAATCACAACCGATGCGAGGCTGCGCAACAGCGAGCCGATCGTGTCTGCCCGCTCTTCAGCTCGCTCACGGCTACGTTCAGAGACGACACGGGTATCGGCGGTCACGACACCGATATGGTCCGTCAGCCTCCTGATCCCTCGGCGCGCCAGTCGATTCAGAACAAGGGCAAGGATTGTGATGATGATGATCTTCACCGGCGTGCCCAGCAGCCACGAGAGCGTCTCGGCGAGCGCCTCGTTGCCAGTCCAATCGGCCAAGACGTTGCAGAAAGGACCGAGATCCGCGCATGCTTCGGTCGTTTCAACCACGATCTCGGTTTGCTCTTCGACTTCCTGTGCGAGCGCTATCAGCCTCGACATGTCTGCCTCCTCGGGCTCTGGTTCGCGGTGATCATCGCATCCCGGGTCTGAGATGGGGAATGAGCCCGTTGCACAGGCGTCTGCCTGTCTTG
>CAXMMT010000026.1:0-3836 GCA_964194555.1 uncultured Boseongicola sp. | reverse complement strand
GGGTTTGGTTTGACCTAACTCCGAGATGACGCGACCATTGAGGTCGTCTCCCCTTTTCTGTGAGGTTTTTGCATGGGTTCGTTGGTCAAGAAGCGTCGGAAGAAGATGTCGAAACACAAGTACCGCAAGCGTCTGAAGGCGAACAGACACAAGCGCAAGAAGTGATTCTGAGAGACCGGGCCTTCGGGCCCGGTCTTCTCTTTGCTACAGGTTTAGCGCTGCTGCGAGGATCAGCAGAGACAGGAGGAGGATCACCGCTTGCGTGGCCCCTCGGGTCTTTGGCGACTGATCGCTGCCCATCACGGAATGCCAGGCCGCCAGCATCGCCACTATCAACACCAGACCAACCTTGAGGATCAGGGTTTGCGACCAGTTGTCGGTGGCCAGGACTCCGCCAGTGACCACGAGCAAGCTGAGAGCGATCCAAGAAATGACGCCAAATCGTCTCGCCATCGCCTGGATGACAGTCCGGTCGTCGGTGGCCTTGCGGACAGCGGGTACCAGACCGCCCATGACGATCAGTCCACCGATCCACACGGTGGCGCCAAGGACATGTAGATAGAAAACGACGGCTATTGCCTCATTGGTGAGGGTATTCGGACCGTGGCTCAGCCAGCGCTTGAGCTTGAGATGTGCGGTGTCACGGGTTGCCCTGGTCGCGGAGGAAGTGTTCGATCTCGTCGACCAGACGGTCGGTGCGTTCGATGTCGGCATCGGCGTCTTCCTCGAGTTGCTCGACGTAGCGGAGTAGTTCGTCATTGCCTTCGATCGCGTCATCCACTGTGGAGAGAAAGTCACGGGAAGCTGTGGACAGATGCCCGATGTCGAGGCTGACTCCTATCAACTCGGCTGCCTTGACCGCCAGGGCCTCAGTGCCGGGTGGGTACTCCTGATTCGACAGGTAGTGGGGAACGGCGGCCCAAACAGAGATGACGTCGATCTCAAGGTTGTTCAGCGCTTGGTTGAGGACTCCGATGATGCCGGTTGGGCCCTCGTATCCGGATGGCAGAAGGTCGTGAAGTGTGATGGTGTCGGGGCGGTTTGCCGACCCAACCAGCGGCACCGGGAGCGTATGGGCCACTTGTCCGATGAATGCGCCCAGGGTGATGACGCGTTTCACGCCGAGTGTGTTGAGTGCTTCCACCAGTTCGTTGGTGAACTTCTTCCATTGGTAATGGGGTTCCTCGCCGAGAACGACAACCACGTCCTGGTCGCCCATTCGCAAGTGATGAAGTTCGTTGCGAGGCCACGAGATGCTTCGCACACCGGTTGAATCGAGACTGACGTGGGGACGACGGACTTGAAAGTCGAAGTGCTCGTCAGGATCGACAGTCGCCAGCAGCTTGGCATCGAGGTGCTTGAGGAATGCCGCGGCGGCGAGACTCGCCGACTCGCCGGCATCACCCCAGCCCTCAAACGCGATAACGGCCATCGGCTCCCGTAGCACCGGTCGATGGATCCACTTCAGACTGGCCATTACTTCAACCTACACCCGGCCGGAGGTAATCGGCTCAGTCCCAGAAGGGCCTGAACCGTCTCAGCCGTAGGGCGTTGAGCACTACCGAAACCGAGGAAAACGCCATGGCTCCGGCGGCGATCGTCGGACTGAGCAGGCCAAGCGCGGCAAGGGGGATGGCTGCGGTGTTGTAGAGGAAGGCCCAGATCAGGTTCCCCTTGATCGTCGAGAAAGTTGCCTGCGCCAGTTCCACCGCAGTTGGAGCAAGCCGAGGGTCGTCGTTGAGAAGGACTATGTCGCCTGCCTCGACCGCAACACCGGTTCCTGACCCCACTGCGAGTCCAAGGTCAGCCTGAGTGAGTGCTGGCGCGTCGTTCACGCCGTCACCAAAGAACGCGACCACCAAACCCTTGCCCTGAAGCTCGGCGACGTACTTCGCTTTCGTTTCTGGGGTGGCATGCGACGACACCTCTTTGATCCCGATACTTCTCGCCGCCCTTTCGGCCGCACCCTGATTGTCACCAGTGATCAGGGCAGTTGAGATCCCGATGGCATCGAGACGCTGAACGGCAGCCCGAGATTCCTCCCTTATGGAGTCGGAGACGGCAACCATCCCTCGTGTCTTTCCATCCCACCCGGCGATGAATGCCGTACGCCCTTCCTCTTGTTGTGAAGCCATAGCCTCGAGCCACGCCTCGTCCTCGGGATATCCCCGCTCCTCCAAGAACAACGGTGTTCCAGCAATGACTGCATGACCGTCAACCGTGCCAACCACACCCATGCCCGGCACCGACTCCAGGTCGAGAACCTGCTGCAACTCCACATCCGCCTCGTCGGCGGCAAGACCGACGGCGATGCCGATGGGATGGCCGGATGCGACCTCGATTGAACCGACGAGTTTGAGAAACTCGCCCTTCTCGGCGTCGGTTTCGATTGCCTTCGGCGTCATCACACCGGTAGTCAGTGTCCCGGTCTTGTCGAAGAGCAGCGTGTCGATGGTTCGGGCCCTTTCGAACACCTCGGCCTGCTTGAAAAGGATGCCTAACTCTGCTCCGCGCCCGGATCCCACCATGACTGCGGTTGGGGTGGCGAGTCCGAGAGCACAGGGGCAGGCAATGATCAGAACAGCCACACCAATCTGGACGGCTTGGCCGATGCTGTCACCAAAGAACAGCCAGAATCCGAAGACGAAGAGGGCGATGAGCAATACGGCCTGAACGAATCGGGCCGAGTAGGCGTCGGCCAGTCTCTGGATGGGAGCCTTCGAGCCTTGTGCCTCCTCGACCATCCGAACAATCCCGGACAACACGGTGTCCGATCCGACACGGGTCGCTTCGATTACGAGACGGCCGGCCTGGTTGACGGTTGCGCCTACCACGTCGTCGCCGGTTCCCTTAGACACAGGCAATGGCTCGCCGGTGAGCATCGACTCGTCGACGGTGCTGGCTCCTTCGATCACAGTGCCGTCGGTCGGGATACGGGCTCCAGGCAATATCACCAGCCGATCGCCGGGGATCACCTCGCTGATTGGGACACTGGTCTCACCACTGTCGGTGAGGAGAGTGGCTTCGGTTGCGCCAAGTTCGAGAAGGCGATGGACCGCACTGGAGGCACGACCCTTGGCTCTTGCCTCGAATACCTTCCCCAGAGTGATCAAGGTGATGATCATCCCCGAGGTCTCGAAGAAAACCGCACCATGAGATGGAAGTAGTGCCAGCGAATAGAAATACGCCGAGAGGGAGCCCAGCGAGATCAGAGTGTCCATGTTGGCGGTGCCCCGTTTGGCCAATTTCCACGCACGACGGTGGTATTGGGCACCGGCCCAGAAGACGACAGGTGTGACCAAGAGACCTTGGAGTATTGAGTTCCACAACTCGTGCGGGCCAAAGAGGTGAAGCAGCATTGCCGGTGCGGTGAACGCGAGCGCCACCCAGAAGCGACGTCGTTGGGCGCGTTCCTCATCGGAGTACATCTCCACGACGTCTCGTTGCTCGTGGTCGGCGTCGTGAGCAGTGAGGGTGTACCCAATCTTGTCGACGGCTGCCGCCAGATCGTTCTGGTTCACTCCTGAGCGGACGCGAGCCGCTGCCGAGGCACCGGCCAGATTGACCGAGGCGGTTTCCACGCCGTCCTGACGTGCGAGGGTGCGCTCGATTCTGACCGCGCAAGTTGCACAGGTCATCCCGTCGACGTCGAAGAGAACCGTTTCGGTTTCGACCGACCTGGTGTCAGCCGAAGGGTTAGCCGAAGACGGCGTAGCCCTGCTCCTCAATGGTGTTCTTGATGGCGGCGAGCTCAACAGCGTTGTCATCGAAGGCAACATCGATCGTGGCGTCGGAGATGGTCACCGCTACGGTCTCGACACCGGTCATGGCACCGA